>JAAELB010000841.1 GCA_024227155.1 Desulfobulbaceae bacterium
AATATCCCAGGCCTGGTTACCAGCTAGATCGTCAAGTCTTTTGGATATCATTTTAAACACCTCAGGAGGCCTCATTGGTATCCTCATCATTTCCAGCATCTCTTCAAAAATGAATAACACAAAAGAGAGAATGGGCTGCCCCCAACCTTAAAAAACTGATCCTCCTAGAGGGTTGAGACTTTTTTTTATTTGAGTATAGTGTTTGACCTAAAATAAAGCGGTAAACAGTATTTATGTGTAGCAAGATGATTTTTACTCCAGAGGAAAACAATGAGACAATGTGCCTTTCTCAGCATGGATAGTTTGGAAGATTTTGAATGTTACGACAACCTGCTCTATGCACCTTTTAAGGAAATAGATTGGCAGGTCACTCCTGTCCCCTGGCGACAAAAGGATATAGACTGGAACTTCTATGAGGTAGTAATAATCCGATCACCATGGGACTACCAGGACGACCCGGAGTTGTTTATAGAAGTGCTGGAAAAGATTGATGCCTCCAGTGCACTATTGGCCAATCCTCTGGAAATAGTCACATGGAACATCAACAAAAAATACCTTCAGGAACTCTCC
>JAAELB010000842.1 GCA_024227155.1 Desulfobulbaceae bacterium
ATTTATCAGAAATAGAAAATATCGTTGGCAAAAATAATGTAAAGGCAGATCCGGCAGACCTTTATATATATGGCTCTGATTCCTCAGTGCACAGTGCCATGCCGTGGGCAGTAGTTAGGCCCGAACATACTGAGCATGTTCAAAACATTGTTAAGTATGCAAACAAAAATAAAATCCCTATAGTAACTAGAGGTGGTGGTTCGGGTATGTGTGGACAGGCAGTACCTGCTAATGGCGGTATAATCCTTGACATGAAAGGAATGAACCGCATACTTGAAATCAACATGGAAGATGTTTATTGCCGTGTTGAACCAGGAGTTATTGATGATGATCTTAATATGGCATTAAAGCCATATGGTGTATTTTTCCCCCCTACCCCTGCATCAAGCCGTATTGCAACAATTGGTGGAGAGATAGGAAATAATGCAAGTGGGGTTCGTTCAGTTAAGTATGGTGCTACAAGAGATGCTGTTTTGGGAATGAAAGTTGTAATGGCAAATGGTGATCTTGTTGATTTTGGTGCCTACACCAGAGTTGAAGCATCAGGTTATCA
>JAAELB010000843.1 GCA_024227155.1 Desulfobulbaceae bacterium
GCTTTCGGTTTTATCTTTAAATGAGGATATTCAACCAGAGTTTGTAAATAATCCTGAAGACAATAGATTTATTTTTGAAAATCAAAACAAATCCTTTGAATTTCATTCTGGTTTTGAGCAAAATAAAAATGATATGCTCTCGTATTTTCCTGATGAGGAAAAAGCAATTACAACTTATTTTTCAAAAATAAAAAAAGTTCGAGAGAACACAAAAGCAATGAATATCAGAGCTGATTTTGAAATGCAGCAACCCTTAGAAGACGATTTTATAAGCCTAAAAGCTGTTTTAGATTCTCTTACTGACAACAAGACACTCAAAACTCTTTTTAGCGCATTCTCAATGTGTCATGGTACTGAACCTTCTGAAATTTCATTTGCTAACCATGCAAGGGTAACTTATAGTCTATACGAATCAATAGCCCGTGTTAAAGACGGCGGGAATGCTTTCATAAAAGGATTTAAAAAGAAACTTAAAGAATATAATGTCGAAATCAGAACAAATTCTTTTATTTCTTCATGTGAAGATGTTGCAAAAAGAAAAGTCGGAACGTTTGTACTTAATAATGGTGATAAACTACAAGCAGATAATTGTGTTTTTACAATTCACCCAGAAGAAATATTAAAAGCCTTCAAACAAAATAAAATTTCAAAAGCATTCTCAGAAAGAGTAAATAGTTTTGAAGAATCTGTTGGTTTTTTCTTAACTTTTATAAAACTTACTTCAGAAGACCAGAAACCACTTAATCCTGCGGTTA
>JAAELB010000844.1 GCA_024227155.1 Desulfobulbaceae bacterium
AATCACATTTTCAGGTTTTGGTTTTCTTGCTCGGCAAGCAGGCCGGCAAAAGATTTTTGTTGTCTTGACAGCAGTTATAAAAACACCTTCATACAATGAGTCTTTTCTGCCAATTGCATCATATTTTTCCTGAAACGTCAGTTTGTTCATCTTAAAATTCCAATCTGTTATTTTTGTTGGAATTTATCATTGCTATATTATTTCTGCTACCGAAAACTTGACAAGTATATTTGTTTTTATTTTTTAAGGCAGTCAAACTACAACTTTATTTTTTCCACTTTTTTTTGCCTTATACAGACAGACGTCGGCAGCATCTATCAAATCAAACATTTCTTTATCAATATCTCCCTTTAATATTTGACTGGCAGCACCAATACTAACCGTCACTGGTATCCCATATTCTTTTTTATTTTTTTCAACTCTTTCTCTCAGCTTCTCAGCGACTTCAAACAATGCATCCGGTTCAATAGTAGATAAATACATAATAAATTCATCACCACCGTATCGTCCGATAATATC
>JAAELB010000845.1 GCA_024227155.1 Desulfobulbaceae bacterium
CATTTTTCTGTAAGTGTTCCTCAAATTTATAGTGAGTTACAATCTATTCCAATAAGGTTTCTCAATTATAACCAAAACTCAATAGAACCAGAAGAAGGGAAATACTATTATGCGACACATAAGGGTAAATCAAACTTTCAAGTAATTTTTGGTAGCCACATAAATAACACAGATTATGCAGGATATATTAAAAATGTGAACAAGAATAATAAAATGAGCATTCGTTCTGAAAAAATAGATGATACTGTATTATTGTTTTTACAAAATGGCTATAACTCCCCATATACAGTCAGTATTAAAATCAAATTAGAAAATTTAGAAGCCAGTAACAAATTTCCTATTACAAAATCTATTTCTGCCTTGTCAGAAATATTTATTTCGATCCTGCGTCCCCTTGATCCCAAAGACCGATATGGATACTCAATCAATACTTCATATAGGCCTGATTAATTTACTATAGCTGCTTGACACTATAATTTTCTTTTTGTAAAAGTTGTATAATTCCTTTTTCTCCAATCAAGTGAGCTGCGCCAACAACAACAAAAACTTTTTGATTCCCTCTTAAAAATTTTTTTATTTTAGAAGTCATCCTGATATTTCTGTCATAATACATTCTTTCAAAAATAGGCTGGAGCTCATAATCTTTTTCATATGGTTTTATTGCAATGTTTTCCATAGCTTTGTGGTCACCAGTGCGCCAGGATTTAATTAATTTTTCAAATAATTCATCAAATTTTTCTAAATCATGAAGTGTATATTTTAAATATGAGTCTTGGTTTGGCATATCCAATATAAGCGATAGCTGTTCTTCCATTGTCTCCAGTTCGATAATGGATTTATCTTCTGTTGCTTTTCGGCAAAAATACATATCAATTCCATATTCTGGAGAAAAGCCCATTTGAGCGATTTTAATAGTGCTGAGAGTTAATGCAAGCAGTCCAGGTTTCATTTTCAAAAATCCTTGGGAAGCAACAGAATTATTGATAAAAAAATTATTTAATATATTAAAAGTATCTTCTGAAATATTATCTTGAATAGTCTCTTCTCCCTGGTAAAGGCCTCTA
>JAAELB010000846.1 GCA_024227155.1 Desulfobulbaceae bacterium
ACTGTGGCTGAAATCACTTTTGCTAGGGTGGTGCAGGAACCAAAAAAAGTTTTATGCTTCCTATACTAGGATGGTAAAGCAATCATATTGCCAGAAAACCTAACCAGTAACCAGTAAAGCTGATATATCCTATACTAGAGTGGTACAGTAACCATATGGCTGATATCACCTTTACTAGTGTGGTACAGTAATCACTATGGCTGATATTCCCTATACTAGGATAGTACAGTAACCAATATGACTAATATCACCTAAGATACCGATGCACAGTAACCAGAAAGACTGATATCACAAATACTAGGGTGTTACAATAACCAATAAGGCTGATATAACCTGTTATAGGGTTGAACAGTAACCAATATGGCTGATATCACCTACACTAGGGTGGCACAGTAATCATTATTGCTGATATCAAATATAATAGGTTGGTACAGTAACCTATAAGGCTGATATCACCAAAACTAATGTGGTACAGTGACCAGTGTGGCAGATATCAGCTATACTAGGATGATACAATA
>JAAELB010000847.1 GCA_024227155.1 Desulfobulbaceae bacterium
GGGATCTTGGTGAACATCAAAAAACTTTGCATGGTCGTCTTTCTCGACATCCATGCTTGGAGACGTTGAGGAAGTGAACACGATTTGATCGTCAATCACCATAACACTCCAGATATATTGCAGGTTGAGCTTTCGACATAATCTATTGTTTGTGTTTACAATTTTGTCAAATTCTGCTTTAGAAACCGAATGCTCATCAACAATGTTATCGTGATAATTGTCAGGAAGGATATTTTGGGCAGCATACGCTGCAGTAAGGAGATTATTGTTAACTCCATCAAGAAGCGCTTTTCTTTGAGTGTTATAAAGAATGACTGAAAATGCCGTAGCCGAAACAACAATCAAAATGCACATAAAAAAGAATATTCTATATTTAATATTCACTTTCTTCTTCCTTGGTATAGCGCACTAACCCATAAACCCCGCAGTGAGGTAATTTAGGATGTTTTTATAAGGTGAAAAAGTTTGTAAGAAGAGCATAAGGAAACCCTAGCATTCCACTAGCCACATGACTAAAGGAGGATAACCTTATGCTCAAATTGTACATTACCGATTTCCTTGCCTATTGTAAAGTCACCGGTTTCTCGACAAGTTCAATAAAGTCGCTTCATGCAAGCCTCAAGGATATTGCAACCTTTGTGGAAATGCAGCAAATCACCACAATCAAAGGGATCGGCTATGGAGGTCTATCCCGTTTCGTTTCCGATTTTAAGGAGTCAGCAGAGGCCGTAGTAGGTGCAGGACGTCGCCAAAGGTAGACAGGCGGCTGGAAACGAGCACGGTGAATAGAAAAGCTGTGAAGACTCACCCCACTGAAGGGCCGAACATGAAGAACCAAGGAAACGTATCCGTAAGCTATAGAGCTGTGTCGACCTCGTCCGGGGGAGCAGCATCTATGCGCGTTACGGGAAAACTACCTTCACAACCCTTTTCACTTGAGCGTATCGTAGCAACTGAAAACATAGCTCTGGCATGGAAGAAGGTGAAGTCAAACAAAGGGGCACCTGGCATTGATGGAGTGACCATTGGAGACTTTCCTTACCATTTCCGTGAATGTTGGCAGGAGATACGCGCTGCCATTCTTGGAGGACATTATACCCCTAAACCGGTCCTGCGAGTGGAGATCGAAAAGCCGGATGGCGGTATCCGCCCGCTCCCTGTTCCCTCAGTTTCTGATAGAGTAGCACAGATGGTGGTCAAGATCCACTTTGAGCCAACCGTGGAACCTTTCTTTCA
>JAAELB010000848.1 GCA_024227155.1 Desulfobulbaceae bacterium
GTGGAAATAACCTTTGAGATAAAGGATCGCTTTAACGAAAAATCCTACACCTACGCAGGGTCACTGGTGGATGAGTTCTACTACAGTGCAGATGAAAGCTGCTACCTGCTCAAAATCAACCCCAAACTGGCAAGGCTCTTTGACGCAGGCTGGACACAGGTCCAGTGGCAGCAACGGCGGCGACTAAGGACAGATCTCGCCAAATGGCTACATGGATTCTACTCCAGCCATAGAGCCCCGTATCCCATAAAGGTAAGCACCCTTAAACTTCTCTGCGGCTCCAGTTACGGAAGGCTTTCTGATTTCCGCAGCAAGCTCCGTCGCGCCCTTGACGAGCTGACAAACGTCCAACTGTTTGAATCATGGGAAATAGCTGAAAAAGACAAGGTTCATGTAATTAAACGAAACATCAAATTTCCATCATAATTTTAACCATTGGGGGCACTACGTTCTCAACATGCAATCAAAACAAGCCGAAAAACGAGCTCCAATCTCGATGAGGCCCACTGACTCGTGGTCACTTGCATCTCTTTGGATAAAATCCAACCCGGTACTGATAAACTGCATTGCCGCCCAGTACATCGCCCACATGGGCTGCAACTCTCAGGATCTGGAAAGCGAAGCCCTGCTCGTCGCCTATCAGACACTCTCCAGTTTGCGTCAAAGCGAAAAAGACCTCTCTAATATGGGCCGATATTTCAGGGTCGTATTCCGTTCACATTGCATTCAAATGACCATGGGGATCAATGTAGTGGACGGTATCGATCCCGAAAAAATCAACTTCACCCATGGAGGTGACAGGCTACATCAGGAACTGGACCAGCATGTCATCGATACAGCTCTTAGCTCCCTTACTACCCGTCAAAGACAGATCGCAAAATGGATACTCAATCAACCGTCACCTGTGAATACCGATCTAATTGGAGAGCATTTCGGTATTTCCACCAGAGGGGTCAGACGGCTTATAAATGATGCAATAACCCGGATTGAAAATGGACATCGAAACGTATGCCAAACAATCGGTGCTGTCTCGTAAAATTTTACGCTGGATGGTCAAGAACGAAATGATAGAAAACCCACTGTCACAAAAAGATCTTTGGGGGCTAAGGCTACTCGAAAAGACCTGGTGCAAAAGAGAGATTCTACGAAGTCAATTACGTCATTTTTCCAGAAAACGAAGACTGCACCTAATAGATTCAGCAGACTTTGAAACCAAATGGGAGCGATATGCATTCAGTCGCTTCAATAACCTTGAGGAAGGGAAACGACTGACCTTGAAAAAACTCGTTGATGAAATCGAAATCACCTTTGGTTTCATTCTAAATCATGCGCATAAAGCACGTCTCTACAAGGTCAGGCAGAGGGTCTATAACAAGAGAAAAATGTCAGTAAAAAGCAGCAAGGTCGAGGCCTGAGAAATTGGTGAAAAACGGCAAACAAATAAAAAGAAACGTAGTTTCTTTGATTGGTAAGAGTGAGAAGCTGATATCTGCTACGAAGTTAGTTGCCGTAATGACAGTCTCTATCTTCATCAGCTTATCGCTATCCAGCATATCTCTGGGAGCAGATCTGGAGATTCGACAAGGAACGTATCTTTACCGAATACCATTTGCTCAAGATGTTTTTACCGAAACTTTTGTTATTTCCACCGTCTCAAAACAAGCTCCGGCAAAGGTGGTAATTTCGAGCCA
>JAAELB010000849.1 GCA_024227155.1 Desulfobulbaceae bacterium
CGAATCTATTTCAACAACAATAATACAGGTGCGTTCTGAATAAGGAATAGCTTCCATGTTGAATTTCAATCTCAAATCAACAATTGGAATTACCTTGCCACGCAAATTGATAACCCCTTTTACGAATTCTGGAGTTCGCGGCACTGATGTAATATCCATCATTCCAATAATTTCTTTTACTTTAAGAATGCCGATACCATATTCTTCCTCATCAAGTGTGAATGTAAGATACTTTCCGAGCTTGGTTATTGTGGCTTTAATGGCTTGATCCATTTTATATCCCTCCTTTTAATAGCGATAATTGTTTTTGAAAGCTATTAGCGATAAATTTTATGAAATTATCAAAATTCTTTTTATGTAAACTGCTCCTGCTTTATATTTTACTTTTAATATGATCGAGAATTAATTTGAAATTTTTTGTTTCAATGGGTTTAACCATATAATATAAAATACCCTGACTTCTGACTTTCAGCTCTAACTCTCTGGAATTATGCCCGGTCATAGTGATTATATGAATTTCAGGATGAATATTTTTAAATTTTGGAATTAAATCGTAGCCTTTATAGTCAGGAAGCATTATATCTAAAAGAATCATATCAAAGGAGTTGTTTTTAAGGGCATGCAGGGC
>JAAELB010000850.1 GCA_024227155.1 Desulfobulbaceae bacterium
ACTGCGAGGCCAAGTGTTTCAAGGGAGTAGGGTTTCTTAAGATATTTCCCACCAGATATTTTTAAAATTTCCTTAACTCGATCCGTTGCTGAAAAGCCGCTGGCAACTATTGTCCTCTGGTTTGCTTTAAATTTCATAATCCTGCGAAAAGTCTCAAGCCCATCTATTCCAGGAGTCATTATCATATCAAGTATCAGCAATTCTACGTTATGTAATTTGAGATACTCGACGGCTGCTTCTCCACTTTCCACGGTATCGACGTGGTAGTTTAACTTTGTAAGTATCCTGGAGACCATCTCTCTCTGTATTGAAGAGTCATCAACTACAAGTACCTTCTGCCTCTGGCCACGATATTTATTAAGAGTAAATACAGTATCAGTTGTGATCGGTGTTTCATCTGTGGTTGGTAGAAAGAGTCGAAAGGTTGTGCCTTTGTCTGTGATACTTTGGATGTCGATGTAACCATCATGGTCTTTCACCGTGCCCCACACCACTGCCATTCCAAGACCAGTTCCGCTCCTACCCATTTTTTTTCTGGTGTAAAAGGGTTCGAAAACGCGTTCCATGTCTTCCTGGGAAATACCAATTCCTTTATCGGCTATGGATACGACGACATACTCACCGGCGTCCACTGTCTCAAAACCTCTCCAAGGGGTTTCGAAGATCTGCATTGTTGTGGTGATAAGTACTTCCCCTCCTTCGGGCATTGCTTCGGCTGCATTGGA
>JAAELB010000851.1 GCA_024227155.1 Desulfobulbaceae bacterium
TGAGACTGGAACAAGAAATATTGATCAGTACAATGAGTTTGTAGATGAAGAAAATAAAAAAACTAAAAATATAAAAGATGATGAGAAAAATGTTGAAGATAAGGGGTTTTTAGAAAAATTGCCTTATATTGTAATCATTGTGGATGAATTTGCTGATCTTATGATGGTTGCATCTAAAGATGTGGAAGTTCTTTTAACCAGACTTGCTCAGATGGCAAGAGCTGCTGGAATGCATTTGATACTAGCGACCCAGAGACCTTCTGTAAATGTTTTAACAGGTATAATAAAAGCAAATTTCCCCACAAGAATTTCATTTCAGGTGTCTTCAAGAATAGACTCTCGAACTATACTTGATTCCAATGGTTCTGAAAACCTTTTAGGTGATGGAGATATGTTGTTTTCTCCTCCTGGCACAGGCAGGCTCATCAGAATTCAGGGAACATTTGTTTCAGAAAAAGAGATAAAAAATATAACTGATTTTTTAAAGTCCCAAAGAAAACCTGAATATGTTGAAGAAATTACAAAAGTGCA
>JAAELB010000852.1 GCA_024227155.1 Desulfobulbaceae bacterium
AAAAAGATAGACTTTTGTCTGGACTCCCCAGAACCTGGGCAGTCGCTGAAGTGCAAACATTGGTGGAACCAGGGACCTCCTCGCTCAAAACTTGAGGAAGAGGTCACTGGTTCGAATTCTGCTGTCCCTCAGAACGCTGGGCAGACGAATTCTGTCTGCATTTTATGGAAGGATGTCGTTTAAAACAAACACCGCACACATGCTTATATCTACATGGGTTAAAAGTACAAGAACCCTTGTTGTATCTATCACAAGTACCATTTTTTGGACTTTGGAAATCATTTGAATTGGACTGGCCACGCGCAGCAGTTTGAGCAGGGGGGGACTGAGAGGCATTTTGATTTTTTCGAAAATTTTGAACCGCAAGCTGGTCAAGCTCCTTGGCTCCAGATAAAATCTTTGAATGAACCGTACCCCAAGACAATTTCATTGTTTTATTCTTATCGTTTCTGTACTTAGACTGAATTTTGCGGAATTGTTCGTCATAATGACGCCAAATAAACCCACTCTCAGTTTTTTGCAGACCAGCAATTCTGTTGATATAAGCAAACATGTCGCCTGCTGCACCAGTCCATTGTTGGACATAAATTTCAGCATAAATGGAAAACAGTGAAACCCAATCACTAATATTACTGGGAGGGCGAAGTTTGTTTTGAGGGGGAATAACATGTGGGCACACATTGTCTACTCTGTAAACTGGGTCAGGCAACTTTTTTCTAAGTAAGGCCAAATCAATGTAATCCCCATTCCATATTTTCAATTTAATTTTATCATCAATCAACACACCCTCAGTAAGAAAATCATCAAGACATTCACCTGTATCATCATTTTGCAGATCCAAAGCCTGGGCAATTGCCCTGTTAACATTCAACTGACTTGCTGTGTAACCAGCTGACACATTATTACTAGTACTAGCAATTGGGATGGCTCCAGGACCATATGGGAGCTGTTTAATTGCCAATCCCTGAGTGGCATCCATAGATGGAGCCGAAACCTGATTAGGTAATTGAACACCTTGTGGATTGTTCGCAGCAAAAGTTCCTTGCTGTGAAAAACCAGGCATGGATTGCTGTTGTGCAAATCCACTAAACAAAGGCCCTTGTGGGTGAAAAGATTGCTGGGTGGCATTCTGTCCATTGCCACTCAAAGATTGATTGCCAGTTTGAGAAGTCCCTACTGGAAAATTTGTGGTAGACCCCGCTGGAGTGGTCGACTGACCGGGAGGGGGGTCTACACTAGTTTGAGTTCTCTGTTTCTTAGCACTAGGGTCCGGTGTGGTTTCCTCCTCTTCATCCTCTTCTTCGTCCGCCTCTCC
>JAAELB010000853.1 GCA_024227155.1 Desulfobulbaceae bacterium
AAAAGCCTGCCGGGATGACGTGGTATAAAAGAGTCCATTTTTTTCGAGGCAAAATTAAAGCTCATTTACGATGTCTGAAGTCCAGAAAATACCACCAGCTATTGAGAATGAATTCCCTGACGATAACGGAGTACTTTGTGAGGAGCAGTGGTGTGGGAAATAAAAGCACTTTGTAAGAGGTGAAGTAGAGTGTGTTCTTTAATTGCTGGTGTTAATAAATGACGGATTTTTATGAAGCTAATTGTGAAGATTACTTTCACAGTACAGTCGATATCGAACCGTCTTCATTTCTCTATCCACTTGCCGATATTCTGCTGCCAGGAGCAAAGGTTCTTGATATAGGATGTGGCTCAGGTCGTGATTTACGTTGGTTGTCAGAGCGTGGATTTAAACCAACCGGGTTTGAGCGGTCACCAAACCTTGCTGCCATGGCTCGAAGACACTCCCATTGTCCTGTCATTGAGGGAGATTTTTGTAGATATGATTTTTCGAGTCTCCAATTTGATGCACTTGTTCTTGTGGGTGCATTAGTCCATTTATCAAAACCGGAACTCCCTGCCATTTTCAGGTCAATATGTCAGGCACTCGTCCAGTCAGGTTGTGTTCTTCTTACCCTGAAAGAGGGTAGTGGTAGCAAGACGTTTAAAGATGGGCGAGTTTTTACTCTGTGGTCAAGGGAGGAACTTGAATCGATTTTTGCAGATATTAATCTTGAGATAGTACGTTTCACCCGTAGTACTTCAAAACTCCGGATAGATGATGTGTGGCTTGGGTATGTGTTGAGGTTGGTTGATGGTGAGTGAAGTTATCTCCACCGCTTCTGAGGAGTTTTTTAGTCTAGTAAAAATTCCCAAAACATCCAAAACAAAATGGGAATTTGTATTCTGATTTGTCCTATCTTTTTAAAGGTGTTTTTCTCATTTTGGAGAGATTGGAAATTTGATTGATGAGAGTTTTTCAATGCTATTTAAAATTTTATAACGTCTTCAAGATCTAATTGCTCCTCACGCAGCCACTCTAAGCTCATGCTCGTCAATCAGCGCAGCGTAACCAGCTAGAGAGGAACCTTTTACTGGAATAGAAAAATCAGGAAAAACGGTTCCAGTGTGTGAATTGTGATTATATCTAGCCATTTTCATGAATTCCTTTTCCAGTCATTAAATCCATTGTGACATGAAAAGCACTTCTCGGTTATGAAAAATGGTTGCAAACAAAACATTTCATGAAAATTAATTACGCATAGCGGGCTGTAATTACACAGCCTGCTATGCAGGTTACTCTCAATACATTGAATAGATGCACCTTGGAGGGAAAGGAGGACGAGGGGTAAGGAGTGTTGTGTCTGAAAAGCTACTACAGACCTCGTAAATTTTGCATGTTGCCCTCTTTTCACACCAGGTAACAGCAGTGATATAAAGAAAAACTGGACATTTCGATTCGTCATTCCGGCAGGCTTTTAGCCGGAATCCAAGCAATGGTGATGTTTCTGGATCCCGGCTAAAAGCCTGCTGGGATGACGTGGTATAAAAGAGTCGATTTTTGAGGCAAAATTAAAGCCCTTCTATGTTCCCATTACCAGAATTCAGGGTATCTGCGATTCTTGGGAATGTTGTTTATCAGCAGCGCTATTACCAACATGATGATGGCGCCTACTCCAACCGGTAGAAGGACATAGAGGTAACCAAGATTGTGGATTTTTGTACTGCCGATGACGGCAATGAGTGATGTTGCACCTCCGGGAGGGTGCAGGGTTTTTGTGGCATGCATGGCTGCTATTGAGGTTGCAACGGCAAGAGACGATGCCAGCCATAATTCGGAAGGGAATAATTTGTAACAGGTTACACCTATGATTGCGGAGATGATATGCCCCCCAATGAGATTCCTGGGCTGGGCAAGAGGGCTCCTCACAGCGCCATAGATGAGAACTGCAGAGGCACCGAAGGAGCCAATAATCATTAGGAAATCAGTTGATTCAAGCAGGTTGAAGTTGATATATGATACCGCGCCTATTCCCAAAAAGGCACCAAGCCAGGACCAGAGAATTTCAAAAATGGAGACTCTGGGCGGACTTTTGGAAATGCCTTTCATTTTGCGAAAATATTCCATTTGTTATCTCTCGTGGTTTCGAAATTGCGCCTTGAGAACATCTGCCCTTGAAACAATACCAATCAGTTCTCCATTCTGGTTAACTATTGGCACCCTGTTGATGTTATGTTTTGTGAGTATGCAGTTTATTTCAAAAACAGTGGTTTCAGCAAACCCAGTTATCGAGGGTGAACTCATAATGTTTTTTACGGCAAGGCCTTTCAGGGCCGTGGCGAAACATCGTTTTGTAGCCAAGCATTCTGTCAATATTCCCATTAAGGATTTGGGTCCTTCATCGCCCATGTGGTGGAGAATATCTTTCTCGGAGACAATACCTGAAACAACCATGCGGCTGTTGACCACAGGTACACCGGAAATGCTGTTTTTGGCCATGGTTTCTACTACTGCAGGCAACCGGGTATCTTCGGTTACAGAGATGACCTCGGAAGACATGATATCTTTTGCGCTGTGAGCTGATAATAATCGTTCCCGCGCATGTTTGAAAGCAAAGTGGTACAGTTCCCGGAAGTCACTGAGTGTAATGTCAATGAACCCTTCCATATCTTTCATTGCTGCAAAAATGTCGTCGTCGGAAATGTCAATTTCCCACTTGTTGCAGTCTTCATTTTTGGGAGTTGTCATATGTCTACTCCTGGCTAAAGGGGGCATCTGAAATAAGCTTTTGTGGGCATCTGACACTAACTATCTCGGATATCACATATTTCTGCCATAACAATGGTAATATTATCTGTCCCACCTCTTTTGAGGGCAAGTTTTACAAGAGAAGTTGCCCGGGTTTTTAAATCTATCTTTCGTTGAAGTTCAGAAATAATGGCATCAGGTAAAACAAGATTATGGAAACCATCCGTGGATAACAGCAGAATGTCATGTGTTTCAAGGAGTTCTGCACCTGTTTCAGGCTCCTCCATGGCATTGCCCAGAGCCTGATCAAGTATATTTCTTGAATAGTGCTCAGGCACCTCTTCAGGGGTAATCTCACCCTCTTCCAGCAAATATCTGGCAAGATTCTGATCCTGGGTGATCTGCAGCAACTCTCCTCTTCGCAAGATGCTGAAACGACTGTCTCCTACATGCACCCAGTGAGCTCTGCCATCTCTTAAGAAAACGCAGAGCAAGGTTGTTCCCAAACCTTCAAGCTCTTTTTGCCTTTCACCGGTTTCGATGAGAATTCTATCTGTTTCCTTCGCGAGGTTTGACAGAGTCTCTGCTTCTTTTCCAGCAGGAATAAGTGGCATATTCGCCAATCGTCCCCTGAGAATTTCAGCAGCCTGATCGCCAGCAGCCTGACCACCCATGCCATCGGCCACTGCAAAAAGAAGGCTGTCGTCTGTGAACTTTTTTACCAAATAACGATCTTCATTGGCTTTTCGAACCAGGCCGATGTGTGTTGCCGCATAGAGATTGATATTTTCTTCTTCAATACTGAACGAATGCTCGTCTGCCTGTATCTTTTTATAAAAATCACAATTCCTGCAGGTATCAATTTTTTCTGCAAATGTCCCTGAAAGCTGACCGTCACAAAAGGTCCCTGCCACAAGCCAGCATGTCCGGCCTGCGTTAATACCATGGTTGAAGCTATCAAAGGTCTTTTGGATTGCAGCCGGGCAGACTCCATCTTGATCAGCTTTACTTCCACCGGGCTCTCTACCACATTTTTTATATTCCCAGCAATTCAGCTTTTGTGGGTTCATAGCGTCCTCTCTTGTGCTCTTTCCATATAGTACCTCTAACTAATCGCTTAAATCCACGAGTTTTAGATCAACACCAATCGCATTCGTTTTTATGCTGAAATCAGCCAGTAAACGATTGAGGGTCGCCTGTTTTTCCTTATCATATCGCAGGATTACCGTTGTCAGGTTTCTTCTTTTGCCGCTCTTTGAATCATCTTTAATGCCCTGAGAAATTGCTGGCCGCAGTGTTTCTATTGCCTCAGGTACACTTTGATAACGTTTTGTCTGTTCGTGCTGACATGCCTTCAAGATAAACTCACGCAACTCTGGCAGAGTATCCGGGACAAGCAGGGCGGGATCACTAATATCACGAGAGGCACCCAGGCGAAACATCTCACTTATTTCCTTATCGTCAAAAGGCTTTTGTCCAGTTATAAGCTCATATGCAGTAATTCCCAAAGAATACATGTCACTGCGCTGATCTGCCGCCTCTCCCTCCAGTAACTCCGGTGCTTGATATGCCAGGACACCTCCGATATGTTCATCCTCAGTTCCCAGATGACATGCAAGGCCGAAATCGAGAATTTTGATGCGATCATTTGGAAGAACCATCACATTTGCAGGGTTGATGTCACGATGGACAATTCCTTTTTCATGAGCGTAAGCCAGCCCTTTACAGATTTGATAAATATATGAGATCGCCAATGCCGGAGGGATAACCCTGAGTCGCTGCAGAAGATCCTGTAACGATTCTCCTTCAAGGTATTCCGTGATGATAAACACGGTTTTATAGCGCTCCTCATAGTCATAGATGGCTAAGATATTCTCATGATTCAATGAGGCAATAATGCGTGCTTCTTTATGGAGGTTGAGAAGAAAGCCTGAATCAACGACCATATTATGGCGCATCATTTTTATTGCAACAGGCATATTCAGCGCTTTGTGAACAGCTTTGTAAACAATAGAATATGCTCCGCGCCCGATGATATGCGTTGCAACATATTTGCCAATTTCCCTGTCAGCAACCGGCCGTTTTGAGTCAAATTGTCTTGCCACTATCTCTGTTAACAGTGACAGCAGTTCAGGATCACTTTTGGAAATATTATCAATCTGCTGTTTGTTCACTACCCATAGGTGTAAATCTGTCTCTGCCTCAACATGCGCACTGCGCGGTTCCCCAGTAAACAGGGCACGAATTCCAACGATGTCTCCCTTGCCCCTATGGCCTGCGGGGTGCAATACACCATCTTTTTCCACCACTGCCAGGCAGGTTCCCTGTTGAATGATATAGGCAGTTTCTTCCCGGTTTCCCTGTACCAGGAATCTTTCACCCGCTTTGACACGTTTATAACTGAGTTCATTCAGAAATGAATCATTTGTAGTGTCGGTGAGGTATTTAAGCAATTGTGATGGAGTTTCGTCTGTCTCGTCCTCACTGTTTACCATTTTGAAAAACTCGCAATTCACACAGGATTTACGTTTATCAGCAAAGGCACCTTGTATCCTGCCTTCGCAAAAAGTCCCAGCTATTGCCCAGCACACCCTGCCACCATTTTTACCACTATTGATAGTATCAAATGAAGTATCAACGGCGGCAGGACACACTCCAAGTTCATCAACTCTTTTGCCAGCCGGCTCTCTTCCGCATTTACTGAACTCCCAACAATTGAGTTTTTTTATGGTCATTTGATATTGCTCCCAATGGATCGTTGTACCTTTAAAGCACCACACTGTGTCACATCTACTGTAACTCACACTCAGGTTTTAAGCAAAAAATAAGCAGATCTTATTCTGGAATCCTATAACTCCACGTGATATCCAGTCGCATGTAACACTATGTTTGCTCAGTAGCTATTCATGATATTATGTGAAAAATAAGCAATATGCTGGGTTGTAGCAAAGTATCATTCGGGTTTTCCCAAAAACTCATTGACAACCACAATGTAGTAGTCTACTTTGCAGGTAGACAATGTAGACAAAGGAGTAGTAGGAATGCATATTTCACATAAGACAGACTATTCATTAAAAATCATCTTGCATCTCTCAGGGACTTATCCTGACACAGACCAGATTAAGCAGATTGCTGAGTCTCAGGATATACCCCGCAAATTCCTGGAACAAGTGCTTCTCCTGTTGAAAAAAGGAGGGTTTCTTCTCAGTAAACTGGGCCCCAAGGGCGGCTATTTTTTAGCCAGAGCCCCGGAGGAAATATCTGTCGGAGAAGTGGTCAGGTTCGTCGAAGGCCCCATTCACCCCATCTCCTGTATTGCAGAGGGGCTTGAGGAAAGCTGTAGTTTTGCCTCTGCATGCGTATTCCGCGATATTTGGGTTGAGGTTGAAGATGCAATCTCGGATATCATCGACAACATCACCTTTAAGGAATTACTGGAGAAAGAGATAGAAAAACAAAATCAGAGGGTTATAGACTATCAGATTTGATGGATAGCTCCCAGTCAATACTTACCGGTTAAACAATAAAAAAAGGAGAGTTAGGATGTACATCATGATCAATGGAGAAAAAACTGAAATGGCTGACCCTTGCACAGTAACAGAGCTGTTGGAGGAGAGAAAAATTGAGTCTCCAGACATGGTTTCTGTGGAGCTTAATCAGGAAATTCTTGCAAAAGATGTCTTTACCACGACCGTTTTGCAGGAGAATGACAATGTTGAATTTTTGTATTTTATGGGTGGAGGATCGTGAAAGCATGAAAGACATAGATCTAAGGTTTGAAACGCTCGCCTTGCATGGTAGTGGAGCGCATGGTGAATCTCACAATGCTATCAGGTTTCCTGTCTATTCAGGAGTAGCCTTTGATTTTGAGGGGGCGGAGGATATGGAACTGGCCTTTACTTATCGTAAACCTGCCCACGCCTATTCACGTATCACTAATCCCACAGTAGAACATTTTGAAAAGAAGCTGACCCTGCTCGAAGATGGATTGGGAGCTATAGCCCTTTCATCCGGAATGGCTGCACTTTCGACAACCTTTCTGGCGCTATTGCAACAAGGCGATAGTATTGTTGCCTCAAAACATCTCTTTGGTAACACCTACTCCCTGCTCAAGGAAACCTTGGCACCTTTCGGGGTAAAGACAAAATTTGTCGATATCAGGAATAGGGAAGAGGTTGCAAAAGCGGTGGATTCAACTACACGCATCCTTCTTGTTGAGACCATTACCAATCCGCAGATGGTTGTACCTGATTTTAAGGTAATTTCTGAAATTGCACACCAATACGGAGTGATTGTCATGGTAGACGGCACAGTGACGACCCCGTATCTCTTTAAAGCGAAAGAATTTGGAGTTCATCTGGTTCTTCACTCCACAACCAAATACATCTCAGGGGGTGCTACGAGTGTCGGCGGTGCTGTTATAGACCTGGGCACCTATGATTGGAAGAAGAATCCGGCAATCAAAAAGTACCATAAATATGGACAGGGGGCCTTTCTGGCCCGGCTTCGCATGGAAGTACATCGAAACTTTGGTTCGTGCATGGCCCCCCAAAGTGCATATCTGCAGACTCTGGGGCTGGAAACCCTTTCTCTTCGGGTCAAAACCAGCTGTGAAAACAGCCTGGTAATTGCTGAGTTTCTCCAGCAAAGAGATGAGGTG
>JAAELB010000854.1 GCA_024227155.1 Desulfobulbaceae bacterium
CAGGTCAGGGCACTGGAAGACGCCAAACGTTATAATGTTGGTACTGTCAGAGGGTATGCTTCCGAAAAAAAGCTTCTGAATGCTGGTTTTGAAATCGGAAAAAATATTGATCAGGCCTCTGACGAGATTAAAAATGTAAAAAAATTTTTGCTTCAGCGGGTCGACCTGATCTGCTCCACGGATCTGGTTCTCGCATATTATTTGCGAAAAGAAGGGCACCGGCTGAATGAAACAGAAAAGGTTGTGTCACTTAAAGGTCAGTTTGATGAATATATGGGATTCAACAAAGATACTGACGACTCTGTTGTAGAAAGTTTTACCAAGGCGTTTGACAGAATAAAACAAAACGGAGTCTATGATAAGATCATATCCAAACACATAGAATAAGTTAAACAAGCAATTGTTACGCGTAGGGGAAGGTAGGCTTTTATTGCTGCAATACGATTAAAAAATCAGTAAGCTTTAGGAGTTTTTTCAAGCTCGCAGAACACCGCTCTGGCAAGTTGCTCTGCGGTATATGGTTTATTGATAAAGCTTCCAGCTCCAATCTTTAGGGTTCTCCTGACATCATCACTTGCTGAATAACCACTTATGACAATCGCCTTTTGATCTGGATACAGCTGGATGATCCCCTCATAGGTCTGCAGCCCGTTCATACCTGATTCAAGAATCATATCCAGAAGAACCAAGTCAACTTTCTTTTGTCGCACATACTCTATAGCTGCCTCTCCTGACGTAACACTCTCTACATTGTACCCAAGAGACCCCAGCAGCTGTGAAGCAATATCTCGCTGCTGCAATTCATCATCAACCACAAGAATAGACTCCCCATTTCCCGTAAATGTTTCCATATCAGCCTGGTGACCCGCGCTTTGCAGGTTTTCAAGTGAACGGGGGAAATAGAGTTCAAACCTTGAGCCACTTTCATCGGAGGTGACTTTAATACCTCCATCATGATCCTGTATGGTATTCCAAACCACTGCCAGGCCCAGTCCGGTTCCGCTTCTTCCGAGCTCTTTCTTGGAGTAGAAAGGCTCAAAAATACGACTCAGTTCAGGCAAAGAAATACCAACGCCCGAATCCTGTACAGATACGACAACATACGCTCCTGGATAAATTATTCCGTGGCATGTTGTTATTTGGGTATCAATGGTTTTGTTTTCAGTCTCAATGGTAACTTGTCCTGATTCCTCCACAGCCTCCGACGCGTTGGTTACGAGGTTCATAAGGCATTTCCTGACATGGATA
>JAAELB010000855.1 GCA_024227155.1 Desulfobulbaceae bacterium
CCTTATAAATTATTTTCTGTGTTTTTGTGGCAGAAAATAATTTGGTGAAGGTACTTATCTAAGCATTTTAAAAAATTCCGATTTATTCGGGTTATATCACTATTGGATAGAGACCAATTGCAAAGACGCAAATGACCAGAACAAAAGTGCTGGCAGTAGCAAGTGGAGATCCTTCGATCTCGAAGCTATCATCCGCCTCATGGAAATACATATTAATTATTAATCGCAGATAATACCACATTGAAAGGATGCTTGAGACAACACCAAGTACGGCAAGTGCCATCTGTCCTGCAGAAATTGCACTGGTGATTACATAAAATTTGCCCATAAATCCAGCGGTAGGCGGGATTCCTGCCATGGAAAGGAGGAAGACGGCGATAGCTGCAGCCGAGTAGGGCCGGACTTTAGCGAGTCCTTTAAAATCATCAAAATTGATTCGTTTTTCACCTTCTCCGCCAAGATAAGAAAGAGCAGCAAACATTCCAAGGGTTCCAACCGCATAGGCCGCGAGATAATAGCCTATAACTGAACCAGTGAACTGCTCGGTGCTGATTGCAACCAGTGCAATGAGTAGATACCCAGAGTGGACAATACCAGAGGCGGCCAGCATTCTTTTAATGTTAGATTGTCCGATGGCAACAAGGTTACCACCAAACATGGTGAGTACTGCTACCCAGAAGAGGAAATTGATCCATTCACCGTGGAGGCCACCGCTCAGCGAGATGAAATTAGCAAAGATTGCAAAGGTAGCGGTCTTAAGGGCCGTTGCCATAAAGCCTGTCACTGGGGCCGAGGCACCATCGTAGACATCAATTACCCAGGCGTGGAATGGAAAGGCTGCCGCCTTGAATAGAAGGGCGACAAAAACCAGGAATACTCCACCAATCAACAGTGGCGTTCCTGCGGAATTGGCACCGATGTATAGCCCGATTTCCGCAAATTTCGTGCTGCCCACTCCACCATAAATGAGGGCACTGCCCATGGTGAAAAAGGCACCAGCAAATGCGCCTAACATCAAGTACTTGAAAATAGCCTCTGAAGCGGTCAGGCTGTTGCGGTCATAACCCACCAGGATATAGATCGCAAGGGACATGATTTCAAGTGCGATAAAGGCGGTGATTAATTCCTGGGCCATGGAGAGGAGAACCATACCACAGACACTGAACATCATAACCGAGTAGAATTCAACGGTACAAAAGCGGTTAATGTTAAAATAGCTGTGTCCGGTCATGGAGGTAAAAAAGCCGCAGCCAAAGATAACCAGACATGCCGCCATGGTAAAGTTGGATGAAACCAGCATTCCATTAAAGATATGGGGAAACAAAACCGTTTCTGGACCGCAACCAGCAATGAGCTGGACGAAAAATGCAGCGGCGTAAAATGCCATACTGATTAACGCGGCAAGTTTCACCTCAATTTTTCCGTAGGCGGCTAAAAGCATCAACAGAATAGCGCCTGAACCGACGATGATAAGAGGCAGTAGTGACACAAAATCATGCATAGTAGTTACCCTGGCTTAATTCTTATGGTTGTTGTGTCCTGGAGTCGGGACAGTTTTAGTATCGGCAACCTGGGCCTGGCTCATGGTAAAGAGCTTGGCCACCTGCAGCTGTGCTGCCGGTTCAATTTTCTTTATAAATGCCTGGGGAAACACACCCATGGCAACAATCAATAAAATCACCGGAACAAAGGTGAGAGTCTCCGAAAGGTTGAGATCTTCAAATTTTTCGGTGGTATCATTTGATTTTTCAAAAAACACCCGTTGGAACATCCAGAGCATGTAACAAACACCAATGACCAGGGTAGTTCCAGCAAGAAAGCCGATAAAAGCGTTAAACTTAATAGCACCAAGAATAATCAGAAACTCGCCTATAAAGCCACTTGTGCCTGGCAATCCAACTGATGCGAGCATAGCGATGGCAAACAGGGTGGCAAAAACAGGAGCCCGATAGGCAATGCCGCCTAAATCTCCAATATTTCTGGTTTTCATTCTCTCTTCCATAAGACCAACGAAGAGGAATAACACCCCTGTACTGGTGGCATGGGCAGCAATCTGAAACAATGTCCCTGTGAGCGCCTGCACGTTCATGCAGAAAACACCCAGGGCGATTATACCCATATGAGAAGCGGAAGAAAATGCCAGCATTCTCTTCATATCTTTCTGCGCTATTGCGGCAAAACCGCAATACATCATTCCAACAACGCCGGCCATAGAGAGCAGTACGGCAAAGCGCGCAAATTCGACTTCAAAAACGGGAACTACAAATCGAATGACTCCGTACACGCCAATCTTCGCCATGATGGCAGATAAAACGAAGGTTGTGGAAGCAGGTGCCTCGGTATACGCATCTGGCAACCAGGTGTGGAAAGGAAACAGTGGGATTTTGATGGCAAAGGCAATCATAAACATTGCAAAGGCAAGTACTGCCCATCCACCACCAAGGTCAAGCGCGCTGAGTTCAACGATATTAAATGTCCAGATCCCGAACTGGTTGTGGTAGGAAACACCTACATAAATCAGAGCTGCAAGCATCAGCAGGGAACCGGCGATGGTGTAAATAGTGATCTTGAGGGTTGCGGGTATTTTGTTGGGACCACCATAAAGGCCAATCATAAAGAAGATCGGCAGCAGCATGATTTCCCAAAAAATATAGAATAGCACCAGATCGGTGGCACAGATAGCACCAATCATAGCACCCTGGGTCAACAGCAGATTACCGTAAAATCCTTTGCTCTCTGTTTTGAAAATAGAGACGGCCATGGGAAAGAGAATTGTACCCGCCATTAGAACCAGCAGGCTTATCCCATCAACACCTAGACTGTAGCTGATGCCAAGGGACGCAATCCACGGCGTGCTTTGAACATATTCCATACCGGATGTGCCGGTAAAGCCGATGAACATCTCGACTCCCATAAAGAGAATAACCATCGAGACGATAAATCCAACTACCCTGCCTGTTCCCTTACTTACCGGGAAAAGGAGTAGAGCCAATCCGGCCACTATTGGCAGGAAGATCATGACTGAAAGGGCGTATTCAAACATTCTTACACCTCACCTAATTTATCGATTGAGACAAGAAGAAGCTCATAAGACTCAGCCCTATGACCATGTAAATTGCATAGACTCGAACATATCCAACCTGGAAAGCCTTGAATGCGTTACCAACTTTTTGATAGAGCCATGATGAAAATTTGACATGACTGTCGGTGACGTTTGGCTCAAGAAATTTAGTGATCGTTGAACCAAAGGCCTTATATGGTTGAACCAGAACTGCATGGTAAAACTCATCCACGTAAAACTTATGGAATCCAGCCTTGGCAAAACCGGTAAATTCTGGCTCTTCAGCACCTTCACCAAACTTTCTAAAGGCAATGGTGATACCGATTACTACGGCAGCTACACTTGTAAGCATTGCAAAAACCTCAACCCATACACTTACGTGGGGGTGATGCTCAACAACACTGGGTGCCAGCCAGTGGGATACAACCATGTTGCCGCCAAAGATAGCAGGGAGGTTCATTACACCGACCAACGCAGCACCAATGGCAAGAATGATCAACGGAACAGTCATCACCGCAGGAGGTTCATGGGCGTGATCGTAGGCTTCTTTATCCCTTGGTTGCCCATGGAACACGAGAAAGATCATACGGAAGGTGTAATATGCCGTCATTCCAGCAACAAACACCCCGATAAACCAGATTCCAGGGTGACCATTAGCGAGGGCGGAAAAGAGGATTTCGTCTTTAGAAAAGAAACCGGAGAACGGTGGACAACCGGCCAGAGCGAGTGCGCCAATAACCATGGTTGCGTACGTTTTCGGTAATTTATTTTTAAGGCCACCCATTTTCCACACATCCTGCTGATGGTGCAGAGCGTATATTACTGAGCCAGCTCCGAGGAAGAGCAGGGCCTTAAAGAAGGCGTGGGTGAAAACATGAAAAATCCCGGCAGAGTATGCAGCAACCCCGACACCGGCAAACATATAACCGAGCTGGCTGACGGTGGAGTAGGCAAGGATTTTCTTAATGTCACTTTGAAACATGCCAAAAATAGCTGCCAGCAGCGCTGTAAGGATACCCACCCACGCCACAACAGATCCGGCAATAGGAAAATGGGCATAAATAAAACTGAAACGGGCGACCATGTAGACACCGGCAGTAACCATGGTGGCAGCATGTATAAGTGCTGATACAGGTGTTGGGCCGGCCATGGCATCCGGTAACCAGACATAGAGGGGAATCTGTGCCGATTTACCACATGCACCAACAAAGAGGAGCAGACATATTGCTATACCCACGCCTGCGGTGAGGTGGTGTGCATTTTCCTTGAGGGAGAGGTAATCAAATCCACCTGAGCCAATTGCCCAGAAGAGAAAAGACATTCCAAGGACAAAGCCAAGATCACCGATTCGATTGACGATAAACGCTTTGTTACCGGCAATGACATTTTCAGTGTCTTCTGTGTAAAAGCTGATGAGCAGATAGGAACAGAGACCAACGCCTTCCCAACCGACAAACATAACCACAGGACCACTACCAAGAACCAGTATTAACATGGATCCTAGAAAGAGATTGAGGTAGGCGAAAAATTTAGCGTAGTTTTTATCACCAGCCATATATCCTATGGAATAAATGTGGATAAGTGAGCCGATAAAGGTAACAAAAAGCAAGAAAAGAGCGCTGAGGGGATCCACGAGAAACGCCATATCTACGTGTAAATCACCGACGGCAAACCAGGTAAAAAGATTGTGGGTTAGAAAGCGCTCTTCCGGTGTAATACTTTTTAGTTGAAAGAAAACTACCAGTGCCAGAAAAAACGACAGAAGAGGACCGATACAGGCTAAAACACTGTACAGTTTTTCTGACAGAGGTTCCTTAGTGCAGGTTGCCATGTGTAAAAGGCCGATTACAAGTGCCCCCACAAGCGGCAGCAATGGTATCAATCCAATATAGTTAGCTGTATGTTCCATGAAATCACCCTTTTAAGAGGCTGAATACGTTAGTATCCAGTTTACCCTTGTGCTTGTGAAGCAGAATAACTACCGCCAGCGCAAGTGCAGCTTCAGCTGCGGCCACCGCCATAACCATCATGGCAAGTACATGCCCGTCCATGCTCTCATGGAGCCTTGAAAAGGTAATAAATGCGAGATTAGCGGCGTTGAGCATAAGCTCTATGGACATGAAGACCGTAAACACATTCCTCCTGGTGATAACACCTAAAATACCCAGGCAGAAAAGAATGACACTGAGAATGAGATAATTCTGAATCACTAGCTCAACCTCCTCTTACCTGCAAGTACGACAGCACCAATAAGTGCTACAAGCAGGAGAATTGATACTATTTCAAATGGCAGCAACCAGTCCTGGAAGAGCACCAGTCCAACCTCTTTAACGCCGCCAAAGCCATTGCCAACGATGGTAGCTTCAACTCCAGGCAGGCTCTTAACCACCTTGATGAGAAAAGAAGCTACTGGGACCAACACAACAACACCGCCCAGCAAATAGAGAAAGCGCCCTTCTTCCACCGGCAGATCTGATTCCTGAATATTAAGGAACATGATAATAAAGAGGATTAGCGACATGATAGCGCCGGCATAAACGATAAGTTGCAGGACAAAAATGAGTTTCGCGGATAACAGTGCATATAATCCCGCAAGTGAAATCATTGTCACAACCAGACTCATAGCCCCTTGCATCGGGTGACGAAAAAGTATAAGTCCTAAGGCGCCTAGCACTGATAGAGCTGAAAACGCATAAAATAACCCTTCGGCAAACATGATATCAAGCGCCCCCTTTCTTGTATTCTTCTTCTGAGTAGGCTCCAGAAGTCTGCAGTAACTCTTCGAGCCCGAGAACGAGAGATTCTCTATTGTTATCAATAACAGAATAAATTCCGGTATCCATACGAATTGCATCTAGAGGACAGGCCTCTACGCAGTAGCCACAGTAAATACACTGCAGCAGGTCAATATTAAATCTAGCAGGCATTTTTTCTGCCTTGTCGTCCAGTCGCTCACCAGCCTCTATCGAAATACATTCGGCAGGACAGTTCGTCTGGCACATAAAACAGGCAACACATTTAACTGTGCCATCATCATGTGTAGTCAAACGATGACGACCACGCCAACGTGCAGGTATCTCCGGTTTGACCTCAGGATAATGCCTGACATACAGTTTAGAGTTGTCTTTGAGATTTGTTATGAGATGGCTAAAAGTTCTAGCCATTCCCTTGAAAATCTCGGGGAGATAGAGCCGTTCAATGAAGCTCGATCCTTTACGTTCAAATGTTTTGACTTTTGCACCCATGTCATCCTCCTTTAGCTCAATGCAACGACAATTGCGCTTGTAATGAAGATGTTCAGAAGTGCCAATGGTAAGAGCACCTGCCATCCCAATTTTTGTAGCTGATCATATCGAAAACGTGGCAAAGTCCAGCGTACCCAGATGTACACGAAAATCATCATGGTAACTTTTACCAGGAAGGTGCAGATCTGTAATAGGGCCACAAAGATATGGGCCATAGCACCACCAGCTTGGCATAACAGAATTGCTAGCAGTACAAGCTCAATGATCACAACCAGTCCCCAGAAGCATTTGATGTACACATTTGCCTCAAATACCCGTGGGTCGTTCTCCCGTTCGTAATGACTGACATTACTTCTTCTTATCCAACCAGCAAAGAAGTACATTCCAACTGGTAAACCGACCATCAGCAGGAAGGCCACCGGTTTAGCGATGCTAATAAGTGTGGCGGTAGCTAAAAACGGAATCTGATAGCCGCCAAAGAACAGAGTGACAATTATTGCACTTGAGGCAAACATCGCCACATACTCACCCATGAAAAACACTGCAAATTTCATGGCACTGTATTCAACGTGGAAACCGGCAACGATTTCACTCTCGCCTTCCGCTAGATCAAAAGGTGTTCTGTTACATTCGGCAAAAGCGGCTATGACGAAGATTACAAGTCCAAGTGGTTGGAGCACTGCTCCCCACATTGGGATGAAGCCAAAGAGCAGTTGACCTTGAAACTGTGCCATTTCGCTCAGGTTGATAGTGCCGTAGACTACCAGTAGACTGACAACTGCAAGTCCCATGGGGATTTCGTAACTGATTACCTGGGCTGCAGAACGAAGAGATCCGAGTATTCCGTACTTGTTCGATGAAGACCATCCGGCCAGGATGATTCCGTAAACACTGAATCCGGCAATTGCCAGGAACCAGAGAATACCGGTTTCCATTGGGATGCCTTGCATGATGTAACTCTTGCCGCCTAGTACCAGGGTATCGGCAAAGGGCACTACACCAAAGGAGATCACAGCGCAAAAGAAAACAATCAAAGGCGCAAGAACAAAGAAAAATTTGTGTTTGATGTGATCGGAGATAATGTCTTCTTTAAAAAAGAGCTTTATCCCATCAGCGGCGTTCTGAACAAGTCCTGCTGCCCGGAAACCAAAGATATCAGCCCTGTTCGGACCTGAACGATCCTGGAAAAAGCCAGCACCCCGTCGCTCCATCCATACGCAGACAGCTATGAAACAGAGTGGTACAAAGGCGCTGAAGGCGACACGTACGATAATCATTACATAATCAAGCAGTGACATTTGCACCCTCGCTATCGTTTAGGTTCAATCCTTCTGCCGGGATATTGGCAGGTTGAAATTCCTTGAGCGCCCCGATTTTCTGCTGCAGCTCAGCATACACTTCTTCTGGTCTTTGAAGTGGGCTACCCAGTTGGGCCGCTATCTGGCAGATGGCAAGAAGCTCATTGTTTTTGGTAATCGCCTTTCCAAATTGTTGCAGGATGTTATCGCAATTGATTATGCATCCAGAATATTCAGAATAGGAAGCAATCGGCAGAGTGATACTCGCCTGGGCAACATATTCATTATCATGGGTTGCACAGGTGATTGTTTTGGTATCACCCATGAGGTTGTTAATTGCGGATAGCTCATAAGAAAGGTTGAGGTCGTTGCCAAAATTGATAAAAAGATCAGCCTCTTTAAGGTTACTTTCAAAGGTAGCTTTATCGGTGTCAATCCCCAGTAGCGCAAGACCTGCTCTATTAGCAGCCTTGTCATCCTGAATCAGGTAATCGTCACCATCTCCGTCAAGGATGTAACCATCACTAAATCCAGAGAGGCTTGCGCTCAATTTTTCGGCAAGAGCCTTAACAACTACCATTTGCTCAAGAGTTGCGTCCGGAGAAATAAGGATTGCTGTTTTCGCACTCTTATCAATCTCTTTGGCGCACACTGTCAGCACGTCACTGAGAGCCCTTTCATTCTTGCCATGGCGTGCTGCTATAAGACGGTCTTCGTTTTCACTTTTGTAACTCAAGCGTCCATCATCACAGATAAAGTAACCGTTCACCTGCTCATTAAGCCGTGGACGAAACCTGTAGATGATATCGTCTTTACCTTTTTCCTTATTGTGATCTACGGAAATGTTGCAACCTTTAGAACAGCCGTGGCAGATTCCCAAAGCTTTTTTCAGAAACCAGACCCGCTGTTTGAAGCGAAAATCAGTACTAGTCATCGCTCCTACTGGACAAAGGTCAACGACGTTAACCCCATAACGATTATTAATAGGCCTGCCAGGGAAGATATTTACCCTGGTGGTATCGGTCCTGTTGATAATGCCAAGCTCACCGGTTTTGGTTATCTGGCGCAGGAACCTGACGCATCTTCCGCAGATAATGCACCGCTCCTGGTCATGGATAATACCGCCGCCGAAATCCATTTTCTTGTTTTTTGTGACCTGAGGAACCGTCATCCGGCTTTCCTTCTGGTCATAGGACATATAGTAATCCTGCAGTTTACATTCACCTGCCTGATCACAGACGGGGCAATCGATGGGATGATTTATAAGCTCAAATTCCATCACATCATGCTGGATTTTTCTAATATGTTCTGCATCAAGCAGGACCTTCATTCCCTCTTGGGCAGGGGTCTTGCAAGCTGGAACCAGTGGCGGACCACCCTCTTCAAGCCCTACCAGACACATACGACAGTTACCATCGGCACCAAGAGCCGGATGGTAACAGAGGTGAGGAATTTCGATGCCAACCGCACCGACAGCGTCGACCAGGTTTTTACCCTTTTCGACTTCGACCTCTTCTCCGTTTACAAATAGTTTAATCTTGTCAGCCATGGGATGCCCTATTCCTATTTAGCTTCTGCTACTGCTGGTTCTTTAGCTGTGACATACGCCTCAAACTCGTGCCTGAATTTGTCCAGATAGCTACGCACCGGCATGGTGCATGCAGCAGAGAGGACACAGACGGTTTTCATTTCTATATTATCGCAAAGCTCGCGCAACAAATTTACGTCTTCCATTGTGCCTTTGCCGTCGAGTATTTTCTGATTGATCTTCTTCATCCAGCCAAGGCCCTCCCTACAGGGAGTGCACTGACCGCAGGATTCGTGGTGGTAAAAGTGGATCAGATTTTGTACAAGCTCAACGATATCTACCGTTTCATCTAGAACAACAATTCCACCAGAACCGAACATTGTTTTATGTTCAGCCATTGATTCGTAGTCAAGTGTTACTGTTTTCGCCTCTTCCGGGAGCAGTACCGGCGTAGAGCTTCCACCAGGAATAACACCCTTTAGTTTTCTGCCCTTCCATACTCCGCCAGCAACCTTGTCCAGTACTTCAAGTAGCGGCAGTCCAAGTGGGAGTTCGTACATACCCGGTTTTTCCACATGCCCGGAAATACCGAAGAGATGGGTGCCGGAGCTCTTTTCCGTACCGTAGGCCTTGTAAGCGTCCGCACCATTTTCCATAATAAAGGGTAAGGATGCGATACTTTGAACGTTGTTTATAATGGTTGGGCAGTCATAAAGGCCGGATACCGCAGGGAACGGCGGCTTAGATCTTGGTTGGCCTTTCTTACCCTCCACGGATTCAAGAAGCGCTGTCTCCTCACCACACACGTAAGCCCCAGCCCCGCGATGAACTGTTACGTCAATCCTGAAGTCATTGCCATTAACTTTATCGCCCAAGTAGCCAGCTTCGTAGGCTTCATCAATGGCAGCCTGGAGAACTTTTACCTGGCTCGTGTACTCTCCGCGAATATAGATGTAGGTATCGTGGGAGCCGATGGCATAACTACATATGATGATGCCTTCTATCATCATATGGGGATCTTGAACGAGGATATAGCGATCTTTAAATGTCGCAGGCTCAGACTCATCCGAGTTGACGGCCAGATACACAGGTTTTCCGGTATCTTTGGGCAGGAAACCCCATTTAACACCTGCTGGAAAACCAGCTCCTCCCCTACCTCGGAGGCCACTGTTTTTAACCTCTTCAATGACCTCTTGGGGTTGCATTGCAAATACTTTATCGAGGGTCGCGTATGCACCATGTTTCTTCGCTGTCTCCAGCTTATTGGCGCCTTCGATATCGAATTTGGCACTTAGAATTTTAACTTCCATATTCGTACGCCTCCCTATTTCAATGTCGCCAGCAGAGTTTTAAGTTTTTCCACGTCCATGTCTTCGTGGAATTCGCCATTGAGCTGGACAACCGGAGCAGTACCGCAGTGGCCAAGGCACTCAACTTCTTCAAGACTGTATCTGCCATCCTCGGTGATTTTCCCGGGGGTGACACCAATCTCATCACGCAGGTAATCTACAATATCCTGCTTGCCGCGAAGCCAGCAGGAAAGGGTTCGACAGACACAGATATGGTACTCGCCCATTGGATGCAGATGGTACATGGTATAGAAGGTCGCGGCCTCGTATACCTTGGTGGCAAAGGTGCCAATCCTGTCTGCAATGTAGGCGATCGCCTCCTGGCTTATCCAGCCTTCCTGCTCTTGAGTCAACCAGAGAGAAGGAAGAATCATAGATTCTCTTGTAGGATACCGTTTAACAAGACGCTCAAATTCCGCATCTCTTTCCTTATCAAATTGGAATGGTTCTCCTGTAGAAATCAGTTGTGAACGATCGCTCATCTGTCCAACTCCCCACCGATTATGTTGAGGCAACTGAGGTTACAGACTGCGTCGGCAATCATGTTCCCCTCAACCATTTTATGGAAGGCGCCCATGGTATAAAAACATGGCGGCCGTACTTTTAGTTTATATGGTGTACCGGATCCATCGGATACGAAATGGAATCCTAATTCCCCGTTGGCAGCCTCAAAGGCGTCATACCATTCTCCGGCAGGTGTCTTAACACCCTCAAAGACCAGTTTAAAGTGGTTGGCTAGTCCTTCAATGTTGCCGTATACTTTCTCCTTAGGCGGGAGAAAAACCTGACTGTCGTCCACGTTAACAGGACCTCCAGGTATCTTTTTCATGATCTGACGGATAATCCTGATGGACTGTTCCATCTCATGAAAACGGATCATAAATCTATCGTATAAATCACCGTTACTACCTACAGGAACCTCAAAATCAAAAGATTCGTAATTATAGTAGGGTGCGTCCTTACGCAGGTCGTAGGGGACTCCACTTGCTCGAAGTGTTGGCCCTGTTAGACCAAAACTCAGTGCATCTTCCGCTGAGAAGACACAAACCCCCTGGGTTCGGTCGTGGACGATTCTGTTGGTATCAACTAGCTTTAGTGCATCGCCAATTCCTTTCTCGATTGCCAGGATGTGGAACTCCATATCTTCCTGCCAGCCGTCGTAGAAGTCGCGATACATTCCACCTATACGGGTGAAAGAGCTGGTGAGGCGAGCCCCGGTCAGTCGACTGATGAAATCATAGGCAGCCTCTTTCTCATTGTAGAGATACCAGTAATTGGTAAGACCACCCATATCAACGAGAGCTGCAGCTTGACATACAAGATGATCAAGGACCCTGTAAAACTCGGTGAGCAGAACCCGCATAAACTGTGCGCGTTCAGTGATTTCCACTCCGATCCAGGATTCAATAGCCTTTACATAGGCGATGTTATTAATCATCGACGAACAGTAGTTCAGCCTATCGGTCATGGGAATGATCTGATTGTAGGTCATCCTCTCCGAATTTTTCTCAAATCCCCTGTGGAGATATCCAATCTCAGGTACATTGGCTAAAATCGTTTCTCCATCAAGGGCCGCCAGGATCCGAATTGCGCCGTGTGTCGCAGGATGGGAAGGGCCAAGATTGAGAAACATTACCTCAGTGTTAATATCCTCCATGGTTTCATCGTCGACACCATTCTTGGCAAGACTTGCCCTGATTTCCTTCTCCATGCTGTCTGACTCATAACAGATCTGACGCTGGTCTATCGGGTAATCTTTTCTTAAGGGGTGTCCCTTAAACTGCCAATGGTTGAGTATCCGTCGAAGATCCGGGTGACCAATGAAGTTTATTCCATACTGGTCGTAAGCTTCTCTTTCTCCCCAGAGGGCCGCTGCCCATAAATGACTGGCGGTTGGTACTCCTTCTTCTGGATCTGCAACCGGCGTACGAACCTGGACGAGCAGATTATCCTGCCAGTTACGCAGGGTGTAGACTACTCTATACCTTGTTTCCTGGGGATCCGGGTAATCGAGGTAATCTATTGCTGTAACATCCGCAAGAAGACCACAATTTAATTCCGGTTCATTTTTTAGCCGGGAAAGCGTGTTCTCCAGGTTTTCGGGCTGAACGTCAATAACCACTGAATCCAGAGCAACTGTACAGCTTGCATCAGGAAACGCGGCTTGGATTTTTTCTAAAGCCGTCGCATTCATATCAGTCGAGAATCCCTTTGAAGTCTTTATGGCGGTCTTGCAGGACGCTTTCGCCTTTAATCTGTTCCTGGATTTTAATAAGAGCATCCAGAATAGCTTCCGGTCGCGGAGGACAACCTGAAATGTACACATCCACGGGAATAATTGTATCTATTCCCTGCACGGTACAGTAATTGTCATACACTCCACCTGAGCTGGCACATGCACCGATTGAAACGACCCACTTAGGCTCAGGCATCTGCTCATAGATACGCTTGAGTATTGGTGCCTGCTTATAAGTGATTGTTCCGGCGACAAGGAGAAGGTCAGCCTGACGTGGAGAAAACCTTACAACCTCTGCTCCGAATCGGGAAATGTCGTGCTGGCTGGCTGCCGCGCTCATGAATTCGATTGCGCAACATGCCGTTCCATAAATAAATGGCCACAATGAATACTGTCTACCCCAATTGACGATATGGTCAAGGTTTGTGGTGATTACAGTGTCGCCGAGATTTGCTTCTAATCCTAACGCCAATTTAGCACCCCTTTCTTTAAAATATAGACAAGTCCTGTGAGAAGAAGCAGCATGAATACTACCATCTCGGTGAAACCGAACCAGCCAAGTTCGCGAACACTGACGGCCCATGGATACATGAACACAGCTTCAATGTCGAAAATCAGGAAAAGAATCGCGAGGAGGTAAAATTTGACACTGAATTTCTGGTCAACCGTTCCGATGATGGGACCTATACCACTCTCATAGGCCTCGTTTTTGATTTTCCCTTTGGATCTAGGACCTAAAACTGTGGTCGCAACCATCACACAGGGCACTAGAGCGGCGATGAGAAACAAGGCCGCAGCTGAATAAAACAGTTCCGATGACATTTTTTACCCTCTCACTGCTTTTTTGCATACCATGCAGCCTAGAAATAGCCGCACTCCATCTAAACAACACAAATGAACACCCATTCATTAACAGTGGTTCATGTCTTGTGTCAAGGAAATATTTGTGGAAGCCAAATCAGCTAGTTAAGGAATTGGTATAGTTGTGACTTCTGCGACATGTTGATTTTACATGTGCGCGTTGTGCTTGCAATGGTGTTTTTGTTAAGCCAATCTATTTGAGATGTCTTATTGCTTGTTTGAAAATATGTGATGGATAGTCGTGAAAAGTCGATGATTGCAGATAGATGAAAGAGAGATGTCTGTTTTGACTTGAGAATCCAATGGTCGAAACACGCATAGTGCGCACAAAGTGGTTTTGGTGGTTTGTGCATGTTTGGGAATGCATTTTGTAATTGTGGTTATTTAAGGTGTATCTTTAATGGTGAAAGTTCAACGACATGGAATAGTTGTTGGGGGTATTCATTTTACTGAACGTAACTATGAGTGAATGTCATGGTTGTTTGAACTCGATTTGTAAGCGTTGGTCGAGGCGAAGGGATGAGCGAAAGGTGCAATAGTGGCGTAGGGATGAGAATAAAAAACCGCCTCTATCTCAATGTTTTGAGTTAGAGGCGGGGAGGTGTTATTATCTATTCTGGTTGGTTTTTTCAGTTACCAACCAAGTTTTAAATAATCATCGATTGAATCAGCAGCAGCTCGCCCTGCACCCATTGCAAGGATGACGGTGGCGGCACCTGTAACGATATCGCCCCCAGCCCATACTCCTGGTTTGGTGGTTTTACCGTTCTTTTCGTCAGCTTCGACGTTACCCCATCTGTTCAGTTTCATGTCTGGAGTTTCGCTGGTGAGAAGAGGATTGGCACCAGAACCGACGGCAACAATGCAGAGATCACAATCGAGTTCAAATTCAGAACCTTCAATGGCAACAGGACGCCTTCTGCCGGAATCATCGGGCTCACCAAGTTCCATCTTCAGGCATTCCATACCAGTAAGACGGCCATTTTCATCCCCGAGGTACTGAGTGGGGTTGGTTAGGAGAAAGAGTTCTATGCCTTCCTCTTCAGCGTGATGAATTTCAGCGCCACGGGCTGGCATCTCTTCTCTTGATCTTCGATAAACAACCTTGACGCTCTCAGCGCCAAGTCTCATGGCAGTACGTGCAGAGTCCATAGCCACGTTACCCGCGCCTAAAACCACCACGTTTTTACCAATTGGGATAGGAGTGTCAACCTTAGGGTATTCGTAGGCCTTCATCAGATTGGCCCTGGTGAGGTATTCGTTGGCAGAGAGAATACCAACGAGATTTTCCCCGGGTATGTTCATGAACCGTGGTAAGCCTGCGCCTACACCAATGTAGACAGCGTCGAATCCCTGTTCGAAGAGTTCGTCAACCGAAACTGTCCGGCCGACTACTGCGTTGCATTCTACCTTAACCCCTTGTCTTTCGAGAAAATTAACTTCCTGGGCAACAATATCTTTGGGCAGACGGAATTCGGGGATACCATAAACTAGAACGCCACCGGGCTTATGGAAGGCTTCAAAGATTGTGACATCATGGCCTTTGACAATAAGATCGCCTGCTACGGTGAGTCCGGATGGTCCTGAGCCTACAACCGCGACTTTTTTGCCAGTACTGTCTCCCCTGGGTGGAAGCTCGCCGGTTCCATTTTCTCGCTCGTAATCGGCACAAAATCTTTCCAGGTTGCCAATTGCAACGGGTTCTCCCTTGCGGCCAACTATGCATTTACCTTCGCACTGGATCTCCTGTGGGCAGACACGTCCACAAACAGCGGGCAGAGCGTTTTTGGCCCACAGGTTGCGCATGGCTCCGGTCATGTCTCCGTGGGCGATGAGGTCAATAAACCCAGGGATATCTACGCTGACCGGGCAGCCAGCTACACATCCAGGTTTTTTGCACTGCAGGCAACGTTCGGCCTCTTCCTGGGCCATTTTCATGGTATATCCCGTGGGTACTTCAAGAAAATTTCTAGCCCGTACTTTTGCTTCCTGTTCGGGCATTGCTACCCGGGGGTTTTTTTTGAGTTTCCCTGATGCTGCTGCCATAATTTCCTCCGTAGGCAATCGATTCAACAATAATATAGTATGATGAAGAGTTGAGTTCAGTAGACGATTCAGAAGGTTATGTCGTTAACTAGCATCACGTATGGTGCAGTAGTCCTCATGACATTTTTTTTCATCTTCCTGGTAAGCTCTCAGGCGATTCATTAACTCATCGTAATCTACTTGATGGCCATCAAATTCAGGTCCATCTACGCAGGCGAATTTTGTTTCGCCGCCAATTGTTACGCGGCAGCCACCGCACATGCCAGTACCATCAACCATAATTGGGTTGAGACTTACCATGGTTTCAACATTAAACTCTTTGGTGAGATTGGAAACGGCTTTCATCATAGGGACAGGGCCGATTGCTACAACGAGTTTGATGTCTTCCTTTTCCAGGACGTCTTTTAATACATCAGTGACGAAGCCATGGTGTCCGTAAGAGCCGTCGTCGGAGCATACAAGGAGCTCATGGGATGCGTTTTTCATCTGCTCTTCCATCATGAGCAGTCCCTTGTTGCGGGCACCGATAATACAGGTAACGTCGTTGCCGACGTCTTTGAGGCCCCTGGTGATCGGATGAAGAACAGCAACTCCTGTGCCTCCGCCGACACAGGCTACTTTGCCAACTTTTTCAAGATGTGTGGCTTTTCCTAAGGGGCCAATGACATCCTGATACCCTTCACCGACTTTCAAGTCTTTGAAGAGAGCGGTTGATTTTCCGACAACCATGTAGATAATGGTTATGGTGCCTTTGTCCGGGTTAGTTTCAGCCATCGTTAGAGGGATTCTTTCTCCCTCTTCGTTGGCTTTAAGGATGACGAATTGGCCAGGTTTGGCCTTTTTGGCAATGAGAGGAGCCTCAATTTCGTTGAGGATAACAGTCCCTTCGGCCATTTCTTCGCGGTTGACAATCTTAAACATTTTTTCCCTCCAGTTGTAAAAAACCTTTAGATTTTACAAATAAAAATATTTTGTATTTTGCGAGATTTTAGGGCTAAGTAATCATAAAGTTGCGTTTTAATCAACATCTATTGTTTGCAGGTTTGAAATGGTCGTAGCGGCAGATGGCTGTAATTGTAGAACTTTAGTGGTTGGTGCAATATGCGTAATGTGCGTTGTGTGTTGTTTTGTTCTCTTTGGTTCTCTAAGATCAAGTGTCTCCGTTTTAATTGTGGTGATTGGGGTGTTTAATCGAAGAACACGCCCATAATGAACAAGTGGCTAGAGGGGTGAGCAGCCTTGGAAGCAATGGAATGGATGGTGTATCTCAGTGGGATCAAATCGGTTAGAATATTGAGTAAAGAAGCACTATTTGCTGTATTTCCGAGGTTATGATGGGTATCGAGTGGTAATGTAAAATTAATGAATCAACTCTTTGGTAGATGAGACCAATGGCAACATATTTAAAGCATATTCTCACTGGGCAACTTCCTGCTGAAGAGTTGGCAATGCTTGTTGGTAGCTACGATGTGGTGGGAGATATCGCCATCGCAATTATTCCTGAAGCACTCCTCCATAGAGAACAGCTCATTGGTGATGCAATTTTACAGAGCAATATCAGGATTAAGGTTGTACTCAAAAGGAGTGGTATCTACGGAGGTGAATTCAGGACAATCCCATTACAGTTGATTGCGGGTGAAGCGAGAAAAGAGACAGAAGTAAAGGAGTTTGGCCTAAGCTACATGGTAAATCCGGAATCGACATATTTTTCTGTGCGTAGCGGTTCTGAAAGAAAAAGAGTGGCATCTCTTGTTACGGAAGATGAGACGGTCCTCGTGCTTTTTTCCGGAATTGCCCCCTACCCTCTAATGATTTCGAAGTATGGAAAAGCCAGGAAAATTATCGGTATTGAGAAGAACCCCGAGGCACATCAGTATGGATTGAAGAATGTACTGCGCAATAAAAAAATGGATAACATCGAGCTTTGTCTAGGTGATGTCAGTGAGGTCGTTCCAAAGTTTACCTTCAGGTTTGATCGCGTAATAATGCCACTGCCCCAAAGGGCTGAGGAGTTTTTACCCCTGGCGATCATGGCTTTGAAGAAGGAGGGTACTATCCACTACTATCAGATGCAAAAGGCTGATTGTTTTAGAGAGTCTGTAGAACAGGTTACTGAGGCTCTACATAGGGAAAACCGGAAGGTGCAATCACTGGATGTAATCCGTTGTGGCCATTGTGGTCCCAAAACCTATCGAATCTGTGTGGATGTAACGGTGTGTTGAATTGTGTAGAGTGGGCTGATTGTTAAAGTCATATATCAATGAAATACCTGCACCTTGCAATTAGTATTACTGTCGATACCCATTGAGAGACTGTTTGCCGCAATTTTTTTGCCGTTCAGCAACAGGTATTTGATATCAAATCCATCTTCAGGTTCAATTTTTAGTGTGCTTCCGGGAAAATACAACCCCTGGAAAGGCCCTCTTTTAATAAAGCCATCAACCTTAATGGGGTATCTGTCCGAGGTGACCTCACAGGTTTTTATGGTTTGGCGAGGGAAGTCATTTTCCATCTGTCTGAGAAGGAACATGACACGCTTATCAAAAAAATCCCTAACTATTGCCATGTATTCATCACCATCAGGGTAAGATATGGCACGTAGCTTACTCTGGTAGGTATCAAGTAATTCGCTTATGAAATCGTCTGTCAACTGATGGTTCATGATGGAAGTAAATAAATGTTTCACCTTCTGCCGAAATTGAGGGTCCTCGTTTACCAAGCGTTGGAATAACTGGATGCGGCCACAGTAGTGGGGTTCTTGTCCCTTATTATTAAAAAAGAAATCCTCAATGGAAGGAGACTGCTGCCACCGTTCTCTGTTTGTTTTATTCTTCAACACCTCTTTTGCAACATCGATATAACTGTGATCCATATCCCAGGAGTACCAGAACAGAGTACTTTTGGCGGATTCAGCCTTTAGGGCAACACCCTGGCAAAAATCACCAGTACCGTTTGCAAGAAAAGAAAAAAGCTGTCTGCTAAGATTTTCCAGGTCAAAATGTTGCTCTGCATAAGTTTCGTTGATTGTGTCAATCCCCATGAATTTTTTCCATAAGCTGGCGTTGAAGAAGTGCTTATCAGCAGTGTGTTGTTTCCCCCTAATACGAAAATATTGGTAGGCATCTTCGGGAAGCATAGATTGGATCTGTTTTTCACCAAGGTGTGGAACTATATAGTATAAGCCAAGTTCTTTGCCGTTAAGGTAGAGCAACACCAACTCCGTAGGCGGGGCCAGGGCTCCAATCTGTCTTGATATATCATAAGCTATTGGCGTGTTGAGTGGCCACTTCGGCCATTCGGATTGTTTAATTGCCAGTCTTTTGATGTTTCCTGCATTTCCTCCGAATAATTTTTCCGCTTCAATCGATGATTTACCGTAGTCTTCCCGAAAAAAGAGACGAAAATTGATCAAACCCTTTTCTCTTCCCGGGTCACCCCCCTGAAGTCGAATACCGGAAAAATTAGAAAAAACGGATTTTCCGTTCCTATACATCCGCACATAGCTTAGCCGTTCCCACCTGCGACCGTGGCCAGCATAATTTTTCAAGATACCATACTCGTCCGAGTAGAGGTCCTTCTCATCAACATCAATCGCAATAACAGGAATTTTTTCCACACTTATTGCGGAAAGTTCCTCGTTTGCAAGAGAGGATTGCATACGGATCGGATGGTGGTGTTTAGCAATCAATTCAATCTGGGTATTACCCTGTTTTTTGTGGAATTTACTGATTCCAACCATCCATTTTGGTGTGAATGAAAGCCTTCCTCTGAAAAATTGTGAGCTGTCAGCCTGGGCTACTTGCATACCTGAAGAACTAATCTTGACATGGCTATTTTTGTGATTTTTGACCAACCCTTTAAAACTTATCGGGTCCGTATACACAAGTGGATGGGAACCATGTTGTAAAAAGGCCATTCCACTAATCTTCACTGGCTGTTTTTGATTGTCAAAAATGAACTGGATGTCAATTTCTCTCTCTTCAATATCGAGAAAAAAAGGATATACAGTATGATCTGGGGTGATTTTAAATCCGGCTAACTTGACCCAGGTGTCATTTTTTTTTCCAAGAATGGCAAACGCGATGTTCTGTTCGTCGGACCGCATTTCGATATATCCAAATACGCCGTTGTTCCGGTATTGTTTGTATCTTTCCAAGGGCAGCCATTTCTGTTGTTCTCTTGTCGCTCGCTGGATAAATTCTAATGTATTTGGGGAAAAATCGTCGATACTCTTTTTGTTTTCGATGGGCTGTATGTAATCAAGTTTTTTCAGAATTTTGCCCGTTTCACCATAGGAGAGGAGGGGGGAGGGGATTTTCTTCTGCTGGAATTCGCTTTTAATCTCCGGGTAAAAGAATGATATTACTGCTAAAAGAAAACAGAGCGACAGGCCAGAGAGAAAGATGATAAAAGCGTCTTTCTTAGGTTTCATTTCCATAATCAGTCAGATAAACAGAAGTCCCGAGGGACTGTTAGTGCCTTATAAATTCATTTCTGTCATAAAAAACAAGAAATCAGGAGATAGTTATAAAGTCAGAACGTTAGGAACAACTCCAGATAGTGAATGTAGTGATATCTTCGAGGAACTAATACCCTTAAGGGCACTATACTGAGTCCCGTCTTTCTTACCGTTTACGGGGTTAGTAAATAGTGAGCAATTTCTATAGTGTCGCTGTACGGTTAACCATAAGGTTAAACTTAAAATCAGGGTATTGGTTTAATAGTTTTGAAATAATTTCATTGATATTACTGTTTTTTGTTTTGTGGAAAACGTAGGTGATACAAATATCCTCTTCGCAGGATACGCTATGGAGCGAGCCTTTTCTTAAAGATATATCCAGTTCATTTTGTATCGTCTCTATCACTGCGGCGGTCTCCTGCTGCTTCGGCCCGCGAATTACAAGCATCCCCCCGTGAACCTTTCCTTTTGTCAATGGCGATACTGCTTCCATTATTAGAAGTGCAATTACCGAGAAAATCGCAAGAATAACGGTAAAAGTGATATTAAATGTGGCGCAGGATAGCGAGGAGGCAATTACCAGCATAATAAAACCGATCTCCTCGGGTTCTTTAATGGGTGTTCTGAAGCGGACAATCGAAAGTGCTCCAAGAAGGCCCAAGGAAAGGGGTAATGAAAATTGGATGGTGATGAAAATAACTGTTATTGCAATAGAAAGTAATGGAAATGCCCTGTGAACCTGACTTCCAGTTGCCCGGGAAGTAAAGAAGTAGGTATAGAGAGAGGATATGGCAAAAGCGGAGATAAGGGACGCGGAGATAACAAAAATAAAGGCGGGTATGCCTATATCCTCCATCCTTTGATTGCCCATACCGGAAATAACAGAAAACAGATCATCCATAATATACCTCGAAGACTACACTTCTAAAGAAGTAACACATTGTTCGTATTTTGAAAAATTCGCTTTACTCACAAGATTGCTTGTTAAGTAGGCAAGGGAACTGGGTGGAGAATTTGAGTCACTTTTTACCTCAAAGACGCCGGTTTCAAGGGCGATGTTGTGTGGTCTTGGCAACAGCGTGGAGTTGGTTTTTTCAACTCGTATGTCGTAGTCCAGACTGATTCGGGTGTTTGTACTTACCTCTACAAATCTTTTTCGTGTGTAAGAAATTTGAATAAAGGGCTGGAGGAAAGGAATTATTTCTTCATTTTTGTCAGAAAACAATTGGTACCAGCCTCCGTGGAAATCTGAGTTAAGACGTTCACTTTTTAGTTTGGCGAAACTACTTTTGCTGAGCCAACGATTTTTAAGTCGTTTTGTGCCAATTTTCATTTTATTTTCTAAAAAAACAGATACAATATCAGTTTTTTCATATGGGTTTCTGTCCAAAGTTTCATACCAGCGTACGCGATATTTAGTTTTAAAAAAATCACTGTTTACTTTTTCCTGATATGAATCAGCGAGGTTGGTTTCCAGATATATGGATTGTACCCGGGATTCAGGGTAGCTTTGGTCCTTCCTGCAATTGACTGACAACCATGAGTTAAGAGTAGGGGAAAAGAGATTTGGAAAAGTATATTTAAGCTCAAACTCTCCACGTTTTTCAATAAGTTCTGATAGCACCATAATCACAAGATAGTACGAGGAGCTTGCACGGGAATGCTCTTTTCCCACATCTCATCGTTATTTTGAAGCCCATCCTATCTCTTTCGAAATCTGGAGACAACATTTTTTTTTATACCCTCTCCTGGGAGTTGCAATCATTTGCCATTTTCTGGTGACGGGGATTGATACAATAACTGGTGACGGGAGGGTCAAATATCAGGATTGTTATCCGTTGAGAAATACCCTACCGTTTGTTAAGAATATGTATGGCCTTGTTGATACAATAAAATCAGCTACCACAGTGAAATGTCGAGAATTCCCAGAAAGGAGCAGATATGCATGTAACATTTTATGGTGCTACCCGTGAGGTCACCGGATCGTTTCACACTCTGACCACGGAACACGATAATATTCTGCTCGATTGCGGACTCTTTCAGGGAAAACGAAAAGAAGCTGATGTGAAAAATAGAGCGCTGCCGGTTGATCCAAAAATTTTAACCAACATGGTTCTTTCCCATGCCCACATTGACCATTCCGGTCGGATTCCAATGCTCACCAGTCGTGAGTTTAACGGCCAGGTCTATTCTACACGGGCCACTGCACATGCATGTGAATATTTACTCAGGGATTCAGCAAAGATACAGGAGGGGGATGCGTCCTACCTGAACTACAAGACTGCTAAATCTTTTTTAGGCAAGATGAAATCCGGGGGAAAGAATAAATTGACCAGTGCGCAGGTCAAAGAAATTAAAGTTATGTTGAAATCAGGTGATCATGACCTGCGTAATGAGGTGATAGATAGATTGCTGCGGGAACAGAATCTCGAGGTGATTTGTCCCCTCTACACATTCAAGCAAGCAGAGGAAGCGCTGGCATATTTTCAAGGAGTTCCATTTGAAGAGACGGTTACCATCGGCACAGATCTTTCATGTACCTTTTATGTGGCCGGTCATATCTTAGGCTCAGCGATGTCCATCCTTCAATATAAAGACAAGGGAACGACAAAGACAGTTCTCTATTCAGGTGATCTCGGTCGCTTCAATAAGCCGATTATCCGGGATCCGAACCTCGTGTTTGCAGAAGAACATCGCGAGATTGATCTGATGATTATGGAAAGTACCTATGGCAATAGATTCCATGAGCCAGTTATTGATATGAAGCCGATGCTTAAAAAGGTGCTGCTGGAGACTTTCGATCGCGGTGGCTCAGTTATTATTCCGGCCTTTGCCTATGGACGAACCCAGGAGTTAATATATTTTCTCCATGAACTCTATCTGCAAGGTGAAATTCCGCCAATGCCGGTTTGGGTGGATAGTCCGCTTGCAACAAAAATTACCCATGTCTTTGGCGAGCATCCTGAAACATACGACGAAGAAACCCATGAAGCATTTTTGAGAAAAGGCCTTAATCCATTTGATTTCACCCAGCTTAAATTTGTTCAGAGCGTGGAGGAGTCCATGGCACTGAACCGCGACCAGAAATCACATATCGTTCTCGCCGGGTCAGGGATGTGTGAAGGTGGAAGGATTTTGCATCATCTTCGCCATAAGATCCACGATGAACGAAACACAGTACTCATTGTAGGCTATATGGGTGAGAACACCTTTGGTAGACTTCTTCAGCAGAAAGGCGAGCAATATGCAGCTGATGGCTACCAGGGGCCTCCTCCAACCGTACGATTCTATAATAAGGACTATCCGTTGAAAGCACGGGTGGTAACCCTTGGTGGCTTCAGTGCCCACGGAGATAGAGATGAAATGACACGGGTAGTAAAAGATTCTAATCTAAAGATAAAAAAAATTGCGCTTGTGCATGGGGAGGAAGAGCAGGCACTTGGGTTTGCCGACCATCTTCGTGGTCAAGGTTTTAAGGTGGTCGTACCGTACCATGGACAGAGTGTTGCTGTTTAACCTCAATTTTTTCAAAATAAGGAGATAGTATGAAAACAGTGGGAAAGATTGCTTCCGCCGCAGTTGGAGTTGGCTTAGTCTGTTCTTTGGCAGCAAATGTTCAGGCTGGTGGGGTAGATGAAAATATGTTGCTGGAGTTGAAAAAACTGATAGAGCAGCAACAGAAACAGCTGGATAAGCAGGCCGGAGAAATTGCTCAGTTAAGAGAGCAGTTAGGTGGCGCAAAGGGTGAGATCGAAAAAAAAGCTGACAAAGAAGCATTGGAAAAGCTTGATGTGGGAAAAATGGTCACATCGAAGTTTGAACATGTTGAACTTAATCTTTACGGGCACCTAAATCGAGGCTTCCTCTGGAGTGATAACGGTGATAGCAGTAAAGTCAGTTTTGTTGACAACAGCAATTCTCAATCCCGTATCGGTATTGATGCTGCGGTTTCACCATCGGAGGGCATGACTGTTGGTGGCCGTATTGAGTATGGCATTAAATCCAATGCGACTTCAGATATAAGTCAGAATGAGACAAATGGTGCAACTTCAGTGAACTGGAATCTGCGCCACGCCGATATCTTTTTTAATTCTAAAACCATGGGTCAAGTTTCAATCGGTCATGGTAGCGCGGCATCTGATGGGACTTCCGAGGTGGATCTTTCAGGGACAGGCGTGGTTGCCTATTCCGATGTAGCGGCGCTATCGGGCGGCCAATATTTTTATGATGATTCTACTGATCTATTGACAGATACAAGAGTAAAAAACGTTTTTAATAACATGGACGGATTGGGTCGGGATGACAGGTTGCGTTACGATTCACCATCTTTTTCTGGTTTGTCATTTAGCGCCTCCGCAGTTTCAGGTGATGCTTATGATACTGCCATAAGGTATTCCAGGGCGTACGGTGAAGCCAGAGTTGGCGCAGCACTTGCATGGGCAAAACCTGCTGATAGTAATCCGACTGTTGATAATCAATATGATGGCTCCATGTCACTCCTCATGGGTTATGGACTCAATGTCACTTTTGCAGCCGGTATGCAGGAATTGGTTGATGATGACCGGGATGACGCAAGTTTCTGGTATGGGAAATTAGGTTATCGTTTTGATGCATGTTCTCTTGGTACGACATCCTTTTCTGTAGATTATGGTGAAAATGGTGATGTCAGCGTTAATGGGGATGAGGCGAAGACTTGGTCAGTTGCAGCTGTTCAGGATATGCCTTCGTGGGGAACTGAATTTTATCTGGCGTATCGGAACTATAGCCTTGATTCGGACATCGGCTCTACAGAGGATGTTAATGCTATTTTAGGTGGGGCTCGGGTAAAATTTTAATCATGAACAACAGCAAGGTACGGATATTATTATTGTTGCTTTATCTACTGATGATTAACGGTTGTGGTGGTACGGATTACCAGTATGAGAGCGCAACCGAAAAAAAACCCGGTCCAGGCCTTTTTTCCGGTGAGGATGGTGTTTTTACTGTGATAAAAAAGGATAAAGCGGATTCTGGGGTCACTACCCAAAAGGCAATTAAACAGGAAGTAAGGCGCTAACCCGACTAGTCGGAAAATTTTTTAGAATCGCTGGATAAGTACGTTCACGAAATTCATCCCAAAAAAACAACAGATAAGCGTAGACTTCGGATAAGCGTAGACTTCGGATAAGCGTAGACTTCGGATAAGCGTGACTTCTAATTAATTTCTAAGGCACTAATAACATTTTAAGCAGGAGCAATAGATGAAAAATCCCATAGATAATTACTGGCAGCTTCGTTTGCAGGAGCTGAAATTAAAGTTGGATGCAAATAATTTTGAGGCTTTTATTGCTTCCGACCTTGCGGAGGCCGAGGAGCTGATTGTTGAGAAACTCGTCCCGGCTGCAAATCCCCAAACTGTTTCATACGGGGGATCCATGACCCTGAAAGAGATGGGTGCTCTAGACCGGATAGAGGGGATGGAAGGGGTTGAGTTACTTCGTCCTGATGTGCCTGGTCTCTCCGGGAAGGATAAAATTGAGCGTAAGCGACAGGGCTTGCTGGTGGATCTTTATCTGACCGGCACAAATGCTGTTACTGAAGATGGACAGCTTGTGAACCTCGATATGATAGGTAACCGGGTGGCGGCTATAACCTTTGGCCCCAAAAAGGTTATAATTGTGGTTGGCAGGAATAAGATTGTTGCCGATTTGGAGATGGCAATGCACCGAATCAAAGATTACGCTGCACCTGCAAACACCATGCGATTGGATATGAAAACACCCTGTGTTAAAACCTCTACCTGTGTCGAATGCAGCAGTCCTGGTCGTATCTGCAACTATTGGACAATTACCGAGAAGGCCTTTCCTAAGAGCCGTATAGCTGTGATCCTGATAAACGAGGATCTAGGTCTGTAATTATTTACTATGAGTACTATCGAACTTGAACTACTTGCTCCTGCGAAAAATCTAAACTCAGGTATTGCAGCGATCAACCATGGTGCTGATGCCGTTTATATTGGTGGCCCTCTTTTTGGCGCACGGAGTGCAGCCTCCAATACTCTTACAGATATTGAAAAGCTGGTACGTTTTGCCCATCTGTTTCGGGCAAGAGTGTATATCGCGCTCAATACTCTTTTTAAAGATGATGAACTGGAGGCTGCGGTAACACTGTGCCATCAGTTGTACAATATGGGAGCCGATGCCCTGATCATTCAGGATATGGGACTATTGGAGTCGGATCTTCCGCCTATTGCTCTTCATAGCTCCACCCAGATGAACAACCGAACCCCAGCAAAAGTGCAATTTCTTGAAAAGGTAGGTTTTCAACAGGTGGTGCTCGCAAGGGAGTTGAGTTTAACTGAGATCAGGCAAATTAGCGCTGAGACGACTGTTCCACTCGAGTTTTTTGTCCACGGTGCACTCTGTGTATCCTACAGTGGCCAGTGCTATATAAGTGAAATAGTCGCCGGCCGGAGCGCAAACCGGGGTGAATGTGCTCAGTTTTGCAGGCATAAATTTAATTTGATGGATAGGAGAGGGCAGATCCTTAAAAAGGATCGTTATCTGCTCAGTCTTAAAGATCTTGACCTCTCGGTACGTCTTGCGGATCTTATTGATGCGGGTATTACCTCCTTTAAGATCGAAGGTCGCTTAAAAGATGAGAGCTATGTTAAAAATGTTACCGCTTACTATCGAAAGCTGCTCGATGGGATAGTTAATGCTGGTTCTGGGCTATCTACCAGCTCGTCGGGCAGCTGTCGTTTTGACTTTGTCCCTGATCCTGAAAAATCATTTCACCGGGGAAAGACCGAATATTTCCTGAGTGGCAGGAGGAATGTGGTTGGTGAAATACGAACCCCTAAGGCGACCGGCAAATTAGTCGGCCTGGTCCGTTCGGTAGAGCGTCAATTTTTTACTCTTTCATCAGATGAGGTTATTCATAACGGGGATGGACTCTGTTTTTTTGATCAGAAAAACAAGCTAACAGGGATCAGGGTAAACCGGGTGGAGGATGGACGGCTCTACCCAAAAGGCGGATGCGAGCAGCTGTATCTCATCCCGGGCACTGAGATCTATCGAAATTCTGATATGCAGTTTAATAAATTACTGAGCCAGAGTGACCAGTGTCGCTCAATTGATGTGGTAATGCGATTGGAAGAGACCCGGGAAGGTTTACAACTCCTTATCACTGATGTGGACGGAGTTGTATCAGTAACAAAACTCAGTTTTGAAAAGGAGCAGGCGAGAAAGCCGGGTAGTCTTGAGAATCTGGCGATAAAGCAGCTGAAGAAAAGCGGTGGCACTATTTTTTCGGTGATAGAGATTACAACTCAGCTTAGTAGTGAACTGTTTTGTCCAGCATCTACTGTCAATGAGATTCGGAGAAGAGGGTTTGTGAATCATCTTGAAACCCGGCTTAAAAGCTACAATGTTGTTTCTGAGGTTGCGTTGGGGATTGTTCAAAACAATTACCCATGGCCGGGAAAAGAGATAACTTATCAGGATAATATTACCAACAAACGGGCAGAAAAATTCTACATACGGCATGGTGGCAAAATTGTAGCAGAAGACCGCGAGGTTTTACTTCCTGCAAATGTGGAGAAACCGGCCCTTATGACCACAAAATATTGCGTCAAAGCACAATTGTCTCTGTGCCCTAAAGAGTGCAAAGATAAAGGACTTCTCGATAAAACCCTTACTCTTACTGATAATAGTGGTGACTATGAACTGGAGTTTGATTGTAATAAATGTGAAATGATTGTTCGAAAGGTTGAGAGGAAGAGGTGATAGCGGGCTAAAGGAAGAAAGAGTGGTTATGGTATCTCGTGAAATATAGAAAGTTAGTTCTTTACCCCGTACACGGAAAAAACCGCAGGGATAAGTGCCTTGGTGATAACTCTAAGTTTATGATTTCAAAGCGATCTCATAATTTCTTGTTTTTTATTACAGCTTCTATGGAGTAAGGCACTAAATTATAATTTATAAAGGAGTTGTATCATGTACGAAAATGCACAGCCGATGACGGTTGCCAGAGCCCGGCAGGAAGCTTCAACTGTTTTCCTCGCCAAAACATTTAACTGGATGGCTATTGGTCTTGGAGTAACAGGACTCGTAGCTTTTTTTACTGCCTACACCGGGCTTGCCTACTCTATTATTGGTACACCGATTTTTTTTATTTTGGTGCTGGGGGAGCTGGGGCTGGTTTTTTATCTTTCCGCCAAAATAGAGAAATTACAGGCCACAACTGCCACAAGCCTTTTTCTTGGCTACTCGGTTCTCAATGGTTTGACGCTTTCAGTAATCTTTCTCGCTTATACGAGTTCTTCCATCGCAGGTACCTTTTTTATAACAGCGGGTATGTTTGGTGCCATGGCTGTGTACGGGCTGGTGACAAAACGTGACCTTTCTGGCTGGGGATCTTTTCTCTTCATGGGGTTAATCGGCATTATTATTGCCTCCATAGTGAACATTTTTCTCAAGAGCTCAGGGATGTATTGGGTCATATCTATGATTGGTGTTCTGGTTTTTACCGGACTCACAGCCTATGATGTGCAGAAAATAAAGAAAATTGGAGAAGATGGCATAATGGCCCAGGGTGAAGAGGCCATTCGAAAAGGTTCAATCATGGGTGCGTTGGCCTTATATCTTGATTTTATAAATCTATTTCTGATGATGCTCCGTTTTTTCGGAGGTGGCAGGGATTAAGCCTGCGTCATTAGATCTGAGGCAATAAGGCGTATGCTCAGTTTTTGACATACGCCTTTTTTATTCATCCCCCTTTTGCAAAACAGAAACTTGAATCGGTGGGGTTTTAGCGTTATCTTATCAAGTCAGTATTAATTCCCACCAAGAGGTACAATTTATGGCCAGATCGAAATGCCCATCATGTGAATATCATGAGTTTGAGGCCGTTCATGTGACCACTAAAACGGGGCAGAAATTTTGTCTTATCCAGTGTGTCGCTTGTGGAACGGTTGTTGGCGCACTTGATGATGTAAAAATAACCAACGTTATTAAAAACGCAGAAAAAAAATTATCTAAATTCCTCGAAAATCTTAATCGTAAAGTAGTCACTGCATGCAATAGAAAAAATGGCTGAGCTCAAAGGGCTAACCCCGTACGCGGTAAGAAAGTGAAAAAGGAGTAGGTTTGAAAGAAGATATCGGTCAAAAGCTTGTTGATGCTGTTAAGAATCCGTGTAATCAAGATTCCCAGGAGAGTTTTGCAAAGGCCATGGAGCTGACAAAGGCCTATGCCAGTTCGGGATCGGCGACCCATTTCAGTACTGTGACAAAATTATTTTATGACCTTTTCGAAATGTTCGAGACCGGCGTTGACCCAAGAGCTAAATAGTACCCAGCCCACCCTATATAATGGGAGGGCTCCTTTTTAAGTATTTGTCCATGCAGGAAATGTCATCGCATTCTTCAAGTATCTTCTTTAGGAAACTGATATTGTTGTCTATGTTCTCCAAATAAAGATCTCTATCAATAGTGTGTCGCTTGCGAAAGTGGGTCTGCATCGCATCTACAGTGGAGGAAAATGTGGTAACCAGTCGTTTTAAGACAACATTATGGTAGAAATACGCGGTATGCTCCATGAGCTCGAGGGCAGAATTGTATCGATTTACGCCCCCTGCCTGTTGCTCTTTAAAGAGTAAGGGTAAGCATTCCAGGTAATACCTGTCCGCCATCTGAGCCAGAATGTCAGCAGATCCTACAACTTGGCCCGCGAGCTTGGTTTCATTGGAGTGGATTGCAAATGTTGCCGGATTACTGGTGAGTTCTGTATAGCGAATAATGGTTGCGCAGTCTGTTATTATAGTTTTGTCAAACCTTTTTTGGGTAATGTAATCTCGAGCATATGAGATGGATCGATCTTCATGGCCTGTGATGTATACGGTGCCATTGGCAGCAGGATCTTCGTTTTTCAACAACATTCCGGTATCATGGAAGTAGGAGGAGACTATTCCTTTGAAGAGAGTGTCTGCGGAGATGATGACTCCGTTGCAATGTAGTCCATGGAAGAGTCGGACTGACGCCAGCACAACCATTAAGCTGTGTCGCAGGTTATGGTACGGCATTGTGTTTTTACGAAAACCCGGGTGGGATCCTGAAAAAAATGAGATCAGGTCTTTGTGAATTTCCCGGAGGAGTTCAACGTCAAAACGTGGGTTTATTTCGCCTGCAAGATAAACAATTTCTTCGATAGGATCTCCATCGTTACCACCCTCAAAGATATGCGATAAATATTTGCTGTTTTGATTGTCCATCAATAATTAACACCGGTATACAGTAAAAATAGCCAGTAAACTTGTCTGCAAAGCAACGTGCAAGACGGAAATATTTTACATCGATAACTTCTAGAAGGCAAATATGTGGTATAGAAATCTACCATTTGCCTCTTTCCGCCTGACTCAGAAAATAAATTCGTCCATTTTGTTGATATAGTAGTAGCAATTCATAGGCGAATGCAAGAAAAAGAGAGTGTTTATCTGGACTTTGCCATTTTTTGTCGGTACTATTCGAGTAACTTTGGAATTATTTTCATGTTTTATTAAGTAGCTTTAAACAAAACTGTGGATGTTATGGAAGAAACCACGAGTACAATAAATCCCTCGGTAGTATTGGTAGTTGATGATGACGAACTTGTGCGCATGACACTGAGTGTGCTTGTTGGATCGCTCGGTTACCATTGTCTCGTTGCTGGAGACGGAGTGGAAGCGATTGCTGTTTTGCAATCTACTGATGTTGATCTGGTGTTATCAGATATTGTTATGCCTGGTATGGATGGTCTTGAGCTTCTTGCGACGATACAGGAAGATCATCAAAACACAGATGTGATAATTGCTACCGGGTACCATGAAAAGGCAAGCTACGCGGAGGTTATTCATGCTGGAGCGATTGATTTTATAAAAAAACCTGTCGATCAGGCGGAGCTTGAGGCAAAGCTGGCGCGCGCTTTAAGAGAGCGCAAAATGATTCAGAAGCTGGAACGACAATCAAAACTTGATGGTCTCACATCTATATTTAACAGGCGCTCTTTTGATGAATATTTTTCTAATGAGGTGGAGCGGGCTTACAGGCAGAACTACCCACTGATGTTTGCGATCATTGATGTCGATAATTTTAAAGAATACAATGATAGATATGGTCACCAGGAGGGTGACAAGGTTTTGATCGGTCTGGCCGAAATAATGCAGGAATGTACCCGTGAAAGCGTGGATATGTGTTTCAGGTTCGGTGGTGATGAGTTTGCAGTGCTGCTGCCCCAGGCAACACCGAGCCAGGGGACGGAAATTGTACAGCGTGTGTTGTTAAGCTTTGTTGAGCGTAATTTTGGTACAACAACACTCTCAATTGGTCTTGTCTCCTGTAAGAGGAACAAGGATGTCAGCCGTACTGAAGACGATATTGCAATAATGAATTTTGCAGATCAGGCCATGTATGACGCCAAGAATAGTGGTAAAAACTGTGTTGTTACAAGAGTTTGACGGTTTTTTTGCTACGGCAAATTATGCGGGTGGCTTTACCCTAGTGCGCTTTTATGAAATGAAAGGTCCGGTTCAACCGGGTATTTTCCATCAAAGCAGGCAAGACAGAATCTTTCCCGAGTAAAACCTGTTGCCTTCACCAACCCCTCAAGACTCAGGTAATGCAATGAGTCAAGTCCGAGATAGTCACCTACCTCTTTTACATTCTTCTTGTTGGCAATAAGTTGGCTGGCTGAGGGGAAGTCAATTCCGTAGTAGCATGCGTGTCGTGTTGGAGGGCAGCTGACAACCATATGCACTTCTTTTGCTCCAGCCTCCCTGAGGGCGCGAACCCTACTTTTACCTGTGGTACCTCGGATAATTGAGTCCTCAACGATGACTACCCGTTTGTCCTTTAGAAATGACCGAACCGGATTGAGTTTGACCTTAACATTGAAGTCACGCATCGATTGGGTAGGTTGGATGAAGGTTCTGCCGACGTAATGGTTCCTTATCACTCCAAACTCCAGGGGAATTCCAGAGGCCTGGGAATAACCAAGGGCCGCATAGTTTCCAGAATCCGGAAAAGGCATGACAAGATCGGCGTCAATTTTGGCTTCTTCTGCTAATATCTTGCCCATTTGTTTTCTAGCCATGTAGACGTTGATACCAAAAATTTCAGAATCTGGTCTGGCAAAGTAAACCTGTTCAAAAATACAGAAGTGGCTATCCTGTTTGGGCCAGGGAAAAATCGAATGCATACCTTCCTTGTTGATGACAAGGACTTCGCCCGGTTCAATATCCCGGACATATTCGGCCTCGATCAGATCGAGCGCACAGGTCTCTGAGGCAACTACCCACCCATCGTTGCCACCATTTTTTAGTTTTCCTAGGCACAGTGGCCGGAACCCATCGGGATCTCGAGCGGCAACCAGGGAATTCTGTGTCATAAGCAGGAGGGAGTAGGCCCCTTTAAGAGAGGAGAAAGTGTGATGGAGGGCTGTTTCCAGTCCAAGATAGGCTGATCGTGCAATCAGGTGCAGCACCACCTCGCTGTCCATGGTGGTCTGGAAAATTGAGCCCTGTTCTTCAAGTTTGGAGCGTAGTTCAATTGAGTTAACCAGATTGCCATTATGGGCCACGGCCAAAGTGGTGCCTTTATGCGTTACCATCAGGGGCTGGGCGTTGGTGATGTTTGATGCCCCCGTGGTTGAGTAGCGAACATGGCCAATGGAAAGATTACCCTGGAGTTTTTGCAGGGTTTCTTCGGAAAAGACCTCAGGTACCAGTCCCATATCCTTATGCATTGAGACGTTTGTTCCGTCGGATGTAACAATACCGGCACTCTCTTGGCCACGGTGCTGTAAAGCGTAAAGACCAAAGTAGGTGAGCTTTGCTGAGTCCTGGTGGTTGTAAATTCCACAAACTCCACACTCGTGGGCAGGTCGTCCGTCAGAGGAGCTTATTGTATTGTGTGGTAACATCGAGAAACTGTCCTTATGTCCGATTTCTGAGGCACATAAAATGCACAAAATCGAGGTGTAGTACCTTTGTTGTCGATTAATACTCAAATGGGAAAGGCACAAAGAATTGATCTCTGTGCCTTGCGTCGCAGTGTGAAAAATGAATATCTATAATAACTATGTCCTAAATTCAACAAGAAAGAAGCGACCTTGTGAAAAAACACTTGCAGCGCCTTGATAGATTAAAATTGAGGCGCCCTCGGACAGCTGTCTTAAGCGGCAGTTGTTATGCCGTATAACAGTTCCGTGAGAGAGACAAGATCACCTAAATCCAACTGTTCTTCCAGGGTATGTACTTTGTTCATGCCGGTTGCGATGATTGCTGTGGGCAGACCCTTGCCGCATAAGATGTTCGCATCGCTGCCACCGCCGGCAACGATAAATTTGATCTCTTTTCCTGCAATTACTGCCCCCTGTTCTACACGCTTTAGCACAGGGGCATCTGCAGGAATAGAAAGTGCAGGGTAATCATCAATAATAGTGATGGACAATGTTGGTTTCTTGGCACCGGTATGTTCGTTGGGCTGCCATTTTTCTATGGTCTCTTCAAAGGCGCGAGTGATTGTCTCAGTGTATGATTGTAACTTCTTGGCGGAGTGGCTTCGCACCTCGCCCTTAATCAGAATTTTTTCAGGAACAATGTTGGCTGCGACCCCTCCCTGTATCAGGCCAAAATTACAGGTTGACTCATGGTCAAGTCGGCCAACCTTCAACTTGTTTAATGCTTCGGCTGCGAGTGCAAGTGCGTTAATTCCCATTTCGGGACAAAGGCCAGCATGGGCGGCCTGGCCAGTAATTTCAACATTAATTTTATTGGCAGCCGGGGCACCAACAACCACATGGTTGATACCGCTGGAGTCAAGGGCGTAGCCGTAATTTGATTCTATCTTGTCAAATTCGAGATACTTGGCTCCCAGGAGTCCAATCTCTTCACAGGTCGTGATTATAATCTCAATGGTTGGGTGGGCTATATTGTTTTCTTTGATCAGTGTCAGGAGTTCTATAATTGCTGCAATTCCGGACTTATCGTCGCCACCAAGTATTGTATCTCCCTTGCTGCGGAAGATATCTCCACTGCGAACTACTTCAACCCCTTCTGCTGGTTTCACCGTGTCCATGTGACAAGAGAAGAACAGGCTCTCACCGCTGTCTCTGTTGCCACTGAAGCGAATTATCAGATTGCCAGACTCGGAGCCGGTCTGGCTACTGGAGTTATCCTCATAGAGCGTATTGGCACCGAGTTCGGTAAATATTTCCTTGAGTCGTTTAGAAATATTTCCTTCTTTTTTTGAGGGACTGTCAATTTCACACAACTCGGTGAAGGTTGTGGCAAGTCGTTCACGGTTAATTGTAGTAGTCATAGTCGGTGGATGTTAATTTGAACAGGATTGCAGTAGGACAACAGCATGGCAGCTTATGCCTTCTTTCCTACCTGTAAAGCCCATTTTTTCAGTAGTAGTGGCTTTAATATTGATATGTTGTGGGTCTGTTTTACAGGTTTTAGCCAGTAATGTTCTCATTTTTTCGATATGTTGAGCTAATCGTGGCGCCTGGCAGACCACAGTAATATCTGCGTTTGAAAGGGTATAGTCTTTGTCTGCACTAAATTGTATAACTTTTTTTAGGAGCTTGATGGAGTAAATGTTTTTGAAGGTGTCGTCACTGTCGGGGAAATGTTTACCTATGTCACCTGCACCAAGAGCACCAAGCAGTGCATCACAAAGAGCATGGGTTAGAACATCCGCATCTGAATGTCCGGCGAGTCCATGGCTGTGTTCAATTGTTACTCCGCCCAGCACGAGTGGACGTTGTTCTGCAAAGCGGTGTGCATCGTACCCGTGGCCGATTTTAACATCCGGTTGCCGGGAATTGGTTATAATCTGTTCCGCCAAGGCAAGATCCTCCGGTCTGGTGATTTTAAGGTTGGTCTCTGAACCTTCTACAATGGTAACCGGAATGGTGGCTTTTTCCAGTAGAGATGATTCATCAGTGACATCCTCCTCACCATTTTGCTGGTATGCCCGCACAAGTAGTTCTTTGCGAAAGGCCTGGGGTGTCTGTGCCTGGTAAAGGTTTGAGCGGTCAATGGTTCCGGAGATCCGACTGTTTTTTTCAATCTTTTTTAGAGTATCTTTAACAGGTACGGCTGCAATGACTGCTCCGTCAGTTATAGCACCATTATAACATCTATCTATAACTGCCTGGCTGACAAGGGGGCGGGCTCCATCATGGATAAGTACGATATCACAATCATCGGAGGTTGCACGTAACCCATTGAGTACAGAGTCCTGTCTTCTCTTGCCGCCCGCGACTATGCGGAGTCCATCGTATTGAATGCGATATTGCTTGAAAAGTTCGCTGGTCTGCTCAATTCGGTCAGCGGGTATAACAACTATAAGTTCTTGTATATGGGGATTTTCAATGAACGCCTTTGCAGTGTGGAGGAGAATAGGCACTCCCCCCAGGTGAAGATATTGTTTGGGTTGATCCAGTTTCATTCTGGTCCCAAACCCTGCTGCTGGAATTATCGCGGCTGCTTGAAGGTTCTTCATTGATCTGAAAAAAGTGTGAAATAAGTGAAGAATGGAGCGGGCTATAAGCCGAATTCTGTACCCCTTGCGGGGCCATGATCATTTCACTGGGATGTTGGTTGCCCAACACCTCTTGCAACCTACCCGGAGACTTCGGGCGGGCAGCCCTCAAACATCTCCCTATTTGGTCTTGCTCTGGGTGGGGTTTGCCGTGCCTTCCATGTCACCATGGAAGCGGTGAGCTCTTACCTCACCTTTTCACCCTTACCTGGTATACCAGGCGGTCTGATCTCTGTGGCACTTTCCCCCGGTCACCCGGCGTTCGCGTTACGAACCACCCTGCCCTATAGAGTTCGGACTTTCCTCTCCGGCAAAGCCGGAGCGATCATGCACCCGCTCCAAAATTTTTCGCCTTACAAATTATTTTGTTAAGACATGTCTCCCGCGTATCTCAGCGGGATGAAACTATTATGCCTCTTCTTCTACCGGTGCCAGGTGGTACATAAGGCGTTGGCAGGTGGGGCAATCAAAGAGCTGGTCACCCTTTAACAGCATGTTGTATTTTTGAGGCGGGATTGACATAAAGCAACCCTGACAAACTCCATCTAAGACGTTTACCACCGCAAGGCCATTCCGTCGTTGGCGGAGGGTGTCGTATTTTTTTAACAGAGATTGTTTTAACTGTTTGGCTTGGCCATTTCTGAAGTTGTCTTTTTGTTTCTTGCCTTTGTTGATACCTTCAATGTTAGAACGTACCTTTTCGGTCTCTTCCGCAACGAGCTCTTTTTCACCTTTGAGAAGATTCTTTTCCTCTTCCATTTGGTTGGAAAGTGTCTCTATGGTTTCCATCAGGGAGACGATTTTGTCTTCGTTCTCCTTGGCGGCCCTTTTGGCATCTTCGATTTCTTTTAAAAGAGCTGTCTGCTCTCGACCAGTCTGAACCTGCATCATCTTTGATTGACGTTCACGGACATGGTCCATTTTGTCAGCCATTTCATCTTCAAGGGTGCGGGTTTCTTTTTGCTGATTGGTAACTTGTTCCTTGAGGCTGTTAATAAGGGCCTCGCGTTCGGCCAGTGCAGAAATACGTTCATCAAGACCGCTTTGTTCTGCTTTTATAGCGTTGTCGATCTGGTCGATCTCAAGGTCAATGGCCTGGAGGTCGACAAGTTGGGTTAAAAGTTCGTTCAAGGTAGTTCTCCTATGCAAGTGTTACTCAGGGTTGGTAATTTTTATCCATAAAAGTGAAAGGATGGCGTTCGTCTGTAGATTGCAAAATGTCAATGGACCAGCCAGCGAGTTTGCTTAAATTTTGTAGTTTTTGTACAAGCAGTGAGATTGCAGGCTTTTCGGTCGCATAATGGGTACCGTCAATGATGCAAAATTTATTTTCCATCGCCCAGATAGCAGTGCTGTGTTTTATTTCTGCGGACAGGTATACATCGGCCCCGCATTTTTTTGCGCTTAGTGCGAAGTCAGAGCCGCTGCCTCCGCAGATGGCAACTGTTGAAATCTCATGTGGCAAATCACCTGTCACCTGAACTCCAGGAAGTTGAAGGGTGTTGAGAGTTCTTTGTAAGAATTCTTTGGCAGATAAAGGAGTGATGAATTTTCCAATGGTGCCAAGGCCGGTCCTGGCGGAATCGTCCTCAGTGGGGATCAAGGGTCTCATGTCGTCAAGACCAAGCTGCTGTCCCAGGAAGTTGCTGACCCCTTCCGCGGCGCTATCAAAATTTGTATGGCAGCCGATGATGGCGATTTTGTTTGAAAGGGCTTTTTCGAGCAGTTTGCCTTCTGGGGAGCTGGTGTTGATAGTAGAAAGGGGCTTGAAGATAACAGGATGGTGGGTGACAATGGTGTTGCAGCCTTTAGTGAGAGCTTCATTGACCAGATTGTTAGTCGGATCAAGTCCAGCCAGCAGGCCTGTTACCTCCTGATCTGGGTTTCCCACCAGAAGTCCTACGTTGTCCCAGGATTCTGCGAGATTGAAAGGAGCTTCCAGGTTTAATTTTTCAAGAATGTCTTTTACTATTACTGCCATAGGGGTTCTACCGTGTTGCTAATAAAACAAAAAAGGTACACTCCATTTGGAATGTACCTTTTTAGCTCACCTCGCCCATTTAGACCTCTGTCGTCCAAATTGCGTTGTTTTTATCAGGGGTGTTAATATATCCCCTTTGTCTATAAATAAGAATAATTTTTTCAAGGAACTCGCTGTTTCATACTTGGCTTTGTTCTGATGAACATTTAGTGCCTTACTCCAGAAAAACCGTAATAAAAGACAAGTAATCTGGAGACTGTATTGAAATTATGAACTTAAAGTACTCTCAAAGGCACTTATCCCGACTTATTTCGCGTCTATCGGGGTTATTCAAAGTCTGTTCTAACACTACTACCAACTTATGAGTTGGTGGGCGCAGTAGGATTTGAACCTACGACCGATCGGTTATGAGCCGATGGCTCTGCCAGCTGAGCTATGCGCCCTGATCTCATACAATGAAACAGTGTATATAAAATGACCTGAACAATAAAGTCAATGAAAAAAATGGCAGTTGTCTTAAAAATTATTATAGTGGACTGTTTTGAAAAGTGATTCGTGGCTATGTTTATTCCATAAATAGACATTGTTAAATGCGATTATTATTTCTCTATGTGCTTTGTTGGGTAGGAGCCTCTTTTAGCGCGTACCTGAGTAGTTGTATTCAATATAACTTGGTGAACTCCATTGATGTACACAAATCTTCTGTTATTTCTGGTAGCTATCTTTTTGTTCAGTATCAACAGTGTCCCCGAGACGCCTTTGCTTCCGGCCTATTTATCGTTTCCTGCTATGCTGTTATTGCTGGGTGGTTTTAGTTTGCTGGCCACACGGCTGTTCCAGAGAAGACCGGAACGGGCCAATGCTTATTTCAAGACGGAAAAGCAACTGTCTGTTCTGGCGGTTGTTTTCTTTGGTACGACCCTTTATCTATGTGATCCCAAATATTACCTTATGAAGGTTTCACTTGCCGGGACAATGCCCGCACTTGTCAATTTTGTCGGCTTGTTGCTTTTTGTCCTCTATCTCAGTGCAATGTGGCGAGCCGGACGGCAGAGCTATGAGCTGGTATTTGGCAGAGAGTACAAACCTTTTGCTTTTATTCTATCAAATATCAAAGCCAATCTACCCATTGTTCTACCCTGGGTTGTTCTTTCTCTGTTGTATGACATTGTCGCGCTGTTGCCCTTTCCCCTGTTACAAAAGGCTGTGGCCTCCCAGTGGGGGGATCTTCTGTTTTTTGCCCTTTTCCTCTGTTTTGTCCTTCTTTTTTTTCCGCCTCTTGTTCGTACTCTTTGGGGGTGTGAAAAATTACCAGCGGGCTATCTGAAAAATCATCTGGATGAGTTTTGCGGGCGGCATGACTTTAAAGCGGACTTCTACCTTTGGCCCCTGTTTGAGGGACGGGTGCTTACAGCTGGTGTTATGGGTATTGTACCCGGTTTGCGCTATATACTTCTTACCCCCGCTCTTATTGAAACCATGTCCATGGCAGAGCTTGAGGCGGTTATAGCACATGAGATCGGGCACGTGAAAAAACGCCACCTGTTGCTGTATGTGCTTTTAATTGGGGGCTTCAGTTTACTCGCAGGTGTCCTTGCTGAACCATTAATCCATTTTCTGTTGTCCCTTGATAGTATAAATTCTCTGATTTTCCGCGGAGGTGTTTCCGCCGAAACTGTAATAACCCTGGTCGGAGCATTACCACTATTGCTTTTTATGCTGGTATATTTCCGATTTATTTTCGGATATTTTATCAGAAATTTTGAAAGGCAGGCGGATCTTTTCAGTCTCTCAACCATGGGTAGCAGTGAGGCTCTGGTGTCCGCTTTTGAAAAAATTTCGGTGCTCAGTGGTAATATCAAAGATCAACCTAACTGGCACCATTTTGGTATTGGTCAGAGGATAGATTGCCTGGAGGCCGCGGAGAAACAACCGGGAATAATATCTTCCCATAATCGAAAGCTTCGATTAAGCCTTTTGGCGTATATTTGTATTATTGCTGTTACCCTGGTTGGGATTCGGCAACTTCCGACGGAGGCAATGGCTGAACGTTATCAGGATAAATTTGCAGAAGCAGCCCTGATTCAAAGAGCGGCTCAGGAACCTGATCGTGCCCTTTGGCAACGGCTCATAGGCGATTTGATGCTTAATAAGAAGATGGAGGAGAAGGCTCTGCTTGCCTATGAAAAGGCCTTTAGTCTTGATCCTTCAAACCCGGAAGTTATGAATAATTTTGCCTGGTTGTTGCTTACCAGTGAGAATTTGTCTCTTCGTGATACCGTGCGGGCGCTTACCCTCGCTAGGGGAGCTGTAACGCTGCAACCAAAGGGTTATATTTTAGACACCCTGGCGACCGCCTACTGGGCAAATGGTCTTGTCGATGAGGCGGTCAGGGTTGAAAAACAGGCTGTGGAAGTGGATGTTGCTAAACGAAGATTTTATATGGCGCAGATAATGAAATTTAGCAGCTTGTCATATGAAGAGTCGATACAGAAACAAGAGTTGTCCGAAAAGAAGGAAGAGGGTGAATAGTAAATGGCATTATTAGGGGCACACGAGTCGGTAGCTGGTGGTTTGTATAAAGCGTTTGATAGAATAGCTAAAGTTGGCGGAGAGTCATTGCAGATCTTTACCCGCAACCAGCGGCAATGGAACCCTGCGAGTCTCAAGCAGGAGGAGATAGACCTGTATAAAAAGGCGCACGATAACAGTAACGGTATGCTGGTCGCTTCACATGCTTCTTATCTTATCAACCTTGCAACCGCAAAAAAAGATCTGCTGGAAAAATCGATAAATGCTCTGGACCTGGAATTTGAACGTTGTGAACAGCTGGATATTCCCTACGTGGTAATGCACCCGGGATCCCACGGAGGAGATGGAGTAGAGGCGGGGCTTTCGAGGTTTGTCGCGGGACTTGATGCAACATTTGAAAAAACAGAAAGCGAGGTGCTACTCCTGCTAGAGACTATAGCGGGCCAGGGTACCGGTCTTGGCAGCACTTTTGAAGAGCTGGAGTATATTATTGCAAATTCAAAATTTCCTGAGCGGCTGGGGGTATGTGTGGATACATGCCATATTTTTGCTGCAGGCTATGAGCTACGCAGTGAGGAAGGGTACGGGGCAACGATGGATGCTCTTGCCAGTACCGTCGGGATCGACAGGGTGCGTTTTTTTCATCTAAACGATTCGAAAAAAGATCTGGGCAGCAGGGTTGATCGTCATGAACATATTGGCGAGGGTGCAATCGGTATTGATGGGTTTAAAAATTTATTAACAGATGATCGGTTTAAAGGCTTGCCGATGACCCTTGAAACTCCGAAGAGTGAAAGTCTAGCGGAGGATATTCGAAATCTTGCAACTCTTCGATCCCTGATGTAACGTGTTGTTTTTAAAGATGAGATGATGGGTAGTTTTTAACCACGAAGTTGTCGATAGGTGGATGAATGAGATTTCTTAACAGTGAAGCTCTGCTCGAGATGTTGGTTGAGCTGAAGGTTCTCACTCCAAAGCAGCGTCAGTTTGTGACCCTTGAAAAAGGGAAGCAGCGTCAGAAACTTCTCCGCCTTGCAGGTAAAGAAGGTGAAAGCGATAAGAAATACCCTGATATGGTAGATATTATTGCTTCGTTTAACTTTAAACTGCAGAACCTTAAAGCCCGCTTTGTAGATGAAGAACTTATCATGCGGGCGGTTGCAAAACATAAAGGGATGCCATTTAAAAAGCTTGATCCACTGGAGCTTGATATGGATGTCGCAACCAAAACGATTCCCCGTAACTTTGCAATAAGGCAGCTGCTTCTCCCATTCAATCAAGAAGGAGATGTTCTGGAGGTGGCCGTCTATAATCCGGATTCGGAGGTAGCAATCTCCGATATTGAGCAGGCGAACCAGGTTAAAATAAAACCTTATATCTCAACAAGATCTGATATTCAGAGGATCATCGCTGAATTTTTCGGCTTTCAGAAATCAATCAGCGCAGCTGAGGATCAATTCACTGTCACTCCGAGGAGCACCGGTTCTATAGATATTGGTAATCTGGAGCGCTATGTAAAAATATCTTCTTCTAAAGAGATTACCTCCTCAGACCAGCATGTTAAGTCTGCGGTGAACCATATTTTTCATTACGCTTTGGAGCAGCGCGCCAGTGATATACATATAGAGCCGAAGAGGAATGTTTCTGTAGTCAGGTTTAGGATTGATGGTTCTCTGCACACTATCTATAATTTACCAAAGGCTGTGCATTCCGCCTTCGTCTCACGGATTAAGTTCTTGTCACGAATGGATATTGCAGAAAAAAGACGCCCACAGGATGGCAGGATTAAAATCGGGGAGAGCAGTGGCAAGGATGTTGAAATACGGGTTTCCACCATCCCTGTCTCTTTTGGCGAGAAAGCGGTTCTCAGGATCCTTGATTCTGAGATGATATTCCAAAAAGTTGAAAAACTCGGTTTTTCCAAGCGGGATATTGAGGTGTACAATTCTTTTATCAAAGCGCCCCATGGAATCATTCTGGTCACCGGGCCGACGGGTAGCGGTAAATCAACCACCCTCTATTCGACGTTGAAAGAGATTGCCTCACCTGATAAAAATATCGTAACTGTTGAAGACCCTGTGGAAATGGTGCATGAGGAATTTAATCAGATTGCGGTGCAGCCACTTATTGATGTTACCTTTTCTACAATTCTTCGAAATATCCTCCGGCAGGATCCAGATATCCTGATGATTGGGGAGATCCGGGACCGGGAAACCGCTTCACATGCCGTGCAGGCAGCGATGACAGGCCATCTGGTGTTTTCTACCCTCCATACAAACGATGCCGTTTCATCGGTGGCGAGATTGAGGGATCTTGGGCTTCAGCCTTTTATGATAGCTACGACAGTCCTTGGATGTATGGCCCAGCGGCTTGTGAAAACAATTTGTTCCAGTTGTGCCGAAGAATTTAAGATTAAAAGTGATGAGCTGATTAAGTTAGGTTTTCCCGTGAGGGACGAAGGTGAAGTAACACTTAGAAGGGGCACCGGTTGCAGGGAGTGCAGGGGGACTGGCTACAAAGGACGTTGCGGTGTCTTTGAAATCCTCCCCATGTCTTCTCAGATAAAAAAAATGGTTGCCGAGGATGCCCATTCCCTTGCAATGAGGGAGATTGCAATACGTGAAGGAATGACTACATTACGCGAGGACGCCTGGGAAAAAGTAAAGCAAGGTGTCACCACCTACGAAGAGGCACTCCGGGTGACTTCCGAGAGGTAGTAGTTGAACTATAGGGAATATTGAAGGTTATTGTAAATGGGAATAAAGATAGTCGCAAAAAATAAGAAAGCATTTCATGACTACCATATTGATGCCACGTATGAAGCGGGGATGGTGCTTTCCGGGCCGGAGGTGAAGTCGCTTCGGGCAGGAAGGGCAAATTTACGGGATGGCTATGTTCGAATAGATTCCCGGGGCGAGGCAATGATGTACAACGTCCATATTTCGATGTACTCTTTTGCAACACATAACCCCAATGATCCGCTTCGAGTGCGCAAGCTATTACTGCATCGCAGGGAAATAAAGAAACTTATTGGTAAACTTAATGAAAAAGGCCTTGCCCTGATACCATTGAAGATATACTTTAAAGAAAATGGCAGGGCAAAAGTTGAACTTGGTCTGGCCCGTGGTAAAAGACAGTACGACAAACGGGCGACACTAAAAGAGCAGCAGACCAATCGTGAAATTCAGCGGGCCATGCGCCATGATAGATAGGTTGTTAAAATATTAAAAATTAGCCCCGATAGACGGGAAGAAAGTCGGGATAAGTACCTTCACAAAATTCATTCATAAAAACAAGATATGAATTTCTAAGGTACTAAAAGGAATAAGGGGGCGAAACGGATTCGACGGGGATGTGTAAGCTCATCGTTGCATGCCGAGTTTCTATTGGCTCGTAAAATCAGTAGAACATAAATATAATCGCAGACGATTATAACTACGCAGTAGCAGCTTAATAACTGTCATACTGCCGTTCCACCGATCTTCGCCCGTAAGATCGGACTCGGGGCGTCGACTCAACGGGCTGGTCGCTTGAAGGTTGCCTGTCTTTCAAGGGACGAGATCTCACAGACTAGTTTTTAGAAATCTATGTTCCGACTGAGTTCTAAAAGCGAAAACTAAAGTACGGAACTAAGCATGTAGATACGGGAGGGGAGCCTTTCCGGACGCGGGTTCGACTCCCGCCGCCTCCACCAGTACCAAGTCCATTGCAGTCCAGCAATGTCCAAAAAGGCCTGATAATTCAGGCCTTTTTCTTTTTCTGTTGTCCAGCTAAATCCAACAAGGTATACTGAAATCCAATGTTTTTGGGGGCTGTTTCTTAGTCAAAGGCCCCCAAGTAATTTTGGAAGCCCCCAAAGCGTGGAGAGCCTTATGCCTAAAAGGATTGCCCCCCTTACAGATGCTCAGATAAGAAATGCGAAGC
>JAAELB010000856.1 GCA_024227155.1 Desulfobulbaceae bacterium
CCGTTTACTGGATGTCTATCCCTTGGGGATTCAAAAAGTATATTGATGAAGTGTATATGGCTGGATATGGGAAGATGTTTGATGATGATGGGCGAACCCGCACAGATGGAAACAAGAAATATGGTTCAGGTGGCTTATTAACCGGCAAAAAATATATGTTGTCCACAACCTGGAATGCACCCCTTGAGGCATTTACAGAACCTGATCAGTTTTTTGAAGGAAAGGGTGTTGATGGAGCTTTTATTTCCTTTCACAAGGCACAACAATTTGTTGGGCTTAAGCAGGTTGAGAGCTTTTCCTGTTATGATGTCCTGAAAAATCCGGATATCGACAATGATTTTGTACGATTTAAAGCACATTTACAACGAGTATTTGAGCTGTGAAAGGCTGGTTGATCGTCGCAGGTGTTATACTATGTTGTGCTCTTTTATTCTACTGGTTCTACAGAACACAAACCGTCTGGGTTGAATCAGCTCCTTATCGAAGAAGTGTCGAAAAACCTGCTAAAACACTGGTTGTTGTATACTCCCGTACCGGCAACACCCTCGGTGTTGCCAAGGTGGTTGCCAGTTATTTTGATGCGGACTTACTTACCATTGATGCCCCGCTGTATACGAGGGATTACAAGGGACAGCGAATAGCAGAAAAGCATGCGGATGATGAGGTAACAACAACTCCCATAACACATGATTCGGTTGATATCAGCCAGTACGATCTTGTTCTTCTCTGCTCACCGACCTGGTGGTACCGTCCGGCGGTACCACTCTGGTCATTTGTGGAGAATTATGACTTTGCCGGAAAAGCAATCTTCCTGATGATGACTGGGAATAGCCGCATTAAAGAAGGCTACATTGCCAAATTTGCAACCCTTGTTGAGAAACAGAATGGCAAGTTCCTGGGAATGCATTTTCTACAGAGAGGGCGTGTATACTGGCAAAAAGAACCCACTGCTTTGGAAGAGGAAGCACTTGCAGAACTCAGAGAACGTAACAAGTTATGGCCAGTTGATGTCGAGGGTAAAATTAAATAGCCAAAGGAAATCTTAGTAACATTTTTACAAAACATCATTAATACGCTGTATTTTTCAAGCTGTTAAATTCCGCAAGTTTCATTTTGGGGTCCCCGTCCAATACATTCATGGAGAAAACGTGGCATCTACAACTGACAATTTATAGAATGCATTTTCTTGTAATATCCAGTATTTCAGGAACATAGCACTTTTGCCAAAATAGCCAAAAGAGAGGGGTTTGTAAATATTGCAAAACTCTTCAAGACCACCGCTCAGGCTGAGCTAATCCACGCAGAAGGGCATCTCAAAGCAATGGCCATGATAGCTTCAACATAAACCTCAACTAGAGTTGTTTTACAGATACCCCTGTATCTTTGAGAAGTTGGACAATACCTTTTTCTCCTACAAGATGTCCTGCCCCAACAACGATAAAGAGTTTTTTGTCAGTTTGTAAAAGGTCTTTTATCTTTATCACCATGCTTTTGTTTCTCAAATAAAAAATTCTTTGGAAAAGTGCCACCAATACAGGATCATTTTGATAGGGACCAAAAATGAGCTCTTCCATTTTCTGGGAATCACCACTCTTCCAAGCATCAACCATATCTTGAAAATCAGTCTCCATGGTGGATAAATCAAGTAAGGTATATTTGAGAAATGCTTCACCATTACTCAAATCAAAGACCATACTAGCCTGCTCTTCCATGGTTTCAAGTTCATATATTGGTATACGCGTATTTGCCTTTTTACTAAAATACATATCAATACCAAACTCAGGATAATACCCCATCTTCATCAATTGGGATGTCACAAGGTTGAGTGCCAGTAGAGGA
>JAAELB010000857.1 GCA_024227155.1 Desulfobulbaceae bacterium
CATAGTATTTATACTCAGGATAAACAGGCTTATTTGAACCTTCACTCAGCTAAGGATGGCAATTTTGAGTCTGCTATACAGAATACTGAAGTTGGGCTGTCATTTGGCCCCGATGTAAAGCTGAATAAAATTGAGTTACTGAAGGTTTTTCGTAAAGGAAAACTGGTATTTCCCTATATAAAACGTGATATTTCTCCCAGGCTGGCTGGTCTTGACCCGGTGATTTATTGCGAGAAAGACGGCTGCTATCTGGCGCAGAATTATCATTTTTTGACTGAATGGAATTTTATCCCCCCATTGGGAGAAAACTATTCACGACAAGCCACTACAGCTGAATTAAAAGAGTTCGAGCAAGTTAAGGGTGGTTATCAGCAATATAGAATTCAGCCAACAAATCGAATTTACCGAGCGCTAGATCGATCGGAACTTAACCCAATTGTTTATTTAGATTTTAAACGATATCAAAAACGCTGGCGTTTTCCACTAAACCTTGACGAAAAAGGCGATATTAGCACTCCCGCTGACATTGCTCCCATCGTAGAGTTGTTTTCCAATATTAAGGCGTTAACATTCCAACAGAAAGGCGATAAAACTATATATAACCCGATGTACGTACAAGCTTTTCAACAAGAAAAAATTCTAAAAAGGAGGCTGACGTTATTTAACGAGAGACCCCTAGGCTACGAAAGTGAACGAAGTCACTTGTCAGTATATACTGGTAGGGTCTGGCATTGGGACGCGATTATACCAGTAGGTTATCTTGAGCATGGTAGTGCGCGGTTTATATATTTTTATCCGGAAACTGATTATGCCCCATTGACTAAGCAAGGCCAACCTATGATCCAGGTACTGCCCGTTAGTCGGAATAATAATGGCTATTATTTAGATTTTGAAAACCTGATTTATAGTAGGCTAAGCGCCCTACAATTCCCCGAAGCCATAGAACTGGCAATGAAGTTCTTTGACCCCAATATCCCAGCCATGGAATTCACCGAAAATGACAAAATGGAATTAGAGCGGGAGGTGGTTCAACAGGAGGTACAAACACCAGGTGCAGGTCAACCTGAGGAAAAAGCTCCAGCTTTAAGCCCGAAAATAGTCTTTGCAATCGTTGTACTACTCATGGTTATTGTAATAGTTGTCTTTGCAATTAAAAGACGAAAAGTATCGAAGTGACAATGAAAAACCAACAACTTATTCATGAAATAACTTCAACCTCTTTTGGCATATCGAAAACCAAAAAGGCCCTAATTTTAGCCTGCTCGATCCCTTTTGTAATCTCCTGCAACAACCCACAACAAAGCAAACCAGCAGCTCGTAGGGTGTATTAGCGCAGCGTAATACACCGAATGTCCCGATGACTCTGCACTGTCTTTGCTGTCTGCTGCAGGATTTGAGGATTGCTATGTCCACCATCTGGAGAAACCGTTAAACTCATCAGTAATTTTAGTGCGGGATGCAGGGCGATTCCGGATTGTGAGCCTTGTGAAGGGGATGATGTGCCTACATGCACGGTATGTGAACAACTAAATGCGAGTCATTGTGCGTGTGAAGTGAAACCTAACCCATATTCTCCAGATTGCTCATATAAACAAGGTGAATGCACATATGTACCGATTACTGATTCAAGCATGAATCAGTGCTATGGTTGCACAAATGGAGAAAAAAGCCCTAAAAGTGGCTCATGCGATGATGGCAATACCTGTACTGGGCAAGGCGCATGTAATGCATTTGGAGGCTGTGACGCTGTACCGGATGATACGATTGATCCTGGAGTAGCTTGTAAGAAGTGCTCTGGCGGAAATATAGTTGGGGATCTTAACAAAAATGGTAGGAGTTGTGGTGAAGGTCGCGTATGTCAGGCTGGGTATTGTGTGTTAGGTGAAAGTGATGATGAACTACCTCCGAGCAATACAGCAACAGGCACCGTAATAGAACCGCCAAGTGGGTCAGGTGATAGCTGCTCCTCAGTTTTGTTTAGCAGCGCTTCCGTGACTTCGAATAGTCAGACTAGTGACTTAGACCTCAAGGAGGATATAACTGAATCAGTACCTGTCTATATTCCTTTTAATGAAACTATAAGTGGCGCACAGGCCGTGTTTTCTTTGATTGCGCAATCGGTCGATGTTTCCTGTGACATGGAGTTTGAGTGGAATTTTGGTGATGGTGGTACTAGTACTGAGCAACATCCTGTGTATTTTTATGAGAATGCAGGGGAGTACGAGGTTGTAATAAAGGCAAGATGTAGTGAGTGTTCTGGTTGGTGGGCAGAGGTTAGGGCTAAGGTTGTTGTGGTAAAGGCTTTAGTATCAAGTGCCAGCATTCCAGGAAATGCTATTGGAATATCTTTGGAGCCGCTAGGATTAGGGCTGGAGGGTACATTGGAAGTTAATTTGATTGGAACTGCTGGTACGGATAATTATCAAGTTAAGAGTCTAACGAAATCCTCAGGAATACATGCTGAAACATTTGGTGATATTAATAATTTACCTGATGGAGAATACACAAAGGTAAATGTGAAGTGGTCAGTGTCTGGCGCCGAGTCGACAGGTGAATTTGATTATCATTTTAGGATATTGGGAGTATATAGACACTCACAATACAATACGCCTAGTGAAAGTGATTGCACAGGCAATGATATTCAATCGTATATTACGTCAAACAATAGCAGTAATGTCACTCAATGTTTTGCTCAAAATCAGTATGATGATACAACTTTAAGGTCTCAGTTTGTTTCTCAAGTCAATCTAAACGGAAGTGGTAATGCTATCAATTATGGAGATGTTC
>JAAELB010000858.1 GCA_024227155.1 Desulfobulbaceae bacterium
ACAATTTAGAACCGTATATGGTCCTGGTTTTTTTTGTTTGAAATGCGAGGCGGAGGGATTAGTAATCTGGGTAAATTGTTTTACGGTTCTCTATAAAGATCAAGTTGAACCAAAATCGCTGGATACCCGCTTTCGCGGGTATGACGAAATCTTACTTATATGCGTCATTCCCGCGAAAACGGGGCACGCAGTGAAGCTTTAGCGCTATCCAGAAATTCATACAACGATAAACAACTTGGACTTTCCGGATAACCGGGAATTGTTTTTTGCAGGTAAGCGACAGAAAATCTTTGACGCTATGGAATTTAGTTAAAAAGCAAGGGGGATTACCATGAAAAACTATTTGATAAAACAACCAAAAAATTACATTATCGGCATTTTTTTAATTATCTTTCTTCAGGTTGTTCCTGTTGCCTTTGCAGATGGAATCATTATTGATCACACATGCACAGATTTGAACCGGATACCGGATTACTGGTTAGAACAGGCTAAAAACCTGACGCTGCATTATGCGCACACTTCTCATGGTTCACAGATAATATCCGGAATTTCGAATCTTGAAACCCTGTATCCAAAATACAGTGTTGCGATAAGAGAAAGCTCTGCTGCCGGGCTGCCAGCCGTAGAAAGTCCTCCTGCGCTCCGTATTTATGATGGCAATCCTCCGGAGACATACATTACTCCCGATGATTACTGGCAAGGAGAGTCAGGCAAAAATAGAACAAGGGCGGTTGTAAATACCGGCGATTATAATTTCTCCATGTGGTCCTGGTGTAGTCAGGCAGATAGCAGTGAGAGCTATATCCAGGAATATCTTGATACGATGGCGCAATTTGAAGTTGAGTATCCTAATATGAGATTTATTTATATAACCGGTCATCTTAATGGAACCGGGTCATCCGGCAATCTTCATATCAGAAATGAGCAAATCAGAGACTATTGCAGAACAAATGACAAAGTGCTTTTTGATTTTGCCGATATTGAAAGATATGATCCGGACGGTACAGATTACCTTGATCTTGCCGGAACCGACAGTTGTGGTTATTCCAGTGGAAACTGGGCAGAGGAGTGGTGCGCTGCTAATCCCGACTCGGATTTGTGTGATTCATGTTCTTGTTCTCATTCCCGAGCTTTAAACTGCAATGTTAAAGCAAGGGCATTCTGGTGGATGATGGCAAGGCTGGCAGGATGGAATCCGGAGGGTACGCCTGTTGCCAACTTTTCAGGCGCCCCTGCCGCCGGCACAGTACCTTTGGAAGTGACCTTTACCGACGCCTCTACCGGAGAGATCGCAGGCTGGTCCTGGGATTTCGATAATAACGGCACTGAAGACAGCACTGAGCAGAATCCGACACATAC
>JAAELB010000859.1 GCA_024227155.1 Desulfobulbaceae bacterium
GAGTCAGGGATCTTATCCGACCAAAACCTGTAAAAGCCTTTTGAACCGTTAGCAGTCAGGCCCTCCCATACGGGTTTGGGCTGACCAATCCTAAGGACAGCATTCATGCTAAGATCACTCATCTGTATGTGAATAGGTGCTGATTCTGAGATCACTTCCAGGCCCCCAGTTGGGGCACTTCTTGCAATTGGGGCTAATAAAAGATGAGCCAAGCGACTGACCTTTTTTAGCCTCTCAGTACTTTTCTTACTCACCTTGTGGGCGTACACAAAACATCCGTATGTTAGCGCAGGTAGCACCACTTGTTTGTAAGCCCAGAGCATTAGAGAGGGTTTGGGCCCCCAAAATTTTCCAATAGCAGAGCGCAAAGCCATCAGCTTTCGCTTGGCACTCTTGATTTTTTCATCCAGATGTGGATTAAAATCAAGGTTTTTCGTAATTTTCATTCCAAGATAAGTCATTTCATCAGAGTAGGGAATAGATTGTCCACTCATGGACAATTCATTCAGAGACCCTTCCGGATCCGGGTCATTGCCACTATGCATGACCACTGTCTTTACAGGGTTGAAGGTGATGCCACGGTCACCTCCAACTTTGACAATCTTTGTTAATGACTGTTGAGCAATTCTCTGTACTGTATCCAAATCAGGGCCTGCAAATGAAATGGTGAAGTCATCAGCGTAGGCAACTACTTTACCTGGACCTTTATTTGCCTCTTGCAAAACAGGTTCAAAGTAGGTATTCCAGGCTCGCGGGCTTGTTAGAGCTCCTTGAGGCACTCCACGCGTTAGACCTCTTGAGCTCTTTGCTATACCCGTGTCCACACAAGCGATTTGGTTCATCAAGAATGATTCATACCAGTTGGTGAATATGTCAGGATAGCCTTCATCCCTCATGGATTCAACAACTCCCATTTGTTGGGTTTTGTTAAAGGCACCGTCCACATCCAGACTGATTGATATGCAGTGCTCACCTCTGAGGACTGTTCTTTCAAGGTTGTTGACAAAATCTGCAATGGCCGTCTCAGTGCCTTTACCTTCAACAAAAGCGTGTTGGATTTTGGATTTAGGACGATTCCTTATAAAATCCTCCAGAATCCACTTTTGCAGCAATTCATGATATTTGAATGTAGATGGCAGCATTGTAAGTGGTCTCCATGATTTAATCAAAGCATAGTCCTCTCTGTTTGGTTTAGGGACCAGGACAATTCTGCTTTTTCGCCAC
>JAAELB010000860.1 GCA_024227155.1 Desulfobulbaceae bacterium
CTATGTCATTTAATGGCATTAAAGGCATCTTGGCTTCCAAGAATACTAAAAGGTAAAAATGAAAAGTGGACAATACTTCCAATATATTACTTACAGAGAGCATGTGGAAACCTAGAAACTCAAATGAATTTTTCTAGTACAAAACAGTTTCCACGACTCAAGTCTATACCATTATTTTATCAAGAAGTTATAAGTGGTTTTTGTAGAGCCAACATACCATGTAAAATTTCTAATAAAAATGATCTATTCAATCAAATTGTATGGGGAAATAGACAATTACTTTGTAACGGCAAATGTCTATACAATAAGTCATTTATAGATGCAAATCTCATATATGTAAAAGACATTTTGTGTGCTGATGGTAAATTTAGGCCTGATATATATGAAAACATTCAAGCAAAACAACATTATTTTAGAACAATGTCAATGATATCTAGTGCATTACAGCCTTACAAGGTATTTCGCTTCTCTAATGAACAATTACATGATGATCATAACCTACAAAGTGAGATGACAAACAAAAAATGTAAATATTTCTACTCAAAACTATTGTGCCAAACTGCAGTAGAGCCACATTTTAAACAAAAGTGGTCTCTTGATTTCCACACTGAAATTGACTGTGTAGAAATATACAGAAATAAGCTTAAAGCTCAACCTGAGATGAAAATAGCTGAATTCAATTATAAGCTTGTAAATGGTATTTTAGCTACAGGTAAAAATCTTTACATTTGGAAAAAGATTGACAGTGACATATGCTTTTATTGTCATAATGGGGTACACAATATAAAACATTTGCTGATGGAATGTAAATATGTTGGGCTAATTTGGCATAATATTGGTCATATCTTTAACAAGATAATAGTATGGCAAGATATTGTGTTGGGATTGACTAACTCAAAAGAACAAAATATTATAATATCTTTGATAACATACTTGATTTATAAGAAATGCTTGATAGACAGAGATACTGTTAATACTAGAAATATAGAACTTGATGTTTACATTAAACAAGAAATGATTTATAGAAGAGAATTGTATAAAAAACTTTCTTTTTTTGAAACCACAAAGAAACTTTTAGAGTGTGTGATTGACAATTTTTAATGAATGTATGCGCATAGAGCAGAATATATATAGCTAGAGGAATACAAAAATATACCAATGATAGTTGTATATGACTATGGAATAATGTGAAAAGCTATATGACCAGCGTGATTTCTTTTGATTTATGATATATAAATACATTAGCAAACATTTGTAAAAAATTCACATTTAGAAATTTAGAAAAATTATATATGAAAATGTGTAAGAAGACCAGATGCAAAGAGCAATGTTGTTGCCTCACATTTTAATTGTAATGTCTGTAAAATGTAAATAATATTTGCGTGTAATATTATACTAATTGTAAAAAAAAAATTATATGTATAATTGGGGAATTAAATGTATAATTGGGGAAATAAATGATAGGGTAAATGGCTGTGATGAAAGAAATGTCAGTCAGGTAACAAACATTAATGCATCTAGTTTTTTTCTCCATAACAATTTTAAATAGTAGTAATCAAGTAAACAAATACAAAAATGTGATATAGCATTTGGATATACAAATATTCTAAGATAGTATTTTAGATGATATAGTATTTATAACTGTACTGTGTATTCTAATTTGATGCCTAGCAGTATAACCATTTAAAGCTCCTTCTCCAACATACATGTAAG
>JAAELB010000861.1 GCA_024227155.1 Desulfobulbaceae bacterium
GATTTTTCCTTATTTCTCATAAACGTGTTGTATAAACATTTCTTGTGGATACGACGCTATATTACCACCAAAACACATCGCACCCAATGCACTCCGTATAGTAATCATTTCCATCATGTAATGTTGACAAGGGCCGTCAATATTTTTCTCTGATTATTCAAGGCATTAGCATGTCTCTATCACAGAGATCTACACAAACGACTACCTTATCGTCCTAATCTGTAACTGAATCTGAGTTACGAGTACTATATCACCCTTCGGTTAAGTTTGGGGGATCAAATTCCTATTTCTTAACTTTTCGTCCGTGTAGACAATGATCTGGTTTTTATTGGATTTTCACCTGTCTGATTCTTGTAGTTTGCTCGATTTCGTCAACTCAGCCATTTCCCCCGATTCTTTAATTCGTTTATCTTTTCTCATCCTGGCACTCCGCCGGACTTTATTTCATATCATCTGGATCTCTCACGTATAACTCATCGGTTCTCCATGTGATCTTTAGTCCTCGCGACTATCTCTTTCTATTCTCAATTCTATACAAAAGTTGCTGCATGTGCGTTAGCCATAATACAAGGTACCTTATCACACTCTATAAACGAAACGTCGTCTATAGGTATAATAAGATCCAAGCTAGATCGTCACTCAAACTTCCCTCATATACTGGGTCGTAATTGTTCCGTTCCAAAGCATCAAAGATCTTTTGAGCTAGCGATTATATATGGGTTTCATATAGAAAAACTTAGGTGCCTTAGGCACCTTAACGTTAGGACGTCCTATTCCCATTAAATAATAATAACTCATAATAATGCGTCCGTCCTTGGTTTCTCGCAGTTAGGCAATTCCATATTTAAGCAAATTCTACGAAGTATTGACTAATCTAAGGGCATATACAATTCTCAAGCTGTTTAGAAAATTTCTACGCTTATCCCTTCACCCGAGA
>JAAELB010000862.1 GCA_024227155.1 Desulfobulbaceae bacterium
CGCACTTCGCCGGCCTGCAGGCGGACGGCAAGGTCATTATCGTCTGCGATCGCTACAGCGCCTACAAAAAGCTCGCCCGGCTGGCGGCCAACATCCTGCTCGCCTTCTGTTGGGCCCATGTGCGACGCGACTTCCTGGATGCCGGACGCGCCTTTTCCGAGTTGGAGGAGTGGGCGCTGGAATGGAAGGGGCGTATCGGCACCCTCTACCACCTCAACCGGCTGCGTCTCGAGCAGTGGGATCCCGAGCGGGCGCTGACAGAACAGTCCGCTGCCTTCAACCACTACCACGAGGCCCTGCAGGCCCAGTTGCAACGCATGCATGAGGAGGCAACCCGGATGGTGGCGGACAACGGCGATAGCGCCAACAGTGAAGGTGCACCGGGTGCGCCGGCCGCCGCCTTGTCGAAGAGCGCACGAACGAAACAGAAGAAGGTGCTCGCCAGCCTGCTCGAGCATTGGCCGGGACTCACCCTGTTTGTCGAGCACCCGGAAGTCCCGATGGATAACAACCGGGGCGAGAACTCAATCCGTAATCCGGTGACCGGCCGCAAAAACTACTATGGCTCGGGAAGCCTCTGGAGTGCCGCGTTAGCCGCCACACTCTTCTCTATCCTGCAGACCCTGGCGCTTTGGGGCATCAACCCCCGGCACTGGCTGAGGTGCTATCTCACGGCTTGTGCCGACAACGGCGGTCAAGCCCCCCAGAATATCGATCCGTTTCTCCCCTGGTCGATGGATGCGGCGCGCCGGGCCGCGCTCAGCCGACCCTATCCTTCCCGGGCGCCGC
>JAAELB010000863.1 GCA_024227155.1 Desulfobulbaceae bacterium
ACAACCAGCTCTCACTTCTTCTTCCAGCTCTTCTCCTCCCCCTTAACTAACCTTCCAATATTTTCATGATGTTTTAACCAAATAAGAGTCGCTACTGCCGTTGCAGTCATAATCGTCACCCCACTTCCCTGAAAAAGCCAGATCCAGATTGGCATGGCAGCAGAGGAGAGGAGTGAACCAACTGAGACAAAACCCGAAAAATATACTGCCGCTACAAAAACACCTAGACTCAACAAAATGGCAAGGGGCGAGAGAAAAAGAAAAACACCAAGTCCTGTGGCCACACCTTTCCCCCCTTTAAACTTAAGGTAAATCGGAAACATATGGCCAATAACGGCCATGAGGCCACAGAGGGGTACGATATATTCTTTTACCGCTGTTTCAGGCAAGAGCATACTTGCGGCAAGCATGGGAAGATAGCCTTTAGCCACATCACAAAGCAGGGTTATGATGCCAAATTTTTTACCAAGCAATCTGCTGACATTTGTGGCCCCTATATTACGACTCCCCTGCTCTCGAACATCAATTCCTGCAAGTTTACCAACAAGAAGCCCAAAGGGGATGGCACCCAATAAATAACTTAATAGTAAAAAGATAACAGACATAATCGCTCAATATTGTGTGGGTTTATTGTTACATGTAGCTCAAGATCGTACAGAGAAAGCAAACTCGAAGCAGGACGGAGTTTTTACGACGCCATCAAGGTTGATGCATTCGCGAAAAGCCCGCACACTCTACCTTGATGGCTAAGCATAAAACTTCGATATACTAGGCATAGTGGTGTCGTGCACGCGCAGCCGCACATGCGGTGCGTCGAGCATTGTGCGATCCCGCTATAACGACGTAGATCGGAGTTTTTGCGACGCCATCAAGGTTTCACTTGCACTTTTTCCTAAATGACACAATTATATACTCTATGGTAGAGTCTTTGGCTTGTAATCTTTTTACTGAGAAAAATGTAGAG
>JAAELB010000864.1 GCA_024227155.1 Desulfobulbaceae bacterium
GCCACGTCTAGACCAGATTCAGTACTTTCAAAGGTACCCTGACTAAATACTTGATCGACTGTTGACATGCCAACACCACGGCCGACCTGTGAAACTCCCCCCGACCCGTTAACAGTACCGGATAGTAGATCAGAAAATACACTTCGGGATCCCTTATAGCCAAGGGTGTTGGTGTTTGCCAGATTGTTTCCTATCACGCTCATAGCTTGAGAGTTTGTATTAAGGCCACTAACTCCGCTGTAGAGTGCACTTGAAATACCCATTTTTTCTCCTTGGATTGTCCTTTGAGTGAAAAGTTAACTCAAATCTTAAAGGTTATGCTCAGTTACTCAGTTAACTCAATTGCGTCGTCCGTGACTTTTTCTATAGCTGCTGTACTCTCATCAATTGATTCTTTCAATGATGCCTGTTCTTTTTCGCTTTCTACCGATGCTGATTTACTTCCGGGTTCGTATACTCCTAAAATGGAATTGAATGAAATTTCACCAGCATTGGTGATTAGTGTACCACCTGATTGTCCTCCAAGATCCACTCCGGTTACTTCAGATTTGACTAAGGGCAAGGTTTCCACACTTCCACCTTCGACCGCTTTTGCCTGTAGGACTATTGTGTATTCTCCTGTGGGTGCAGAATCTCCGTCGGCTGTAAGCCCGTCCCAGGTTATGTAATGATTTCCGGCGGTCAGCTCTGTCCCTTCCAGTGTAGCAACAGTATCGTTGTTTTTTTGCAGCAGGATAGTAACCTCTGAAGCAGCACCGTCGAGTTGATATCCAACTTCTACTGGTTCTCCTGAGAACTCGAAGGAGCCACCCTGGTAAGCAACTGTTTTGCCAATTGTACTCAGAGTTGAAATTTTATCAGAAGCGGCATTAGAGTTAACAAGATTATCCATGCTTTCATTGAGGGTGAAAAGCTGTTCCAGCGAGCTGAACTGAGCAAGTTGCGCGGTAAATTCTGTCGGATCATCGGGGTTGAGCGGATCCTGGTTCTGGAGTTGTGCCACTAAAAGGGAAAGAAAGTCTTCTTTACCCATTGATGTTTCACCGGTGCTCTCGGTCTTGCTCTTGACAGCTGAAACGTTCGCCGCTTGATTTATCGCATCAGTGTAACTGCTCATTGGATGTCCTCTATACTTTTAAATCAACACCATCACTGGTATTGGAATTTTCCTGATTAGAAAGCTCGGCCAGGTTGAAAGGTTCTGACATCATTGTCCTTTCATCTTGTTTGCTGGCTGAACTGTCTTGACTGGAAAATTGTTTGTCTGAAAGATTAAACTCCCCAACCGATTCTGATTGGGATGTCACGTTAATCTCGTCGATTGTAAAGCCTTGATCTTCAAGAACAGCCTTTAATTTGCCAATATTCTTTTCCATTACTTCCTGCACAAATTGACTCTGGGCAACAACATTTGCTCTAATTGAGCCTTCTTTGACAGTCAAATCGATTTTCATTTCCCCTAACTCAGCAGGGTGTAACCTGAGATTAATTTGTGAATCTAAGGATCTCCTGGAGAGCTGAAAGCGGTTTAACACCTGCTGAACAATCTCCTGCTCTTTTACTATAGTTTCAGGTTGAGTAAATTGTGGTTTGTTAACTGCTACGACTGAATGTAGAGGTTGGTCCTGTGAGTAGCTTGCAGGTATTGAAAAAACCCCTACAGGTTCCCCTGAACCCTGAGTTGCTGAGGTCTGCATGGACTGGTTAGCTTGATTTGATTGAGTAGGCTGCTCATTGCCTTGTTGGTTACCCTGCATGTTCTGCTCATCACCACTCAAGTTTTGCAGTTGAGCTTTTGCTTCAAAATATTGTTGATTTGTATCGTGTCTGATACCGGATAATTGTTGAGGTGGGTTTGGTAAAACAGCAACTTTGAAGCCTTCTGCTAAAACCGAGATATCACCATTGTCATCACTGGTTGAAATTTGAATTGCTGGATTTGATATAAGTGATGGAATTTTCACTTCTGTTTGAGGATTGGTTTTGTTTCCAAGGACCACTCTGTTGCTATCATTGGAGGTAAACATTAAGGCTCTGTTGCTCGCCAGGGTTTCTAAATAATCAAAAGAATTACCTGAAGCAGGCTGCTGCTGTGTAATTGTTTTGATTGCTACAGTGCCTTTTTCATTATCATAATTAATTATTTCTTGAAGGCGTTGGGCTATTATTCCCTGTTCTTGATTTATAGGATTATTTTTGGAGGTAAAACTAAAACTATCATTTGCAGCAGGTAAAGCATTCGAAGAGTGCTGCTTCAATGTTAAACTTTGCTTTATCGGGGGATTCTCCGAGTCTTTCCTAATGGTTGGTTGACTGAAACTTGCGGCTTGCGATAAGTTCGTTGGACTCTGTTTCAGGGCGACATTTTGTTCACTCAGGAGTGGTGCTGGGTTTTTCGTGTTTGTAGTTTGGTTTGGCACAGTTGCTTGCAAGTTATCTGTGGTTGTCTGTTTCAGGGCGACATTTTGTTTACTCAGGAGTGGTTCTGGGTTTTTCGCATTTGTAGTTTGGTTTGGCACAGTTGCTTGCAAGTTATCTGTGGTTGTCTGTTTCAGGGCGACATTTTGTCCTTTCAGGAGCGGTTCTGAGTTTTTCGTGTTTGTAGTTTGACCTGGCTCAGTTGCTTGCAAGGGAATCGTGGAGGACTGTTGCAGGGCTGCGTTTTGATCAGCAAGAGAAACAACTGCTTCTTGCAAATTGATATTTTTACTGGAATCCGCAGCTAGTAGTGGCCTTGATAGGGGTTGTTTAGATTGTTTATTTTCCCCGTGAATGGATAAGGAAATATTCGGATTTGGCTCACCATGGACTGTTTGTCTGGAAATCTCGGTTCTAGTATTTATATCTGTTTTTACAATGGATTCGTTGTCTTTTGGCAACAGGTCATCTGCCAGATGACCTGTTAACTGTTCCGCTACCTTGCTGACGTTAACCGCATCTAGCTCATTACTATTAACTTGATTGTCTCTGGAAAGAACAGGTTGTGGTCGGTCTGTAATGATTTTTATCGATTCGTGTTGTGAATTTTCAACTCTATCATTAGTGAGCAGAGGATTTGTTATTTCAAAAAGATTCTGGTTAGTCGTTAGATCTTCCTTGATACGGACAGTGCCATTATTTTGAATTAACTGGGGTGTATTTTCTGGATAACCGTGATCTGTTTCTGAATTATTATTTCCTGCAAGAGCTAATTCTAAATGAGTGGAAAATGGATTTTCTGTCGAGGCATTCGTCTCGTCTCCAGGAAACATAGAAGTTTCCTGGGGGAGGGATGGTAATATTAAATTAATTTGTGCCATATTTTCTCACTCTAGTTGCAGTGTTGAGAATGTTGTACTGAGTTCAGCCGCCTTCTGCTTGGAAAGCTGATCTAATATTTTTGCAGCTGACTTGACTTTCATCAATCCTAAAAGGTCTGAAGCCAGTTGCATATCTACACCCGTTAGTGCAAGGGCTGCTTTGCCGGGTGTCATTTTTTCATATATTTTAGCCAGACTTTCTAAGCGTTTTCTTTCTACTGCTGATTTTTCGGCAAGGAGGGATTCAATTTTCTTCTGTAGACTCTTGAGGTCCTCAAGTTTACTATCAATCTCAGCAAGTTTCTTATCGACACCTTCTTCGAGGGTCTTTAGTTCCTTTTCTTTTAAAATAAATTCCTCACGATCCTGTAGACTTTTGCTACGCTCCTGGCGGATAGTGCTTTCAAGTCTTCTCTCTTCGACGGAGCCATATTTTTTTTCCTGGTTATTCTCTGCGATGGAGGGACCACAGTTACTGAAAACTAAAAAAGATGAAAGGAGGGTGATGTTAAGAAACCCCGATAAACGGGAAATAAGTCGGGATAAGTGCCACGGGGGTTGCTTTAAGTTCCCAATATTAAAACACTCTTCAGATTTCTTGTTTTTTATTGCTGTTTTTGTTGAGTAAGGGACTAAATATTTCATGTTTGTTTTGGTATCTTATAAATAATTTTCCGGGGTTTAGTGGCAGGTAATTTATACAGAATTCCGACTTGTTTCCCGTTTATCGGGCTAGGAGAGTTGCAACTGATTAATAGTTACTTTCAGGGCCATGTCGCATTATAGCAATCTCATCGAGCATGGCGGCTTCTTTTTTATTGAGATAGTTTTTCCAGTTTCGGTTCTGTTTGTCTCGTAATCTTTCCATAATCTGCCTCTCTTTTGAACATTGCAGGAGGTTTGCTTTTTCCATCTCAACAATATTTTTTTTTTCGGCTAGGGTTTTTTCGATCGCTTTCACATTAAACTGTATACTTTGTATCTTTTCTTCAAAGCGGATAAGGCTTACGATTTCGATGCCTTGTCGTTTTCTGGCTTCGGTCTGTTTAATTGTTGTCGTAAGCAACTCTTTTTCAAACGTCAATTTTTTGCTTATTAATTTGTGGATTTTGTTTGCTTCGAAAAACCTGTTATGAGCGATATCTTCAAGTCTTTTTCTATGATCTAAAACTGCTGTGAGCTGAAATGGTTTCATTATTACTGTACGTAGAAGGTGACATAGGCGGAGATTGATTATTGCTGATCGTCAGATTTGCGTCGGTTCTTCTGCAATGGTTCCTCATCCTTTCGGTCACTCAATACAACTCCGAGTTGTTCAATAGAATTTTTCAGGGTCGTTGTTTCATTAAAATTTTGCTGAAGAAATTCGGTGATAGCGTCAATTTTGCTCATTGCATAGTCAATTTTAGGATTGGAACCTTTAACGTAGGCGCCAATATTAATCAGGTCTTCGGCTTCAGCGTAACTCGCAAGAACACTTCTTGCTTTTCCTGAAAGTTCCTGGTGTCTGGGGGAGCTGATATCACGCATTACACGACTTGCAGAATTCAGGACATCAATTGCTGGGAAATGGTTACGTGCGGCCAGAGCCCTTGAAAGCACAACATGACCATCCAATATTGATCTGACTGAATCGGCAACAGGTTCCGTCATATCGTCGCCATCCACCAGGACAGTGTATAATCCAGTTATGCTACCGGTATTCTTGAATTTACCTGCTCTCTCAAGTAATTTGGGCAAGGTCGCAAAAACTGATGGGGTGTATCCTTTTGTGGTTGGTGGTTCTCCTATTGCAAGCCCTATTTCCCGCATGGCCATGGCAAATCTTGTGACAGAGTCCATCATCAGCAGGACGTTTTTTCCCTGGTTACAAAAGAATTCAGCGATTGCTGTAGCAACAAAGGCCCCCCGCATCCTGAGAAGGGGCGACTGATCAGAGGTCACCACTACGATAACTGATCGAGCAAGACCCTCTTTTCCCAGATCTCGTTCAATAAATTCTCTAACCTCCCGGCCACGCTCGCCAATCAGTGCGATCACATTGATGTCGGCTTTAGCATACTTCGCCATCATTCCTAACAGCACACTCTTACCGATCCCCGAGCCGGCCATGATTCCCAGGCGCTGTCCCATACCACAGGTAATAAGACCATTAATGGCCTTTACTCCCAGGTCCAAAGAATCCGTGATGTTTTGTCTCTCCATTGGCCCGGGAGGCAGTGCGTAGAGATCTTGCTCCTGGTCGAGAATTGGTGCAGGAAAACCATCCTGGGGAATTTCCATACCGTCAATAACCCGACCTAGCAAATTATTGCCTACCTTGATCGTTGCACTGCTGCGGATGACCCTGATCAGGCTTCCCGGCCCAAGACCTCTCAATTCTCCAAGAGGCATGATAAGGGCCTTGGTATCTTTAAACCCGACAATTTCACCAAAAATTTTCTCTCCGTCGTTAATCGGGGTTATTTCACAGAGAGATCCTACGCTTGAGTAAGGACAATATCCTTCGATTACCAGTCCGACAATCTTGGTGACTTTACCCCAGACCTTTATTACGTTAAGTTTATTTATCGTTGATGAATCTAGTGGCATAAATAAAATATATAGAAAATGTTGGCGTTAATGTGTCACGGCGAAAGGGGAAAGCATTGAAAATGCGGTGTATTTGTGCTTTTTGCAGTGAAGTTGATGATTATAGTTTTTTTTGTACCTCTTCTCGAATGACATCAAATTGACTTGCTAAAGTGGCATCAATGGTGCAATTGTCAGATTCTATCCTGGCACCTCCCGGGTCAAGTGTGATATCTGTTTTTATAACTACGTTGTTGAGCCCTGTCACGCCTGCAATTAAATCGTTGGATTTAGTAAAGACAACATCGTAGTCATCGGGATGTACAAAAATAGTAAATTCATCTGAACGAACTGACCGCTGGAGGGCTTCTTCAATTGTCGCAAGTATGGTGTGATCCTGTTCTTGAACAGACATGCGTATAATTCTCTCTGCAACTGAGAGTGCAAAATTTTGTAATTCCTGACCACTGTTAGCAATTATGGTTTCGCGTATAGTGTCAAGTTGCTGGCAAACACTCAGCAACGCTCTGGTTGCTGCCCCGTAATCTTCATCCGCTTCAAATTTGCCTTCTTCAAGGCCCTTTTGATACGCTTCTTCAATAAGGGCGTTAGCCTCCTTAATATCCATATAGTTTCTTAGATCAATTTTTGGAGGTTGAATGACAGATTCAAGGTCCTCGGGTTCTATTTCAAGTTCAGTGGCTTGTTCTTTTAGAACTGGTTCTTCAACTATTTCATGATTCTCTTGTGTTAAATGATCTTGTTTTAAATGATTTTCAGGTGGCTGGGGAGCCTTGTCACGTTGTTCTTTCTCCAAATCTGCACTGTGTAATTTTTGTGATTCAAAGGGTACTTTCTCTTTTAGGGGGTCTGACTCCCAACCGGCTTTTTCATCTTTATCCTGCTTTACAATTTCTTCAGCCTTAAAGGAATCTGAACTCTTGTAATATTTAGACAAGCTCATCCCCACCTCCAGAACCGAGAACAAGCTTTCCTTCCTCTTCAAGTTTCATTGCGATTTTCACAATTGACTGTTGCATAAGCTCTACCTCGGAGAGTCGCACCGGGCCCATTGCATCGAGGTCATCTCTGATCATATCAGCTGCGCGGGCAGACATATTGGCAAAAATCTTTTCCTTCATCTGCTCTGAAGCTATCTTCAGGGCAAGGGTGAGAGAGTCGTTATTTACTTCTCTTAAGATCATCTGCAGGGATCTTCCGTCGAGTGCGACGAGGTTTTCGAAGGTGAACATTTTCTTTCGAATGTCTTCAGCCATATCTGGGTCAACCTGCTCCATTTCCTCTAAAATGTCACCGTCGAGATTGTTTTTCATATGGTTGAGGATACCTACAACCGCATCAATACCTCCAACTTTTTTCTGTGTTTTTCCTGTTACCAGCCCTATCTCTCTGTGTAAGGCGTCTTCTATCCTGTTCAGGACACTTGGAGAGACTTTCTCGATCTTTGAGATACGATAAGCAACATCTGATCGTATCTCTTCTGGGAGGTGGGAAAGGATTTCCGCGGCATGTTCAATGTGTTGAGTTGAAAGGACCAGAGCAACAGTCTGAGGATGTTCCTGTTCAAGGAGTCCGGCTACCATGGGAGGCGCCATCAATGCGATTGTTTCCAGGGATTTGGTTTCTGTACCTGAGAGAAACTGATCCATGAGGAATTTGGCTCTTTTATCGCCAGGAGTTGCAGCAATAGCTTTTTTGGCAAACTCCCCACCTTTGACAAACAGTCCAGCAAATTGGTTCTGGGCTTCTCTGAAACTGTCAAATACCTTTTCTTTAATGTCTGTAGGTATATGGTCAATGGTTGACATGGCTCTCGTTACTTGCCGTACCTCGTCATCCGAAAGTTCTTCGAAAATTTTTGCAGTGGCTTCTTCTCCAAGGCAAATAAGGAGGACTGCTACTCTATTAATACCCGTAAGCGTTTCTATTCCCATATCTCTGCTACCCTTCCTGGATCCAATTCTTTATTATGAAGGCAGTAGGTACATGATTTGCCATAACTTCCCTGCGAAGCAGGGTAATTGCGTCGTCTACCGGTGGAGGCGGTTCTTCCTCCTCCTCTTCTGTGGCAGCAAGTTTTTGTTGTTGTTCCTGTTCGAGTTGTTCAACTGTTTTGTAATGTTGCTTTACTTCACCTTTCATTGTTTTTATGACTGGTCTGACCAGGAAAAAATAGGTCATGAGAATCGCAAGTCCTATAAGACCATATTTTATCAGGGGAAAGTATTGATAAATTATGTTTTCTCCAAGTTGATCCGCATCAGATATCTTCAGATCCGAACTAACAAAGGGCATTGATGTAACATTAATCATGTCGCCACGTTCGGGCAGCAATCCAATTGCAGTTGAAACCATGTCACTGATAGCTTGTAGCTCTTCAGGGCTTCTTGAAACAGGAGGTTTTGGTTGACCATTTTCATCAGCTTCAACCTTGTCTGCAACAAGAACAGAAACAGACAGATTGGTTATTGTGCCAACCGGATTTATAATTTTACTGATGGTTTTACTAATTTCATAGTTAGTTACTCTGGAATTTCTGGATGTCGGTGGAGTGGAACCCGCCTGTCCGAGCTCGTTTCCCTGGAGGTTGGATTCTACCCCTGGAATACCACCAATAACATCAGCGCCGGACATTTCCGAATTTATCTGTTCACTTCGAATAACAGGCTCTTCGGCATCAAACAATTCCTCAGTTTTTTCAACTTTAGAGAAGTCGAGAGTTGCTGAAATTCTTACCAGGGCATTGTCTGTGCCCATGGTCCTGTCGAGCAGGTCTTGAACCCGAAGCTCGAGCCTGTGTTCAACTCCCTGCTGGAAGGCGAGCATTTCTCCTGAAAAAACGTCATCGCTACTTTTATCTTCTGCCTCTAACACCAGCCCGTTTGAATCAATGACTTTGACATTAGCCGCTTCAAGGTCTGTAACAGAACCGGCCACTAGATGAATAATTCCTTTAACCTGGTTTCCATCAAGGGATTTTCCCGGGATTAGAGTAATAATGACAGATGCTGTTGCTTGCTTTTGTTGGTTTTTGAAGAGTCTTTTTTCGGGCAAGGCCAGGTGAACTCTGGTTGACTCAACGGGGGACAAAGAAGAAATAGTTCGGGCTAGTTCTCCCTGTAGCGCTCTGGTATGATTGACTTTTTGTACATAGTCCGTAAGGGCAAAACTTTGTTTGTCGAACACTTCAAAGCCAACACCTCCACCTGTGGGCATTCCATTGGATGCGAGATCAAGACGGGTCTGGTAAATTTTATCTGCAGGAACCCATATGTCTTTACCTCTGTTTTTTAAGGTGTAGTTTATTTTCTGGCCCTTCAACCAGTTGACCACCTCTGATGCATCTGTCATCGGCAAATTTGCATAAAGAAGCTGTTGGTCTGCTGTGCGCGCCTGAATAATAAGAATAGCAAAAAGGATTATGGAAATTAAGATCACGCCAGCAGTAGCAATTTTTCTGGATAAAGGCCATTCCTGAACGAGCTGTATAAGGGTCTTACGTTCTGGTTGCACCGTTTGCTCTGCATCATGTAAATCTGGTGTGTCCATTGCATTTTCTTCGACTGCCATTATATCCAACCCCTGACCCGAATAAATCGGAACCTTTTGAAATGCTTGGATAAGTGCCATGGAGGCTACTTTAAGTTTCTAATGTTAAAAATACTTTCCAGTTTTCTTGTTTTTTATGACATAAGTTCAAGAGTAAGGCACTAATAAGTGTACTTGTTGCCTATTTATAATCTACTGCTCAACGGGAAATTGTATCAATCTCCTGTGGATGTATGAGCCCGTTGATTTAATGCCTTTTCGCCCAATCTCTTTGTTAAACAAAAAAATTTATCCTCGGAATATCAACTATATGCCTGTGGTAAAATTTTTTGTTTGCCTCGATATTGAACAAAAATGCTATTAAATCAACAGACTCATGTATCAAATTTGCATTCTCATAATTTCTTCATACGCCGTTAAAGCTTTATTGCGCATTTGGACAAGCATTCTTAAGGAAACGTCAGCTTCTTCAACCGCTATCATAACCTCATGGAGGTGTTTAGCCTTACCGCTTTGCAGATTCTGTATAGCTTGGTCGCCATCCAGCTGAGACTCATTTACTTCTCCCACCATTGATTGAAACAGTTCACCAAAGGTTCTACTGCTTTTGGTTACAGCATGTTCAGTTGGAGGCTGCGCTGGCGCAATATTTATGTTTGGAAGTCCATTGTTGATGATCATAATTTATTTCCCTATGTCTAATGCTTTAAGGGCCATTCTCTTCGCCATTTTTATTGAAGTGGCATTGGCCTCGTAGGAACGGGTGGCCGACATCATATCAACCATTTCTTCCATGACGTTGATGTTAGGCATCTCAACGTAACCGTCTTCTTGTGCATCAGGGTGAGACGGGTTATAAACTTTTCTCGGTGGACGCTGGTCTTCGACGATTTTAGTTACCTCTACCCCCCGCACACTATTTCTGACATTATGATCGAGTTGTTCTTTGAAACTCAAAGGTTTAGTTTCAAAGTATGTCGACTTTTTCTTATAAGGGCCACCTTCAGGGGTGGATGTTGTTTCTACGTTTGCCAAATTCGAACTAATAGTATTGAGTCGAATGGAGTGTGCTTTAAGTGCGGAGGCGCTAATTTTAAATGTGTTGAGTATATCCATTACTACCTCTTAAGCCGAATAAATCGGACTTTTTCTTAATGTTAGAATAAGTAACTCCAGTACATTATGTTCTGCGGCAAAAACGAAGACAATAATGTATTAAGTACTTCTTTATTGCCCACCTGAGACTACATGTTTTAAAAGGGAAAGTTTTTTCTTAAAAAGTTGGGCTGCTGTTTCGTATAGTAGTTCATTTTCGGATAGATCAAGCATCTCTTGATCCACACTCACTCCATTGCCATCACCTATTGCAGTGTTATCATGCTCCAGTCGTATTTTTCCAGAGACACCGTTGAAATTTTTTGGACCAAGACTGATGTGGGCCGTATGGGAGGTGGTGAGTGGTAAACTGTTTCCCTGGCTGATCGCACTTGCCAGATCCTGTTCAAATTCAAATTTTGATGGTGAAAACCCAGGGGTTTCAGCATTTGCGATATTGGATGAAATAACTTGAGCTTTTTGAGCACGTAAGTCTAAAACTTTGCTTAGTAGCTGCATGTTTGAGTCGAACGGGGGCAGGGGGGCCATATTTATCTCCATGCATCCTTGCTGTTACCAGCTGTAATTTCTGGGTGGTTCTTCAAAAGCGATCCTTTAAATTGTTGAATTGCAATTCCCGTTCCGCAATTTTAATCCACCTGGGGTTTTTTCCTGTTTCGACAATTTGTTTAAAGAGTGTTAGCGCTTTTTTTTCATTGCCATTCCTCTTGGCCAGTTCAGCAAGGCGATAAATACTCTGGTCATAGAAGCTGTTGTCTTTTGTAATTGCCAGGTATGCTTCCTGGGCTTGGTCATCAATATTGGCTTGATATAAACACTCTGCGAAAATAAATTGTTCTTTCGGACTGAGTGTATCTGTCAGCTGTAAGGTTCTCAGGGCATTAAGGCTGTTTTCGAAATCATCGACCCTGAAGTAGAGGTGGGCTGCTAATCGATTAAACACTACTTTTTCCGGCAATGGAGACTCAAGTAACGCTAAGGCATCACTGATTTGTTCATTGGCTATCAGGGCCTGCAAGCGTAATAAAAGTACATCCTCACTGTATTTTCCATCAGGATAGTTGTAGTCATATTGTGCAGCGTAATCTCTGACCAAGGTATAGTTTCCGTGGTCGAATGTGGCCTGGATCATCGGCACAAAGAAAAATTCACGCTTTTCAACGGACATTATTTCAATGAGATAGAGGTAAAGTTTCTGGGCTTCGTCGTAAATTCCTATTCGGTGATATGCGTCTGCAATATCGATTAAAAATTTACTGTCTACCCAGTTATTCTGAAATAGATCCCTGTTTTGTTTTGCCAATACCAGGGCTTTCATATATTGTTTTTTGTCAACTAATTTCTTGATTTCATCTGGGAGGAGATCTATTAGAAGTGCCTGTGTCGATATTCTGACATTACCGGTTCTGAATTCTCGTAGCAATTGTTGGGACATTTCGATTGCCGTTTTTGATTCTCCTAATAATTTATGCACTAGAATTTCTTTGAAAATAGCCTCCTCTCTGAGAGCTCTCTTGGTGGCCTCTTTTGCTATAATCTGATAGTTTTTTATAGCATTTTCTGCCCAGTTCTTGTCTCGAAGAAGCATGAGATCATTTTTTTTTATTGCCGCAAGATAGCCAGCTTCAGTCCCTGTGAAAGCATTTTCTATTTGGGAAAAATCATCAATTAAATTGAATTTGTTTTCAAAATGTAATCGAGACATTTTCTCCCGGTACGAAATGAGTCCTAGTTGCTCTTTGTCAGCCACTAAGGAAGCAAGATGTTTATAAGATTCAGCGGCCTCTTTAAACTTCTTTTGTTCGTACAGGGTGTTGCAAAATCCACCGTATGAAAACGGTTGTGTGGTGAGCAGTCTCGAGTTGCTAAGGAGGTTATAGGAGGCGTATGCCTTTACAGGTTGATTTATGGTGAACCAATAGTCGGCTTGCCGAATGGTAACCCGCTCTTCAATTTCACCGGGAAAACCAATGTCATCTAATTGTAATAGTTTATTGAGTCGAGAATTCTGCTTTGACGCAAGTGCAGTCTCAATTCTTGAGAGTAAAAAATAAGGAGCAAGAGGACTTTGTGAAGTTATCTTGTCTTCCAGTAACCTGAACTCATACTCAGCAATATAAGGGTCTTCTTGTGTTGCTCGGAGAAGAACAAGGAGGTACTGAGCGTAAATTCCAATGAGTTCTTCATGGTATCTTTCCTGGATGAGATAGAGTTGCTTGAATGCCCCTTCGAAGTCGCCGCTGAGTGCTAATACTTCACCATAGGTGAGAGCGAGGAGCTTTTGTTGTTCTATGTCTGTTACCAGCTGAATGTTATCTAGTATTTTTCCTGCGACATGATCCCAAAGTTTTTGACTGGCGAGTTTGGTTATTTCTTCATCGAGGACTTCCATATTACTTTCTAACCCTGGAGGCAGTAGCGAAATGATGGGAAAAAGTGGTGGGGTGAAAGTGATTGGAATTGTGATTTCGAGTGGCGATTCATAATCTGCAAAAAAAGATAACCAGTTTTTTACGTATGGGCTGATCACATATGGGTTGGTAAAGTCCACAGGTTTTCTGTCGACGACAGTTAAACCTTTAAGTCTCTCAGCAAGATTTTGATACGACTTGCTGTACTCATTTCCTAAAAGAACCTCAAAGACTATATTGTTTTTTGAGCTTGGAGTAAGTTTATAGGATTGTGGCTGGTACCTGAAAAAAAAGGAGAGAATGAGTTTGTTATCAATTTCTCGTGACAAAATTTTGACAATACTTTGATCTTCTTTGAAAAGATCGAGAGCTGGCCTTTTTTTTGAGTCATCAAAAATAAGGTCGATTCGCCTGTTATCCGCTTTCGAGCTAAAACCTGGTGGGGTATCAAATGTGAAATATAGTTGTATAATATCTTTTACATCAACCCTGGAGACACTTTTTAATTCTGCAGCCACCAGGTCTTGCGGGAACAGTGAGGAAATAATAAATGTGAGGTAGAATAGTATTTTCATATAACAAATTATGCAGAATATATGCCATTTGTTGGGTTGAATGGCTTGTCATGGTGGTTTTATAGACTTATTAACTACAATACTGCTTAGTGCCTTACTCCATTGAAGCTGTAATAAAAAACAAGAAAATATGAGATCGCTTTGAAAATCATAAGCTTAGAGTTATTACCAGATAGAGAACGAAGTGAGACCTTCGAGACACTTATCCAGCGATTCTAAAAAAGTTTCCGACTAGTCGGGTTAGATTTCCAGGTGTATGATTACTTTATTATTGTATTTTTTCTCCTTTCTGCCGTTGATTTTGGGTGATTGGCCAGGCCAAAAGACATTGTATTGACTTTTGTGGAGCTTTGGGTTTGTCTTGTGGCGATACAATATTGAAAAAAAAGTTTTGGTTTTTTCATTAGTTAATTGACTTTTTAGCTGACCTTCTTGATAATATTTGTCAGAGTATGATTATGGAATGATCCATGCATAGGCTGAAGCAAATGCTTATAAAAAATTTTGCGTTTATTATCAAATACCTTATGGGTAATAGATGGTACGCCGGTAACCAATAGAGGAGAGAGAAATGGGAAAGAATGTATTGCTCGTTGATGATTCAAGTACAATGAGAAAAATAATTGGTCGTTCACTCAGACAGGCAGGAATTGATTTTGACAATATTTTTGAGGCTGCGGATGGTCTCGAAGCCTTAGACGTTCTAGAAAGAGAAAGTGTCGATATAGTGTTGAGCGATATCAATATGCCAAATATGGATGGTATCAGCTTTTTGAGAGAAAAATCCACCAGGGAAGGCATTAAGAATATTCCAGTGTTGATGATCTCAACTGAAACTGGTGATGACATCATTGGTGAAGCAAAATCACTTGGTGCCGTTGGCGCAATAAAGAAGCCGTTCACTCCTGATAAAGTTAACGAAGTGCTTGGCCCTCTACTTTAGTACAAACAAGGCCTGTGGAGGTTAATGTGGAAATAAGTGATAAGATAATTGAATCTGCTAAAGAAATCTTTTCCACGATGTTGATGATGGAAATTGAGGTAAAAGGGGAAATTATTGCTAAAAATGTCCCTATGGAAGACAGTATCTCAGGTGTTATAGGTTTGGCTGGAACTAGAAAAGGTGTTCTTGCAATTCATCTCCCTAGTAAGGTTGCCATGGCAATTACAGGCAATTTCTTGGGAATGGAGGTGGAGGAAATTGATGAAGACGTTGAGGATGCCGTCGGTGAGCTTGCAAATATGCTTGGAGGTGATGTGAAGTCTATCCTCTCAGGGAAAGGAAGAGATATTGATCTTTCGCTTCCTTCGATTATTCGCGGCGAGCGATATGATTTTCAACCAACAGGAGAAGCTGAACGTTTCCTGGTACCTTTTGACAGCAATGTAGGGGGGTTCTATATAGAGCTTCAGTTGGAGAAATAATCTACCTTGGAAGTTGGGAAAATAGATGAAATTTCAGGTCAGGTAGTTCTCATTGACTACCACTTGCAAGAGGGGTGGGAGTTGAGTTTGTAGCTTGTTTTTGAAGTGTAATCAATATGCTACTCTGATGAGGATTTAGAAAGGCAGTTTCTAGTGTTTTCGATTCTGCCTTTTTTCATATTTAAGCCAAAGGAAACTGGAAATGGTGGCTAGCCTAGATATTGGAAAAGAAATTTTAGTTGGAACCCAGGAAGTATTTTCAACTATGTTAATGATTGATATCTCCAGCAATGAAATAATAGAAGGAAAAAAGGTAGATATTAATTCTAATCTCACAAGTATGATCGGACTCGGCGGCGGAATTCGCGGTGTCCTTGCAGTACATTGCCCTGAAAATGTAGCCAAAGCAATCACCGGTGATTTTTTAGGCATGGATGTTGACGAGCTTGATGATGATGTAAAAGACGCAATCGGTGAAATTACCAATATGGTAGCTGGGAATTTAAAGGTTAGTTATAGCAAAGTTGATATTAATGTTGAACTGGCCATACCAACATCGATTGTAGGCGATTCTTTCCATGTTAGTGGTATCGCCGATGCGCAGAGGGTTATCGTTCCAATGACAATTAAACATGGGGAATTTTGGATTGAATTAATGTATGTGTTGAACTCTTGAAATTGTACCATTGCCATAAACGTTTTTCTGCTGGCAACCGATATAGTATGAACCAATGTAAACTGTAAAATAAGTGAAAAACCAGTCTCTGGTCTTTTTGCAGAACTATTCCAACCTTATTCCACTTTCAGTTATTAATATCAATGGGTGAAAAAAAGCGTATAGACCGAATTCTTGATGTTATCCAGGAGACCGTGCAGAGCGAAGTTGCGGCCCTTCTTGGTTCTGAATTTACCCTGCTGGATAGCAGTAAGGAGCTACTTGGAAAAGAGGGCGTGTTTGGCAACCTGATAGGCAAGCAGGTGTGTGCCCAGATGGATATTACGGGTGAAGTGAGCGGGGTCGGGGGGTTGTTTATCGGCATAAAAGATGCCATTCGTCTCGGTGGCACCCTGATCATGCTTCCTGCTTCTGAGCTTGAGGAGTTCATTGGACGTGAAGAATATAGTGAAGAAATTGAGGATTCCTATGGAGAAATAGCAAACATTATTGCGGGTGCATTTACTAAGGAATTCGAAGAAATGTACCCAAAGGCCTGTCGTTTCGTGAGAAAGGAGCAGGCTCTTGTTTCTCCAGCCAAAGGTGACGATGACAATGAAAAGCCATTGGAAGATCAGGTCTACTATGTCGTCTCTTATAAAATGGCTCTGGATGCTCAGGAGTTGGGGAGCCTGGCTATGCTTCTCCCGGCGGAAGCCTTTAGTCTAAATATAACGGAGGTCGCATCTGAAACAGTTCAAGATACTCCCCCAGAGCCAGAAGCTGTAAAAAAACCAGAAATACCTGAGGAATCGGCAGCAGATACGCAAACTGTAGCCGAACCTGTGGATCCCCCCCAAACCGCAGACGAAGAAATGGCGCCTCAATTCAATTACGCAAAACATAAAAAACGAGTTGATAAACTCCTTAAAGAATGTCAGGGAAGGCTGCAAGATGAAATTGGAGGGTTGCTTGGTACCGAAGTGACACTGACTGATCTGGAAAATGATTTCATGGACAAGGATGAGTTCTTCAGTGATCATACCCAGGGACGTCAAGTTGTTACAGATATGGAGATTGTCGGTGATCTGGAGGGCAAAAGTTATTTTGTCGCGTCTTTAAAAGATGCTATTCATCTTGGTGGGGTGTTGATTATGTTGCCTCCCAATGAATTGGATCTTGTAGTTGAAGAGCAGGAATTTGGCGAGGATGTTAAGGATGCGTATGGTGAAATAGCCAATATCGCCTCAGGGGTTTATACCGCGATATTTGAAGAGAACTATTTACGAAAACTCCGCTTTATTAGAAAGGAGCTTCATGAGATTCAGCCATTAGAAGTTGAAGCTGGATCTAATGAGCCTATTGTTGATCAGCGCTATTATGTGAGCAGCTTCTCTTTGACCGTTGAGGGGAAACCGCTTGGAAGAGTTTATAAACTGTTTCCCGCTGAGCTGCTGCAACTTGGAGGCGTTGACGAAACAGCAGATTCTGGGGAGACTGTGAAGCAGGAGTCAACACTGCTTAAGAGTCAAAAGAGGGTACAACCAGAAGCCGAGACTGTAGATAAAACTCCAACCACCCAGGTGAGTAAACCAGATCTCGATGCAGAAAAACATAAGACGAAAGTTGATAAGCTGTTAAAAACTTGTCAGGAAAAAATGCAGGAGGAGGTAAGTGCACTTTTAGGAACAGAAATTAAGCTCAATAATATTGAAAACTCTGTAGTAACCAAGGAGGAGTTCTTTTACGAAAAAGTCTCTTCAAAACAAGTCATCGCTAATATGGATGTTGTTGGCGAGGTGGAAGGAAGTAGCTATCTGTCTGTTGATCTTCGAGACGCAGTTCGAATTGGTGGCGTGTTGATAATGCTGCCCACCTCTGAACTTGAATCCGTTGTAACAAATGAAGAATTTGGCGATGATGCTAGTGATGCGTACGGCGAAATTGCAAATATCATAGCAGGTGTTTATACTGCTGTATTTGAAGAACAATATTCAAAACAGCTTCGTTTTATAAAAAAAGATCTGTTGCAGGTAGCGCCAATGAAGGTTGATATTGGCTCTGAGGAACCGTTTGCAGATCAGTATTATTACCTCAGTACAATGCAGCTAGTGATAGAAGGTAATGAGCTTGGGAAGGTTAATTATCTACTGCCCCTAGATGTCATTCAGTTACAGGGATTGGTTAGTGCTAGTGCTGAAGAACTCGATTCCCCCGGGGATCAGAAACCGGTCAGCCAGGCTCATCAGGAACAAACCAGTTTCGCAACACAGGATACGGATTCACTACCCGCTACCGAGCGCAGTTCTCTTGATATTTTGCTTGTAGGGGATGATGAGCTGGAGGCAACTAAAATAAATGCAGCATTAACCAGTCAGGGATATTCAGTTAAAGCACTTTCTTTTAAAGATAACCTGCACAATTATATGCCTGGTGAATTGAAAGCGGTTTATCTTGTTATGCGTGACGTTAATGAGCAGGCGTTTGGTACCGCTATTAAAATAAGCAGTACATGTTCTTTGCCTATTGTTGCAGCTGGTCCTGGTTGGACGAGATCAAAAGTTATAAAAGCTGTTAAATATGGTATTACCGATATCCTTCTAACCCCAGCCTCAGAAGTGGATATAAAGGAAAACGTCAGTAATAATCTGTTAAAACTTGCCGCCTGATTCCTGCCGATACAGTTAGTAAATTATTTCCCCCATAACAAAAGCTATTTTTCCCACAACCCATCGATCGATTTTTTTTTGATTTTTTCGAGTAGTGTTGTTCTCTTCAGGTTGAGCAGTTTGGCAGCCTCTTTTTTATTACCTTCTGTTTGTCTAAGCGCTTGTACGATAAGTTGAGTCTCAAAGTCGTTGATTAATTCATTAAAATCAACTTGACCGGCTTCCCAAGGCGCAGTTTCAGTTAAAGGATTGACAGCAGGAACCGCTTGACAGTTGCCAATTTCTGTTTGACTCTGTCCTTCGCTGGTAGGATTAGATTCTATCGAAGTATATCCTTCAGGAATCTCCACATTATGAAACTTTTCAGGAAGGTCGGTGAGTTTTACCTCCAGGCCACTGTAAAGAATTGTCATGTGTTGAATGAGATTTTCAAGTTCCCGCACATTTCCCCGCCAATCGTAATTTGCTACAGCAGCCATGGCTTCCCAGGAAAATGAAAATCGTTTTCTATCACGTTTTTCAGCATATTTTTCAAAGAACGAATCAACTAAAAAAGGAATATCTTCAATGCGCTCTCTTAGCGGCGGAATTTTTAAGGGGATGACGCTGAGTCTGTAGTAAAGATCTTCTCTGAATGTACCTTCACTCACCAGTTGTTCAAGATCGCAGTGGGTAGCTGCTAATATACGGGTGTTTACTGGAATAGCTTGTAATGCACCAACCGGTTCGAATTCCTTTTCCTGGATAACCCGCAGCAGTTTTGCCTGGAGGGATGATTTCATGTCTCCGATTTCATCGAGAAACAGAGTTCCTCTGTCAGCATACTGGATCCTGCCGGGTTTATTGGTGGTAGCCCCTGTAAAAGCACCTTTGGTATAGCCAAAAAGTTCACTTTCCAGGAGATCGTCGGGAATTGCTGCACAATTTACCGGAACAAAGTTGCTTTCTGAGCGTTCACTTTGAGCATGAATAGCCTTGGCTACCATTTCTTTCCCAGTACCGGATTCTCCACGAATAAGCACAGTAGAAAGACCATCATCGGCCACCTTTGTTATGAGATCAAAAAGGTGGCGCATTGAGGTAGAGTTCCCTATCATTTTGTGGAATGGTGGGAGCTGTTTCGCCTGGGTACGAGGGGGAGCAGGTGGCTCTTTAGGCAGTGTATCGTACGCACGCCTGATTGCGATGGCTGTCTCTATGGGTTCAAGTGGCTTGTGGATGAAGTAAAATAAATCAAGTTCCAGGATTTGCTTAATTTGCTGCGGTTGGCCCTCAGGAATAATTGGCAGGATAAAGGTCTTGGGGTGCTCTTCTTTCAAAGATTTGATCAATGCAATACATTCATTTTCAATTGAAAATTCAAGGTCTATAACCAGTATCTGAGGGGATTGTTTTTCCAGTGAATCCAAGAGCTCCTGCTCTGAGAAGACGTTTTCAAATTCACATTTGAATTGCAGGTCAAGGTCCGAGGAAAATGAAGGCAATCCAAGGGGTTCCTTATCTGCAATTACTATTCTGGTTGGTGACGGCATGAGCTGTTTCTGAGCAAAAATATAGAATTAAAATGTAAGTTCTGCTTTCTTATATGGAAATGGATATCACATCAGATCGGCGAGTTTGCTTGAGGTTCTCCTCATATTAAGACTGAGCAGTCGTGCTACCTGTTTGATCACCTTTATTCCAAGTGGCGGGTATTTTTCAGCTAAAATATCAAAGCCCTTGTCGGTAAGTGTAACCATGGTTGTAGGTTTACGTGCTACAACTGTGGCTGATCTAGGAGATTTGTCGATGAGAGCCATTTCTCCAATAGAGCTGCCTTTGGTGAGCCGTGCGAGGGGAATGTTTTCCCCTGAGTCAGCTTTCTTTTGAACTTCGAGAATGCCAGAAACCACAAATCCCAAAAAAGTTCCCTGATCGCCTTCAATAAATAAATATTCTCCCTGGTCTAAATGGAGATAACTCATATGTTTAGAAAGTACTAAAAGCTCCTCGACATTGAAGGAAGAAAAAATTGGCAAATTTATGAGAAAAGATCGAGTCTCTTCTTCTGTTTCACTGACTTGTTGAGGTGACATAGTACCGCTTAGTTTTGGTCAAAAATAGACGTCTTTTGTAGGGAACAGCTTGGTAAAAGTCTATTTATTCTTTTCGATTTAGTACCTTATAAATTATTTTCTGCGTTTTTGTGGCAGAAAATAATTTGGTGAAGGTACTTATCCAAGCATTTCAAAAAGTTCCGATTTATTCGGGTTAGCTTATCATATTGAAAACAGTAAAAACAATAGTGTTTTCTTTATATGGTTTTCAAGTAAAAAATAGTTTATTCATTGTAATCGGAGTTTTAGATGCAGACAATCAAATACATGGGTTTATAAAAAAAAGAAGCTCGGAATTGAGAAAAAAATGTGCAAATTTTTAATCTGTTAAATAGTAATAAACGGTAAAATGTGAGAAAAACTATTGTTTTTATAATGTATTTATTATCCTTACTATTGTGCAATATTGCCATTGCTGATCAGTTTAGAGCAAAGGTGATCAAAATAATTGATGGTGATTCTCTAGTGGTTGTCACTGGAGGTGAAGAAAAAGAAATACGCCTTTACGGTATTGATTGTCCTGAGTTTGATCAACCCTATTCCAAAAAAGCTAAACGATTTGTTGAAAAACAAATTTTGGGTCGAACATTAGAGGTTACAGCAATAGCCACTGACAGATACAATCGCCTCGTGGCTATTATTGATTTTAATAATAGCAGTATAAATCAACAATTGATCAAAAAGGGTCTTGCATGGGTGTACCCGAAATATTGCAGGAAAAAAATATGCAGGAGCTGGAGAATAACCGAAAAAAATGCTGTGAAAAATGAAATTAATATCTGGAGCAACGGGAATTCGGTCTCACCTTGGGTGTGGAAAAGAAAAAAACATCAACAAAGATTTTCCAACTAACCCGACAAGTCGGAAACATTTTTAGCATCACTGGATAAGTGCCTTCACGAAATTCAATCATAAAACACAAGAAATGAATTTCTAAGGCACTAAATTATTTTTCTAATTTTGCGTGTGCAAGATTTAGGTGACACTGTTTCTTGAAATAAGGTAAAGTTTATTTCGGCCTTTTTAGTATGGGTCTTTTAGAAAGTTCCGATATATTCGGGGTAAGTCGTTCAACCAAATCATTTTTTTATCAAAACCTCTATCTTCTTTGGATTATGAAAAAAAGTATTCTGTTTATGTCAACTGTGTTCGCAATTTCTGTAACTTCAAGTGGAGTAGCATTAGCAGGACCTAGTGTAACAGCTAAAGAAAATTTAGAAATTTTATTAAAAAACAGGAGTTGTCGTGGCTGTGATCTTTCAGGGTTGAATCTCAACAGGATGGATTTAAGTGGTGCTGACCTTGAGGGTGCTGATCTTTCTCTTTCCAAGTTGTATCTCGCAAACCTTAGTGGTGCAAATCTTAGAAATGCTAAGTTGAATGGTGCAATGTTCGGTGGGGCTGATCTTGGAGAATGTGACCTTCGAGGTGCAGATCTTAGAGGGGCAGCTATAGAAGGTGCATATCTTGGAGGAGCTCAACTTACAGGAGAATTTGTAACGGCCAAGCCATATGAGAGTATTGGTGTTGCTGAGGTTGAGAAGGAAATATATTTGGAAGACCAAACACAATCAAAGAAATCACCTGTGCAAAATGAGGTACAGCTTGGAGAAAGACGTGATTTCAGTGAAACACCTCCCTTGCTTGAAAAAATTGAAGAGGAACAGATCCAGGACAAACCTGTAGTTGAGAATAGTGTTCAAGAAAGTGTGCCTCCACCGAAAACAGTGCGCCCTCAACCCCCTGTTTCTAAAACAATAATACCAGTAAAAGCTGTAATGGTTGACGAAAGTTATAGCGAAAAAAACAAAACTGGTGAGACTGCATTGGCAGAAGAAGTAGATCCTGTTAGTGAGGAGTTTGAAGAGGCGGCCAAAGCTGTTGATCAAGCCCCGATTTCAAAACCGGTTATTGCCCCTGTTATCACTGCTACAGCTGAAGAACTTGCCAGAGAAAAAGCTAAAAGAGATAATCTCAATAGGCTTCTTGACAGTAATAAGTGCTACGGGTGTGATTTGTCTGGACTGGATTTGTCTGGTGAAAATCTGGATGGGGCGGATTTGGAAAAAGCTAATCTATCGAACTGTAACTTAGAAAAAACTGATCTTGAAGACGCGAATCTTAAAGCTGCGAATTTAAGAGAGGCGAATCTTAAAAAAGCTGATCTTGAAGGGGCAGACTTTTATAAAGCCGATCTGAGTTATGCTGATTTGACGGGGGCTAAACAGAAAAAAACAATGTTTGATGGGGCCTTTATTGAGGGTGCTATTGGCATAGTTACCAAGTCAATGGTACTTAAAAAATAATTATATGATTTATTTTCTTACTTGATTGTGGCTTGTTAAAATGTAACCGTTCATCGCCCCCTTCAAAAGACTGCATAACCAGAGTCCGTAACCGTTCGTCCAGTGCTCCAGGTTCGTTCAAGCTGGTCTCCTGGCTATAGTTGGCTATGCCAGGAGGCCTGGTCGGACGAAAATGGGGTGCTGGTGAACGGTTACGTTAAAATTAAAACAAGCTACAATCGGTGTTTGCTATTTTTTCTGATAAAAAATAGATCTCAAGTGCCTTTTAGGGACAAATCTTGGACAGACACCGGTTAGTGATTCTGTGGACCCAATAACGAGATAGCCGTCATCAACCAGACTATCCGCCAGTTTATTAAACAGCTTTTTGCGATCTGTCAACGTGAAGTAGATCGCTACGTTTCGACAAAATATTATATCGAATTTGCCAAGAGATGTGAAAGGTTGCATGAGGTTAAGCTTCTTAAAAGAAACCATGGCTCGAAGTTCATCTTTAATTTTCCAGAAATCACCGACAAGGCTGAAATATTTTTGTAGATATCTTTTCTCAAGCCCACGCTCTATTTCAAATCTGTTATATTTACCATAGCTGGCCTGGGTGATTGCCGCATCTGAGATGTCAGTGCCAAGCATGGTAAATACATGGTTTGGGTCGTTTTTTAGTAATTCTTTTATCACTATACCGATAGAATAAAGTTCCTGGCCCGTGGAAGACGCTGCACTCCATATTTTAATTCGCGTTTTTAATTGGCTTTGCGATGACCTAGCATCGATAAGTTCGGGAAGAATTTTGTGCTGCATCAACTCAAACGGGCCTTTATCTCTAAAGAAAAGTGTCTCATTTGTGGTTATTGCATCAATTATCTGCTTTTCAATTTTCTTACTCGGCTCTTGTTTAGCCTTAGTATACATGTCTTGAAAAGTGGAAAAACCGTGGGCTTCAGCAATGGAACTGAGACGTGTTTCAAAGAGGTATGTTTTTGATTGATCAAGATATATCCCTGATATTGTTTGGATATATTGAGACAAAAGTTTAAGTTCTGATGGGGTGATCTTAATCATATTGAATCAATTCTCATATTCACGTAAGAGATGAAGGTCATTTTTATTTTACAGTCCGGATTATTTCGTCAGCTATCCTTCCTAACGGGACAACCACGTCAACGTAACCAAGTTCTGCAGGTGCTTTCGGCATCCCGTAGACGATGCAGGATTGTTCATCCTGGCCGATGACAACGGCTGATTTGTTTTTCAGTACTTCTAGCCCTTTTGTCCCATCAGAGCCCATGCCCGTCATTATTACCGCTGTGGTCCGCCCCACATAATAATCCCCAACAGAACGGAAGAGATAGTCAACAGAAGGTTTACATGAGTTCTCAGGAGGATCATCGGTGATCTTTATTCGGCGGTTTTTTCCATCAGTACCGGCGACAAGTTTCATCTGTTTTCCTCCCGGGGCGATGTAGACGGTGTTCGCCACAATGTTTTCCCCGTTTGTTGCCTCTTTTACGCTAAGAGCGCACTTTTTATTAAGACTTGTCGCTAAAGATTTGGTGAAAACAGGGGGCATGTGTTGAACAATAAGGATTGGTACCCCAAGATTTCCAGGTAACTTAGGTAACATTTGATTGAGCGCATTAGGTCCGCCGGTTGAGATGCCAATGGTAACGATCTCTGATTTTCCACGCACTAGAGTCGAGGTTGTAGATGCCTTTTTTGACAGGGGTCGAAGAGGTTGTGCTCTATTACTGGTGTTTAACCGGCCAGGGCGGGAATTTGTTCGATTAAGAGATGTCGCAGCGGACGGCTTTCGACTTAATAAACCATGACCATGAATGGATTTGGCATAGGATTTAAGTAAAGGCTCAAGTGCAGCCTTAATCTCTTTTTTACCTTCGCTCAGGCTACTTGATTGAGGTTTAAGAATGAAATCAAAAGCGCCAAGCTGGAGTGCGCGCACGGTCATAGCACTTCCATCAGCCGTTAAAGTCGAGAGCATGATTGCTCCAACCTTTGGGTAATTTTTTTGGAGTTCTGCGAGAACCTCAATCCCATTCATCTGAGGCATCTCAATGTCGAGTGTGAGAATGTCAGGTTTGAGAGACTTAATCTTAGAAATCGCAATATTACCATTATGAGCGACTCCTGCTAATTCGACGCCGGGGATTTCAGCTATGATATCCGAGACAGCTTTTCGATAGACAATAGTGTCGTCGACTACAAGAACTCGAAGGTTTTTCCTGCCAATCATTCTGTTTCTCAATCGTCTATGCTTAATACTTTTTCCACATCGAGTATGCCGATGAGGTTAGAATCGGTTTTATACACCCCGGTAAAATAATCTCCCTGGATGCCGCTCATGTTTGCCGGTGCTGGCTCTCTCATCTCCATGTCGGCTGAGACTACATCACTGATCCTCCTGACAAGAAGACCAACATGGCCTCCAGCGGAATTAACAATAATATTTCTTGGATCTTGGGAAATATTGGTTTCCCCCAACCCTAATTTCCGACCAAGATCAATAATTGTAACAATCTGGCCCCGTAGATTGAGGATGCCAAGTACATAATCAGGGGCCTGGGGGACTTTGGTCATCTGCATTAACTTATTGATTTCCTGGACCTTCAGTATATCCATGCCGCAGAGAGCGTCACCAACATAGAAAGTCGCTAGTTCAACAATATTTTTGCTGTTTGTTGTTGATCTGCTATCTGTCATATTGATACCATTTGCATTATTAAGTTCGTCATTGAATTAAAAAGAGTATAAATCAACAGACTCATGTATTAATGTTGTCTTTTTATATAGTCATGAACAGAGACCATGAGCCGTTCTTTATCAAGTTTAATATGGTATTCATCGACGCCAACGGCCTTTCCTTTCGCAATGTCCTCAGCTGAAGCAAGGGTTGTGAGCGCAATAATCGGTAAACTTGAGTATCTTTCATCGCTACGAATTCGTTCGGTAAGTTCGAATCCATTCATGTTCGGCATCTCGATGTCGGTCACCAGGAGAGAGATTTCATCACCGTGGGTCTCGAGCATGTTCCATCCCTCAACACCGTCTTCAGCCTCAATGACATTGTAACCGACCTCTGTCATATAGCCTTTGACCTGATTGCGAAAGAATTTTGAATCTTCAGCAATAAGAATGTTGGGGGGAGCAATGTCCTCTTCAAACGACTCTACTGCAAAAGATTCCTGCTCTTCTAATCGCTGTGGGAAAAGATTCTGAACCATCTCAAAGACATTGACAAGCATGGTAGTGTGTTCGTCTATGATAATGGATCCCATGATTCCTGGCTGGCTAAGAGTTGAGTCGTCAATATCAGCGGTAACCTCTAGAGCATCTATTGGTCCTATGGCCAGAAGACCTATCGGTTTTTTGGCAATGTTGAAGACAATCACCAGAAGGTTATCGTGATCAGCTAAGGGTTGAACCATAGCAACGTCATCAACACAGATGAGGCTTAAACTGCCACCACGATATTTCATCACCCGTTTCCCGCCAAGATCTTCAATATCTGATCGCTTGATTTTCTCAATACGTTCAACCTGATTGAGGGGAACCCCAAAATTTTCCGCTTCTGAGCTCTTGAAGATAAGCAGGGATTGTTTGTCTTTTTTGGCGTTGATAGCTGCTGCTGCGGCCTTTGCAACTTCAGCTGCCCTGTCAGATCCATCTATGGAGGTGAGGTGACCCATTCTGGCAATATTGCTCACATCAAGAATAAGAGCGATCCGGCCATCTCCCATAATGGTTGCACCGGCATACCCTTTGCATTGTTGTAAGTGTCTGCCCAGGGGTTTTATCACGATCTCTTCAGAGTCCTGGAGTCTGTCAACAATGAGTCCGTATTTCATAGACCCGGTGGAGACAACCACAATGTTGAGGGCGCTCGATGCAGTGTACCTACGGTCAATAATTGACCTTGGTCTGTTATTTTGTACATTATTCCCCTGGGTTGAACCATTTTGCCCATTTTCGAATAACGGCGAGTCTTTGCCTCTTCTATCAGAAATCAGTTCTCTTCTGTCCTTTTTTATATCCTTATCATTAAGATCATAGTAGGTGCGATCAACCCCTATCACATCGGCTAGTCGTATGAGAGGTAAGAGGGTGCCGCGCAGTCGGACTACTTCTGCGTCTCCCACCTTTTCAACTCTTTCCTTGACCTGGTTGGCTGGAATACGCAGCAGTTCTTCCAGGTTTACCTGTGGGATTGCGTATCGTTCCCCCCCGGTTTCTATTATTTGGCATGGGATAATGGCGAGAGTCAGTGGTAGTTTAATGGAGATGGTGGTTCCAGCACCTTTTTCGGAGATGATGTCAACATTGCCACCAAGTTGGTCCAGGTTGGTTTTTACTACATCCATGCCGACGCCTCTGCCGGAAACATCTGTCACGGCTTGGGCGGTGGAGAAACCGGGTAAAAAGATAAGATTGACCTTTTCTTTATCCGACATTGCCTGGGCTTGTTCAACAGAGATAAGACCTTTATTTACTGCACTTGCTGCAAGTGCCTCCCCATCAAGCCCCTTCCCGTCGTCACTGATTTCTATGACGACCTGCCCTGCTGCGTGGTAGGCTTTGAGTATGACTAAACCATTAGGAGACTTGCCCATCTTTTTACGATCAGCTGGTACCTCAATGCCGTGATCTACAGAATTACGTACTAGATGGGTGAGCGGATCATTGATCGCCTCAATAATGGTTTTATCGAGTTCAACATCTTTGCCAACTATGGTTAGATCAATTGTTTTACTTAACTTTTTCGACAGATCCCTGACAACACGGGGAAATTTATTAAAGACGTTGCCTATTGGCTGCATTCGAGTAAGCATAATCGCTTCCTGCAACTCAGAGGTGATCAGGTCTATTCGTTGACCAACCGCCTCCGCATTCCTGAGGTCATCTGAACCAATGGTCTGTAGCAGCTGATTCCTACTGAGTACCAGCTCACCTGCCAGATTCATTAGAGAATCAAGAAGGCTGACGTGAACCCTGAGAGACGTTTCAGCCTTTGCTGGGGGTGCTGTCTTTGCCTGGGTACCAACTGTCTGGTTCGCTTGTGGTGTTGTTGGTTGGACTGGAGGTGTTACCATCTCTGGTTCCTCAACAATTGTATCGATTTCAGGTGAAGTGATGGCTTCAATTGCTTCAGGAGCATCCTGAACTGGTGGGATTGGTTCAGTGGGTATTTCACTTTCTGCTTGTGGCTCTGGTTCCGGTTCCTGTTCAAGATCTGCTGCTTTGTCCTCAACAGGTTCAGGTGTTGCTTCAGGTGCTGTGATTTCTTCCTCAACCGGCTCTACGCTCTCTGCAGGCGGTTGGGAGAATGAACCATCCGCTATTGCATTGAGAGGTGTGAGGTTGGAGGATATATCAACATCGTTACTATTTTGAACATCCTCAATCATACTCTGGAGTTGATCTGAAGCGATAAGCAGGACGTTGATGATTTCGGGGGTGGGTATAAGTTTCTTACTGCGAATCATACCCAAGACATTTTCCGCTGCATGGGATAACTCTTGTATAGCAGTGAGTCCCATGAAACCAGCTCCACCTTTTATGGAGTGAGCGGCCCTGAACACCTTGTTGACCAGATCTTCGTCTATGTTGGCACCTGTTTCTTCAATTGCCAGCAGGTCGTTTTCTATATCTGCAAGATGCTCTAAAGATTCTTCGATAAATCCTTGCAATATTTCGTCATCTTCGATTTCCATAAAACTCTCCATACGGTTTTGTTTGATTCTTGAGACTATATAAGTTTATACATACCAAAATTGCTATGTACAGGAGTTTTTTAAAAATTATTACTGTGCTAGAGAGAAAAACGACAGGAAGCTCAATAAGAACGGCTCACCAGGGTAAAGGTGAGCCGTAGAATAACAGAGATGTTCTTTTTGTTTTTTAGTGGGTTGCACCTTGCTCAATGTCTAATAGAACAACTTCATAATTAAGGTGATGTCCTGCAAGCGGGTGGTTGTAATCCACAGTAACTTTGGCACCATCAACTTCAATCACAGTGGCTGGGACCTTCTGTTGTTGTCCGTCTTTTTCAACATTGAGAGAGAGGATCATTCCCTGGGTTGGCTTTAAAGAATCGACCATAGCCTGGTTCTCAATGGTCTGTAACAGATCTTTCTGGCGAGGCCCGTATCCTTCTTCTGGCGGCACACGAACTTTCTGCATAACACCTACCTGCATATTGGTAACTGCTTCTTCGAGGGTTGGTGGTAGGTCGCTGTTGCCTATGGTCGCACGCACTGGCTTGTCTTTTTCCGCGACAAAGAATACTTCGCCATTGTCTAGTTTCCCTGTAAAAGCGAGAACCACTACATCGTTTTCTTTTGGTTGTGTCAAAACAATACTCCTTGCTGCTGTATAATTATTAGTACCTTAGAAATTCAATCGAAATCTTCGTTTATCTGTTGTTTTTTTGAATGAATTTCGTGAAGGTACTTATCCAGCGATTGTAAAAAGTTTCCGACAAGTCGGGTTAGATAATGAAATTGTTGAGTTCTGATAACTGTGGCACATACTATAGGAAAAGTTGCAATTTATGCAAGATAATAGGGTGGAAATGGTTCGAGTGGCTTGACAAAGTTGTAATAGCTGTCTAAATTATCTCTCCTTTTAGTGCCTTACTCAATAAAAATCATTTACGCCAGCTGATAAATAAAAAAGATCCAGAAATATTATGGTTACATTAAATTTTTCTAAATCAGAAGATGGACTTCTGCCTGCTATTGTTCAGGATTATGAAACTGACGAAGTCCTGATGCTGGCTTATATTAATAAATTTGCCTGGGAAGAGACACTCAGGACCGGTAAGGCACACTACTGGAGCCGTTCAAGAAATGCTCTCTGGCTGAAAGGAGAGACATCGGGGCATATCCAGAAAATCCATGACATTTTAGTAGATTGTGACGACGATACAGTTATCTACAGGGTTGAACAATTAGGTGGTGCTGCCTGCCACACAGGCCACCGGTCCTGCTTTTACCGTAGGGTGGATGGAGAGGATCTTAAAATTGAAGGGGAACTGGTGTTTGACCCGGAAGTGGTATACAAAAAATAATAGAGGCGTCAAGGGCAGTGCCCTGATGCGAGGATAAAGTAGGAGACTGTAGCATGGATCAGCTAAAACTAGGACTTCCAAAAGGTAGTCTCGAAAATGCCACCATTGAACTTTTTGAGAAAGCAGGGTGGCGTATTAAACCGGCAGCTAGAAACTATTTCCCCGAAATAGATGACCCGCAGCTCGACTGTTCAATATGTCGTCCCCAGGAGATGTCCAGATATGTTGAAAGCGGTATGCTTGATGCTGGTATTACTGGCAAAGACTGGACCATGGAAAACAGATCAGATACCATGTTGGTTTGTGACCTGGTCTACTCCAAGGTGAGTAGAAGGCCGACTAGATGGGTGATAGCTGTTGCTGGAGATTCAGAAATTACATGCCTTGAAGATCTTGAGGGAAAGAAGATTTCAACCGAGCTTGTTGGGGTCACAGAGCGTTTTTTCGCAGAGAAAAAGATTAATGTTGATATTGAATTTTCCTGGGGTGCAACCGAGGCAAAGGTTGTCTCTGGGTTGGCTGATGCTATAGTTGAAGTAACAGAGACGGAAAGTACAATAAGAGCCCATGGGTTGCGTATTATTCATCAGTTGATGGAATCCAATACTCAGTTTATTGCCAATAAAAAGGCTTGGGAAGATCCGTGGAAAAGAGAAAAAATAGAGAATATTGTACTGATGCTTCAAGGGTCTCTTAATGCCGATCGCATTGTTGGTTTAAAGATGAATGTTGCCAGCAGCAAACTTGATGATATTGTAGCGGTACTTCCATCTCTTAACGCACCTACCGTTGCAAGTCTTTACAATCAGGACTGGTATTCGGTGGAAACAGTTGTCTCTGAGGACATCGTTCGGGATCTTATTCCTCAGCTTAAAAAAATTGGTGCTGAAGGGATTATCGAGTATGCACTGAATAAAATTATTTAACTCGTCATTTCCTCAGGTATTAAATTTAAAACACTCTCCTGATTTCTTGTTTTTTTTATGACAGAAGTTCAGGACTAAGGCACTAATTATTTAAGGAGAAGTGTATGGATTTTTCCAAAGTTGATTTTCTCCTGAGCGTGCATAGTCTCAAGCAACTGCCAGAGGCAGAACTGCCTGAAATTGCTTTTGCCGGCCGTTCGAATGTAGGCAAGTCCAGCCTTATCAACAAAATGCTTGGCCGGAAAAAACTCGTTAAAGTGAGTTCGAGGCCAGGAAAAACCCAAGGATTAAATTATTTTCAGGTGGGCAACCAGTTCCACCTGGTCGATTTGCCAGGGTACGGATTCGCCAAGGTTCCCAAAGGGATGCAGAATGCCTGGCAATCTCTGATCTCCTCTTACCTGGAAAACCGATCCACCCTGAGATGTGTCGTGGTAATAGTTGATATACGCCATGAGCCAAAGTCGAAGGACACACAACTCTTTGACTGGCTTCGGCAAAACAACATTCCATGCCTTCCTGTTTATACCAAAATTGACAAGGTGTCAGGTAGTATCAGAGGAAAAAATGCTAAGTTGCTCGATGCTGGCCACGGTGTATCAAAAGAAGAACGGGTACTTTTTTCTGCCAAAACCGGACAGGGCAGAACTGAACTGATCTCCGCCCTCGGATCCTTCCTCCCCTCGTAAACGAGCTGTCTGTTTTCATAGTTTCTTCATTTTCATAAATATTGTCGGCTTTGTGCGTCTTTTTTATGATTCTTCGTAAAATAGTATAATATACTAGGAGATAGTTGTCTTACAGCTGATCTCACCAAATCCGGAGCCCCTTTTTGGAGAGTTTGAAAGTGAAAGGGGGAATCGCTATATTACAGAAGGAGCAAGATGCAGGAATTATCAAAGTCACAAAAAGCGCGCCATGCCATTCGTACTTTCAAGATCCTCGCTGATGCACTGACTCTACAGGGTGCATATAAACCATCAGGTAAAGTTGGTGAGAAATTAGCCGATGCTTTAAAGCAGCTGAGTCCGGAAATATATGGTTCTATGACAGATGGAAGGATTGTAGAACTTAAAGGGTTAGAGTATGTGATTGATCGTATGCCAAAAGGGATTGAAAACTGTTCCAGGGTAATCCTTACTGCCCAGGAAGATTTCCAGGATACCTCTTTTGAAATGATCGTGCCCCACAAGAGAAGACGTGCTTCATATGCGGTATCTGAAAAAGAGCTCTGTTTTGTCATTACCACCGGGAAAAGCGAGATATACGACATTCTGACCCATATCACTTTTTTAAACATTGAAGCTCAGAAAATATTCCAACAGGTGTGTAACCGGGTAGAAGGGATCAGTCCAGAATGGAGTGAACTTGAACTGGTTGCAACATCGGAGGATAATATTGATGGTGAAAAGCTTGAGCAGGCGATCTGGAATTTATCTATCATTTTAGGACGAACCTACAAAGAGACCCGTGAAACCTACGAATATCTTGAACAGAGCAGACTAGAAAACGGTGCAAATAGTGGTTTATTCAGAATCGTTTATGGTATCGGAAAAAGGGTTTTAGATGAACAGGAGGCAGGTGCAAATGAGTTGACTGTGTACTTTACACCATCTTTGCATGAGATGATAAATCACCAGAAATATGCATCTCAATGGGCCGAGAGTCTAAAAGAGCATCTTTACGAGAAGAACTTCCAACAACGACCCTTGCATATTATCAGTGCCAACATGCACTCCATGCGAAATATCATCTACGGCCCTGGAGCACTGGGCACCTCTGAAGAAAAAATATCTACTGATCTTTACGATATGATACGCGGGCTTCGCGATCTGGATGAAGAAATAGTCAGTTATGCTGAAAATCATGGGTTTAGTTTTTTTGAGGACACTTCCGGTTCAACAATTGATATAAATATTATAGACCTCACTCAGCTTGAAGAATCAAAGCTTCACCCTGATCTTAATATAAATTTCAACCTGCTAAAAGAAAAGGGTCCGGTTCTTATCGTAATTGACTATGCTTTCGGCACACAGGCCTTTGACATCATGGATGAGCTGTTGAGTCCCGGGCAGGTCAATGGCGACGATGTTGTCTTTACAATTGAATCAATTTCAATAATGGGTAAGGCTGGAGTGTTACCTGGGAAAAAAGGCGACATTATGCTTGCAACAGCACACGTCATGGAGGGCACGGCAAATAATTATATTGTTGATAATGATCTGAAAAAAGAGGATTTTAGTGACCAGGTTGATGTCTATGTGGGCCCTATGCTTACGGTGCTGGGCACCTCTTTACAAAACCGAGATGTCTTGGGGCGGTTTCATTCATCGAGCTGGCGAGCCATCGGGCTTGAGATGGAAGGAGGACATTACCAGCGTGCCATCAGTGGCGCAATTATACAGGGACATATCCCTGTAGGTATGAAAACGAGGTACGCCTACTACGCATCTGATAACCCAATGATCAGCGGGCAGACCCTTGCATCCGGACCCATGGGTGATGAAGGAATCGTGCCAACCTATATGATTTCAAAAGTGATTCTGGAAAAAATTACCAACTATGACGATGTGGAAAAAGAAAGGCCAACGCCAGAACACCCTTCTTGATTATTCTCCCTGGATATTATCAATAGCTTGTCTGTTGCTTCTGGTACTGCTCGCATTTTTTGCAGTAACCAATTTCCAGCGGGAAAAAGAGCTCATTTCAGAGTCGCTGGAGCAAAAAGGTCTCACAATTATGCGCTTTGTGGGTAGCTCTGCACGTGAAGCTGTAAGAGCTAATATGCGCTCGTCTTCAAGTTGGCAAAAATGGGATGTACATATGCAGGATATCTTAAATCTTGCAGCGGAGCAACCAGGAGTGAATGCTGTTCTCATCACTGATGATAACAGGAAAGTACTTCTTGGAGCAGGAAAGAGTTTTGCGGAAGGTGCGATGCTATCCAAGGATGAGATGGCTGTTGCCAGTGAGATTTACCAGGAAAAAGGTGTGCTTTTGGCTTCTAGATTGATCCAGGACGCCGGGAATAACAACAGTAGGTTTCTTGTCGCAACGAAATATTTGCCTCCGATGCTGATGGGAAATGGTGGAGGGTCAAGGGGGAGAGGAGGCAGGTTTAGCCATCATCCCCACTATAAATCGATGAAGGATGAAATGGGACGTCTCAAAGATCTGAATCCGGTTTTTATTGTTGAACTTGATTTTGATCAGTTTGATACCCCTCTTAAACGGCAATTTCTGCAAATTGTCTTACAACTTATTATCATTGTGCTGGTTGGTGTGGGTGGAGGTTTGTCTTTTTTAACCCTGCGTGGATTAAAGGGATCAGAGCGTAATCTTGGAAATGTAAGGGCCTTTACCGACAGTATGGTTTCATCTTTGCCTGTGGGATTATTGGCTACGGACAGCGAAGGTGTTATTCAGGTATGTAATGGTGCAGCCTGCACTATTTTGGAAAAAGAAAAAAATATCCTTCTTGGTGAAAAACCCGTACAGATTCTACATGCTGAAGTTTCTGAAATGTTGGCGGGCGAATTATCGAAGGAGGGGGAAATTGAGGCCGAAGTAATATTACAATTTACTGAGAACAGGCAGAAAGCTGTACATCTTGTTTCAAGGTCTGTTGTGGATAATAAAGGAAATTTTTCCGGAGAGGTGTTGCTTATTCGTGACTTGACTGAGCTCAAAGACCTGGAAAAGTTATTGCATCGAAATGAACGTTTCGCAGCGCTTGGAAAAATGGCCGCTGGGGTTGCCCATGAAATAAGAAATCCGCTCAGTTCCATAAAAGGTTTGGCGCTTCTTTTAAAAGCCCATTTCGAACAGGGGAGTCTTGAATATTCCAATACTGATACCCTGGTGAAGGAGGTGGATCGACTTAATCGAAGTATTGGGGAATTGCTCGATTTTGCTAAACCGGCACAACTGATCAAAGAACAGCTTGTGGTTAATGATATTATTGAAAAGACCATACAGTTGGTTGAATTGGATGCAAAGTCATATCAGATTACCATTGAGAATCATTGTAATCAGGAACGGTGCACTGTGCATGTAGACGGTGATAAGTTGAGCCAGGTGCTGCTCAACCTATTCCTCAATGGAATTCAAGCATTAACTACAGTTGCTGAAGACAAATCTAAAGTTATTGCTGTTCATTTGAAAAGGGAAAATGACTTAGTACAGATTTGTATAAGGGATAGTGGGGAAGGGGTAACGCCCCAAAATTTGAAAAAGGTATTTGACCCATATTTCACAACGAAAAATGATGGTACAGGCCTTGGTCTTGCACTTTCTGCAAAAATAATAGAAGAGCATGGCGGCAGAATAGAAATCAGCAGCGAACCAGGAGTGTTTACCGAGGTGAGGGTGTCATTGCCATTAGCACCTTAGAAAAATATTTTTTTATAAAAAACAAGAAAAAACTGTCCCTGATCTGTTCAGATCAGGTTCCTGCAGAGTTGATTACGAGGGGAGCTCAGCTGGGGTGGTTGCATCAGGAACCGTACATAGAATAGCTGATAAAATAGTGAAAAAATGGCCTTGATGTGAGTCGAGAAGAAAAGAGTTCATCAGGCAGCCACACGCCATTGCAGTAACAACTCCTTGAAGTACATACCTTTGGTGCACTGCCAGTTTAAAAGAGTAAAGAAAGAGAGCGCCAAGAAAACCTACAAAAAGAGCTAAGCCAATATAGCCAATTTGCACACCAATCAACAGATATTCATTGTGAGGGTTGTCGGAAGCCATTGTATCTGTATCTTCAATTAGTCTTGCCTGTACTGTTTTAAAAGACCCTGTTCCATGCCCCCAGAGAGGTTTTTCTTCTATTAGTGTGAGGCTGTTCTGCCACCAGTCAAAGCGCATCCCCAGAGAGGTTCTTGACGATCCAGCCTGGTAATTTTGAATTTCATCAACAGCTTCTGTAACCCGGGTTGAAAAGTTCTCAGAGCTAAAGAATGCTCCCATTATTATGGTACATGTTGCAAGTATTGCTATAAATACATGGGCAAAACGCAGGCGTTGAAAAAGTGTGAGCAGTAAAAGGGCGATAAATACCACCATTCCGGTACGACCGGGAGCAATATAAAAAAGATTAATGGTGGTCAGAATAAAAAGAGCTATCCAGAAAGTTGCGTAGTACCAGGCCGAAGCAAACATTTTCTGTAAACACCAGAAGGCGAGAACCGCCATAAAAAAACTATGGGTAATGTGATACACATTGGAATAGCCATATCGTTCATTGGGGATAAGAGAAAAATACATGGCGTATGAGAGTAGGAGTAATAATACTGAGCCTGCAAGGAAACTGTTTTCAGCATACCGAGCTGACTTGGTCTTTCCCTGCAACAGACACATGACGACGGCAAAATAAAATAATTCCCGATATTTTTTTAAGTATGTCAAGGAGTCTTCAAGGGGGGCAGGGCTATAAAAAACACCCGCTACCAGCAAAGCAAAGAGTAGCAATGCTATGGCAACAAGGGGGTTCTTGAAAAATAAAAGTGGCATCTTTTTAAAATTCCCTGATCCTATCCAGAAGAGACAGAACAATATTGCAGTGACACCCATTATCGAAGAAGATAAAGGAGTAAAAAAACAACAGGCAATGATGAAAAAGATGCTACATTTATGGAGTCTGTTTATGGGTTGAGTGTTCGGGTTCATAATTGTCTATTTTTTTTAAAATGTTTGGAAGAACACCTTCTCAAGGTCTATAAAGAAATCATCAATTGGTACTATAAATTACCACTGAAAGGTGTTTTCTCCCAGTTTAAAATCCTTCGAAGGAGCCCCGTGCAGTCCTGAAAGGACCTCAATGACAATGTCGAGGTGTTTTTGCCAAGCGGGTTTAACAATTACTTTGGGCGTAGCAGTTTTTTCACTGTAGTGCAGGTTAGTCAAACGGAGAGAGGCCGAGCGTCCTGGAGGCGGCCAACCATTTTGTAGAGTCTTCTCCCCTGAAGGATAGCAGATATCGACAATCCGCAGATCAGACCTATCCAGAAACCCTCCGGGCCCGGTTGGATGGAGCCGAGGCCGATGATGCCGATCCCATAGCCGACAGGCAGCCCTATTCCCCAGTATGCAAATATCATCAGAAACATGGGTACTGCTGTATCTTTACATCCACGCAGGGCACCACAGCAGTTAACCTGTATCGCATCGGAGAGCTGAAAAAGAGCCGCAAAGAGCAGAAGATGTACTGCTCTTTCCCTCACGATGATATCTTTGGTATACAAAAGAGCTATTGGATTGGCGCAGATAACAATGAAAAGGCAGGTACCACAGGCGAAGCAGAATGCCAGAAATAGACCTGTCTGCACGATTATTTTCATTCTCACAGGCTGCTTTTCACCAATAGAATAGCCAACACGTATACTGAGAGCCATGGATAGACTGAGTGGTATCATAAACAGCAATGAGGTGAAATTTAAAGCTATCTGGTGTGCGGATACTATCTCTGGGCCGAACCGGGCAATAAGTAAAGAGATGATGGCGAAGATAGAGCACTCGACAAAAAGAGAAAGTCCAACTGGCATGCCTAAAACGAGAAATTGCCCCATTGAACGGAAAAGGGTACCATCCAGTCGACTGAACAGATTGACTACGCCGTCAACCCTGCTTCTTTGTAGGAGTAAAGCCATTGTGAGCATCATCGCAAACATGGAAATGGCAGTGGCCCAACCACATCCAACCCCACCCATTGCAGGAAGTCCAAGTTTGCCAAAAATAAGAACATAGTTGGCAACGATATTAACAGACAGTCCGGTGAAACTTGCCAGCATTGAAAGACGGGTTAGAGAGACTCCTTCACCACCACTGCGCAGAGCAAGGAAAATTCCTGCAAAAGGAAGTCCCCAGGAGACCGCAAAAATATATTTCCTGGCGGGGGAGGCGACCTCTGGGGATACCTGAAGTATTTGAAAAATTGGCGATATATTCCACATGATAACCATGGTGACTATTCCGCAGAAGAAACCAACGACAATGCCCTTTTGGAGTGAATGAAAAACATCTTTGGAATCTCGTCGGCCATGGGCCTGGGCTGTGAGGGGGGTCACAGCACTGAGAAGACCGACCATAAAGAGAAAGATAGGGAAAAAGAGGCTGGAACCAACCGCCACTGCTGCCAGGTCCACGGGGCCGACCCTGCCGGCCATCACAGTATCGACAAAACCCATACTGGTTTGGGACAACTGGCCGAGCAAAATAGGGCCCGTCAGTTTGAGAAGCAGCAAAGCCTCATGGCGAAAAAGGTTTTTTCTATTCATACTATTACCTGGCCCCGTTAAACGGAAAGTAAGCTGGGATAAGTACCTTCACTAAATTCATTCAAAAAACAACAGATAAGCGTAGACTTCGGATAAGCGTAGACTTCGGATAAGCGTAGACTTCGGATAAGCGTAGACTTCACAAGCACAGATTTCGAATGAAGCTCTAAGATGCCAATGTAAAAATCGAGAAAAATGAAATCTTCTTTCCAGATGGTAAGAAAAAAGTCAAGTGGGGAGAATGATTTAAGAGAAAAAATAACTGGTGAAAGGGGATGGCGAAAAAATACTCATTATTGATGATCAGGCTGAACAGAACGAGATTCTGGAAGAATCTCTGTCAAAGCTAGGGTACAAACCTCATTCTGTGACCAGTGGTGAAAAAGGATTGGAATTTCATA
>JAAELB010000865.1 GCA_024227155.1 Desulfobulbaceae bacterium
TGGGCAATTGAAAGTTCCAATACGAAGGAAAGTTAGAAAACAGCTATAAAAGGGGTGATAAAAAGATCCTACGTCACTGCTTGTCAGAATACCTGGGCGGTTATGGGTCCGGATCTCTGGCGGGGGTCATGTCTCGTCACCTGGCGGGTTTGAACAAAGGGCGAGCAGACTGGGTGATGTAGTATATAAGGGCCATGAAATTGGCAACATCACTCGACTTCAATCTTTGCTGGTGATAGGACGTGGTGTGAGAAACACGCACTAGTCATTGTGGCATAGTCACGGGATCGGGGATCAATCAAAAGAGTTGGAGATAGTTTTTTTTAAGGATAGAAGTAATAGTTGAAAACTAGGTAAGCGATCGCGTTTGTTACTTTTGATTGATATAAATCTTAGAGCATTTGTTGGCTCACGAGGTATTTGCTGGGCTCTGTTGAACATTTTGTCTTATGTAATCAAATGACGAAAATAAATAGCATTATTATTATTGAAAATGATACTCGTGTTGATTTATATATATGCATACATGTATTAAGTAATGTGCATGCGAATCCTATAGAAATTATATAGAACAGTTGCGTTGTCTCCCCATATCCCCTGTTAAGATGGAGAGAGTCGTATATCGCGTCCTTTGATCCCTGACCCGCGTGACTGAGGGTGTCGTGTAGGGGCTTAAATCTAAGGGGCTCGCGCTTCGGTCTGAGAGGTAGGACTGACGGCTTGCACCTTGGTGACGACCTCCGAGCGAACGTTACATGGTGGACAAGATGTCGGTAAACTATTGTGATTGAAGGTGGAGACCTTTCACAAATCTACAAATTGGAAATTAAGGGAAGAAAAATAAATTAAAAATAGGAACCATTTTGAATATAAAA
>JAAELB010000866.1 GCA_024227155.1 Desulfobulbaceae bacterium
AGGTAATAACCCCCGACAAGCTGACTGGACTGAAAGCATAGCAGTGGGGAGTAGAAAATTTGTTGAAACAATCAAAGAAAATCTGGGTTTACGTGCCAAAGGGCGGAAGATACTCGAAAGTGATGGAGGATTTCAACTGCGAGAAGAAGTTAATACCTATAATGCCAATTCTGATAGCAATAATGACAATATAGGAGGTAAAAACACCTTTTACTGGCATGTTAATCACGAATTTACAGAGAGTTAGCGTGGCCCGACCCCAATTCAAAAAGTTGGCAAAGGATAACTAATCTAATGATACTTTATTTTTTTAGGTACCACAATGTACCTCATAGTGATACTATAGAGTTAACAATAGACACTTATACTCATGTAAGACCGAGGTCAGAAGAATCTAATATAATTGGTGATATCATGAAAGGGCCTTTACTGCAATTTACTCTGTCGACTTTGATAGCTTTTTTATATATCAACATCCAACATAAGTGTCCAGGAGGGAGCTGAGATCAGCTTTCAGCAGGATGGCATTTTGGTTGAGGGAACTCCAGGAACCTCTTTTTTGTTGCTTCGTGTCGCTGGGCCGGATGGAAAAAAAATCCATGACCAGACAAGTGATGGGGCTTCTCTATCTTTCCTTGTATCGGCAAGTCTTCCTAACGGACAATACACCTATGGGGTGCGTCAGGGGACAGCACCAAAGAGGGAGCGGCGTAGGGAAGGAGATGGAATCGGGGACGAGACAGAATATCCGACATGGAACGGCTCTGGCGGCTTCCTGTTGCAGGGAGGCCTTATTCTTTTGCCAGGGTCTGAAGAGGCAGCTATTCATGAGAAAACGCCTTCAATCGTACACAACCTTTTGACCGCTTTGGCTAACTTTTTGGTGGGCTCGGCACATGCAGCTAATGTTGTTAATGATGATCAAATTATAGAGGCCGTAGCCCCGGTTGTACTGCTGAATAGACACAAAATTTTAGTAATGGAGTGCAAATAATGAATGATATTACTTCCATCAATGAAAGCATACAGCTTCTGATTGAGTATCTTAAAGAAGGCGATCAGCACCAGGCAATCCTTGAGGCTCAGAAAATGATGCAGAACGGTGTTGAAAGTAGTCGCATTGTTACGGAGTGTATTGAACCGGCAATGACAAGCTTAAGTGATAAATGCACCGTTGAAAATTTCAATCTATTAGAGGTTATGCTGGCAGGCAGAGCAGTAATTTCAGTCATGAATGAATTGTACCCTTCTGAGCATAAACCTCCTCCTGTAAAAGCAACAATCATACTGGCAACCTTAGAAGGGGATGTGCACGATCTTGGAAAAAATATTGTAAAAATGATCCTCGAAATA
>JAAELB010000867.1 GCA_024227155.1 Desulfobulbaceae bacterium
ATGAAATTCTGGAAATCTATGTATTTTTGTTGCACATCATTGTATGAAATATCGCAATAATTCAAAGCGTCCAGAGGAAATCCATTTAGTACGCCCCCTACAAAGTCATCATACTCTCCAACAGCATTATTCATTTCTATAGGCCCTGTCTGTAAATACAGAATTCAGAGCTAAGGATTGCTTGGCGGAATTAAATTTTGTCTGATTTTGATTGCATTTTGCAACATATATAGATAATTTACAAATAACTGGTGAGATATAAAAATTCACCAAATACAAATCAGTGCCGCTTGGGGACGGATGCAGCCTGATTTTTCTAATTACGGTATGCTAAATACGCCATTTTTTTAGGGAGGCGCATTCATTTTTTTAGCGATTTTCATAGCATTGGCACACATCATACCATAGAAAATCCAGGCATTTTCAGTGTGCTCTGTCCTGGCTTTGATTTTGTTGAGTCCGTAATGATTTTTTTCATTTCCGAAACTACCCTCTAATACAGTGGCTCGATGTTTTGCGATCAAGCTTCTCAGTAACTTTGCCTGATCTTCATTTTTACCTGCTCTGCCCTTTCTTCTGAAACCAGTGAAAATACCGTTCTTCGTGCAATACCTTCTGTTTTTATTAGTAGCATAAATCTGATCTCCGCCAAAGTGAGCACATCCCCCAAAATAGTTTCTATGTTTCCAAATGGTTCTAGCTGTTCTGTTCCCCTCATGAAAAGCATTATAATCCCAATGTTCAATAAAACCAATTCCACCCACCATCATTTTATGTACCTTCTTTCCAAATTCTACCCGCTTGTTTTCCTTGCCCCGAACGATGGGCCGCAAGTAGGGTTTAGCAAGAGAAACGATTCGGCTGGGTATGCGAACATCCGGACGATCATAATGCAATTGTTGCTGTTTATATACTCGCTTGATTAGCTTCAATCGGGTAAAGAAATCTGCTTTTACCGGTGCCTTTTTGCCCAATTCAAAACTGACTTTCCATAAACCAATCAACGGACTGATCTGTCCAAGCATTTTATTGAGTAAGTACAGTAAACGCTTTCTTAAGCGCCGGTTTTTTTTGTGGGACTTCCTTCGTTTTCGACTGTATGACCTGTAAGCTTCCTTGATGTCCCGGTATTTGTTTCTGGGATGAGGTGTTTTGGAATAAGCACACAAAGCACCCATTTGTTTGTGTACCCACTGGAGGCTTTCCCACAGTAATTTTACATCTGTAGGATAACGAACATAGGATTCATAACAGGTCGCATCTGCTACATTGGTCTGTTGTTGCTCTATATGTTCAGACCAGTGAGACACTAATACTTTTTGAATCTCATCCTCTTTCAAATGAGTCCCCAGATAGCTACGCCAGCGACTGATAATCCCACGATCTTTAATCATCTTTCCTTCCCCCAAACGAATATCGCAGAAAAGCTGCATGGCCCAATTAAAGTTCAATTGTTCCACGATCTTTTCATCCGAACAATTATTCAGATAGCCTTTTATGAACATCAGTCCTATCCCGCCTTTAAGACTGAATATAGGCTTCGCTCCACAATTGTTTTTCTTAGCTGGATAGCGACTAGCTATCTCTTTAAAAGGTATTGTTAAATAGAGCTTTCCGAGTTTAGTGCTGATGAATTGTTCCCAGCGCTTATCTCGCATTTCTTGCTCTGTAAAAAGAAGTTCCGAATAATATTTGGTAGCTTGCATCTAACGAAATAATTTGTATACCCCGAAATATACCCTTTTTTAGGGAATTTCGGGGTTTTTATCCCGCCTTATTTTATGTCAATTATCTGAATATCTGATTGTTATGTAATCACCGACACACCCTCAATAAACATATGAAAAAAGGCTTGAGCATTCAATATGCTCAAGCCTTTTTAATAGGAATAGAATCCTGTATTTACTTACTCAAAATAAGTCTCTTTGTAATGATATTATCGGATGTACGCAACTGGACGAAGTAAATGCCGCTGGCTAAATTCGATAAGTCGATTTCCTTCCTAAGGGTTTGAGCAGTTATCAATTGAGGATTGAAGACTGCTTTGCCTGTAATACTACTGATCGTTAGATAAGCATCTTCCGTTAAATGATTAACAGAAAGGGTAGTTATTCCTTTGGTCGGATTAGGTATCAATGTAAATTCGGGATTGATCTGTCGATCCCAAATATCCACAACATTATCTACGGTAATTGGATCAGAAGAATAAGTACAGCCATTGGCATCCGCTATTATTACTATATAATCGCCTGCTGATAGCCCTGTGGGATCTTCTTCCGTTGATACGACCTCTCCATCCAACGTACTCCATTGGAATGTGTATTCACCGGTTCCGCCATTGATGCCAATTTCTATAGCTCCTGAATTGCTATTATCCGTGTCATTCGTAATAGCATTAATGGTCATTTCAATAGCTGCAGGCTCGGCAATTTCAATAGTTGTAGTAACAATACAACCCATTGCGTCTGTTACCACCACTTCGTAAGTACCTGCGGAAAGCCCACTTATGTCAGATTCCGTTAAACCATTACTCCAGGTATAAGAATAAGGTGCTGAACCATTTAAAATACTTACTGAGGCAGAACCATCCACACCCTCTGCGCAAAGAACATCTGTAAAGGTGACTTCATCAATATCCATTGGATCAGGAACAGTAACTGTAATTAAAGCAGTAGTCGTATTCATATTTCCTGATTTATCAGTTACGGTGAGGTTGATAGTATTTTCTCCGGCATCTTGGCAATTGAAAGAATATTGACTAAGTTCAATGGATTGAATCCCACAATTATCATAGCTTCCATCATCCACCATAGCTACATCAATAGAAGCCAAACCTTCTTCATTCAAAGTAACACTCAGGTTTTGCGCTACTGCTACTGGTGCCATATCATCCAAAACTGTAACTGTAGTCATAGCGGAATTGGAATTTTCATTTACATCTTCAACAAAAAGAGATACCGTATTTACTCCGATATTGGAACAATCAAATTCGTTTACATCAACTGTCATCTCAGCGATTCCACAATTATCACTGCTGTTCATATCAAGCATATCCGGCGTGATAAATGTATATCCATTTTCATTCAGATAAACCGTTACATCCTGCGGAACAACGGTTGGCAGCGTTACATCTTCAAATACGACCTCCGCTTCATTGATGGATTCACATCCGTTAGAATCATTAACCGTTACCGTATAGCTGCCCGGAGGTAAGAAAGAAACAGTATTGGAGGTAGCTCCATTTGACCAGCTGTAAGTGTATTCTCCTGTACCTCCTTCTACTTCAACTGTGATTGAGCCATCGTTGCCGCCAATACATTGAGCATCTTGTATTTTTGAAATGGTAGTGATCAGTTCAGTGGGTTCTTCGACTTCGACCTGTACAATTGCAGGGCAGTTTTTATCATCTGTCACCGTGATTTCATAAGTGCCGGATGCAAGACTCGTCACTGATGGAGTGCTATCACCTGTGGACCAGTTATATGAATAAGGAGCGATGCCACCGTCTAAATTCAAAGATATCTGACCGTCATTCGCTCCAAAACAACTTACGTTTACAAAAGTATAATCAATGCTCAAGGTACAACTGAAAGGCACTACAGAAAATGTTTGAACGGTCGTACAGTCATTAGCATCGGTAATGGTAACCGAATATTCGTTTGGTACAAGGTCGCTAATAGTAACTTCCGTACTTCCATTGCTCCATTGATACATGTAAGGTGCTGTTCCACCTGTGGGGTTTGCCGTAGCGGTTCCATCAACAGCATCTGCTGCTGACTCATCTGTCCAGGATGCATTTGCTTGTAACACTGCCGGTTCTGAAATAGAAGCGCTGGCAACGAAAGGACAATTATTTGCATCCGTGACCGTGACGTCATAATTTCCGGGAACAAGGTTATTAATATCTGCACCTTCGCTCCCATCCGACCATAAAATGCTTAGAAGGTCTGTTCCTCCTGCGACAGAGACGGACAACGCACCGTCATTAACACTATTGCAACTTATATTTGTTGCCTGTACATTCGCACTAACCAGGCAATCGAAACTACTTACGGTGACTGTTTGAGAACTTGTACAGCCATTCGAATCTTCAATTGTCAAAGAATAACTTCCGGGTGCCAAATTTTCTAAGTTTGAAGTAGTTGCGCCGTTGCTCCAGATATAGGAATAGGGTGCTGTTCCTCCTGTAGGAGTGCAGGAAGCCATACCGTCGTCCAATCCATAAGCTGATTGGGCTGTCGTAGAAGCATTTGCAGCTAATGCTTCAGGTTGTGAAATAGTCACTGAAGAAATTTCATAACAGTTTTCAGAATCGGTGATTGTCACTGTATATATGCCTGTGCTCAATCCTGTAGTAGTGGTCGTAGTTTCGCCATTGGACCATGCGTATGTGTAGGGAGGAGCACCTTGACTTGCACTAATTGTAGCACTTCCGTTGGAATCTCCAGGACAATTTACGTCCAGCAATTCACTGATTTCTGCAACAATTGAAGATACCAGGGTGATTTCAACGGAGTTGCTTGCTTCACAACCGTTATCTGTATTCTGAACATTAAGGGTGTAAATGCCGGGAGCATCTAAAGTAGGTGTCAAGGTGTTTTCATCGGATAGAATATTGCCATTTTCAGTTGTCCAGGAATAAGTGAAGTTCACACCTGTTGAAGAAGCAGAGCCATATAAAACAAGATTACTTGCATTGCAATTGAGGACATCGTTTTCACCGGCATTTGCTACAGGAGCTTCTAGGTCTTCCTGAACAACCAGAGTAGCTGAGTTTTGACATCCGTTAGGAGCAGTGATTGTCAGAGAATATGAACCAACTTGGGAAACCTCAGGGCCGGGAATATCGTAAGCGACTTCTTCTGGTCCTGTCCACTGATAAGCAACTCCTTCGGTAGTTGAAGAGGCAGATAATTGAACGGAGGCATTTGCACAAGTAATAGAGCCGCCTGCAACGGAAATATCCGGAATTACATAATCAACGTTTACTTCTGCACTTGCTGATATGGGACAGCCACTATCGGGATTCGTTACCGTAAGTGTATATGTTCCACCTTCAGTTACTACGGGGTTTTGTTCATTAGAAGTGAATCCATTCGGTCCTGTCCAACTATATATTACATTTTCCATGTCCGAACTTCCTGAGATCTGCACGCTTTGTACATTACAGTCCAAACTACCGCCGGTGGCAAATGCTTCAGGAGTAGTGAAATCCTCCAATACGGAAACCGATATATTCGATTCACATCCATTTGTATTATTTTGAACAGAAAGCGTGTAGTTGCCTGGCTGATTCACTGTAGGCTGTACTGTATTTGCTCCTGATTGGATATTGCCATCATTTGTTGTCCATTGATAGTTATAAGAAGAACCTGAAGGCGCGATGACAGACAAACTGACGGTTAGATTTTCGCAATTAATGACCTGCTGTTCTCCGGCTTCTAATTCCGGAAAAATGAAATCTTCAAATATCATTACTTCAGAAGTAGAGGTACAGTTAGTCGTTGTATTGATTACATTCAATGTGTAAGTCCCTCCGGATAAAACCGTGGGTGCTACACTATTTTCTCCGGATAAAATTACCCCGTCAATAGTTGTCCATTCATATGCGTAATCCGGTCCTGAAGAAGAATTGGAACCATTCAAGTTTATTGAAGGGGTTTCACAGGAAATAATTTCAATATCGCCCGCATCAGCTATTGGATACTCGGGTTCATTTATTGTGAGGTCATCCAATTCTTCCGTACAACCATACGCATCAGTTACACTGACACTAAAAGTTTGAGCTGTAAAAGTTTCAACGTTCGTGTCTGAAGAACCATTATTCCAGCCAATATCATATGTTGGCTCTCCACCTGTAATTGATATTTCAACCATTCCAGGATTTCCAAAACAATCTATATCGGAAACAATAGGAGTGACCACTAAAGGAGCGGAGGGGCCATCCACTACAATAGGTCCGGTTTCAAAAGTTTCACCATTGCCATCTGAAATAGTACAGGAATACGTGTCTGGAGCAAGTCCATTAATGGTGGCTTCTTCCATGCCGTTACTCCAGGAAAAAGTGTACGGAAGTATTCCTCCGGCCATAATAAGTTCTATGCTTCCATTATCATCACCGTAACAAACAACCCCTGTAACTTCACCGATATTTACTGCGAGTGGTCCGATTGGCGGGCATCCTTGAGCGAAATCATATAGTTCAGCCGTTGACACTTGTCCTACTTCCGTAATAGCCCTATTGGGGCAAATACCATAAATGGTAGGAAAATAACTAATATTATAGGCATTATTTATACTCCCATCTCCGTCGTCAATTATCGGATAAGGCGTACCGGCAGACCAGTCCCCCAGGGAGCTATTATAAATTTCACTCACAGGGGTACTGGCATCTGCTTCAATAGCAAATACCATCACCTCATCCGTGCCATCAGGGCCGTAAATGTCGTATAAATCTTCCATGGCTCCTGAAGTGTGATAGTTCCAGCAGGGGCCACACCAGGTAGCAAAAAAATCGATAAACACCGTCTTTCCGGCATCTAAATATTCATACAGATGGTGTGTGTTCCCATCAATGTCCGTCAATACCCAATCCGGTGCGGCACTGCCATCCGGGAGTTGTGCATTTAGGATTCCAAGGGAAAAAGTAAGAACAAAAGTCAACGTAAAGAATCGCTTCATTGTTAGTTGTTTGTTTAGTTAATAGAATTGTGTGCAGATGAAAACTTATCCGGTAGTTGTTTCTGAAAATGAAAGCTGAACAAATTCACAAAATAAAAGATTTACAAAAATAAATTGTGAAAGTCACATTTTACGCATTTTTATATTCTGAATAATTGAAAAAATGAAAAAAACCATTTTTAATTCTATTTTAAACATATTGCTTGTAGGGGTCATAGCACTTTTTATTGGTCGGTACTTCTATTTCAAGCCTGCATTTGTTAACGGGGAACAGGCTCCCACTTTTTCAGCGACCCTGGCTAATGGCGAGAAGATGCAGTTATCCGATCTTGAAGGAAATTATGTGTTACTTGATTTCTGGGGTAGTTGGTGCAGACCATGCCGATCGGAAAATCCGCAACTGGTACAACTGTATGATAAGTATTCAGCCAAAAAGTTTAAGGATGCTCAACGCTTTGAAATTGTGAGTATTGGCATTGAAAAAAATAAAGACAGATGGTTACGTGCTATCCGGAATGATGGATTGAAATGGAAGTATCACATTCTGGATGAAGCAACCAATATGCGTTTTTTTGATGCTGAAATCGCGGGGCTCTATGAAGTGAAACAGGTTCCCACTACTTTCCTGATAAATCCCAAGGGTGTTATTATAGGCGTAAACCTTACTTTAAATGAAATTGATAAGTTATTGGAAAAAAGATTATTATAAAGCTGCCAAAATGACCGACATTTGGCAGTGGCAAAGAAATTGATTGAAAATTAGATAATCTAATTTGAACTAAACTTTCATTCATCATGAGTAAGAAGGAAAAAAAAACGAAGAACAACAAAGAGCAACCAGAGAACGGTCAGTTCCAAGAGCAGGAAGTAATTGATCAGCAGGCAGAGGCAAAGGAAGAAAAAAATGATCAGATTGAAGACCAGGAAAAGCAATTAGAAGAATTGAAAATGCACAATGCAGAGCTGAAAGACAAATATCTTCGCTTGTTTGCCGAATTTGACAATTACAAGAAACGAACCATCCGCGAAAAACTGGAAATAATGAAAACGGCTGCAGAAGACACTTTGACAGCTTTGTTGCCGGTTTTGGACGATTTTGACAGAGCGAAAAAAAATGCCGAAGATGAAAACAATAATGAAGTATTTAGTGAAGGGGTGAATTTAGTATATGGAAAGCTGTACAATATACTCAGTCAAAAAGGACTGGAACCTATGACTAGCAATGGAGAAGTTTTTGACCCTGAATTGCATGAGGCATTCACTGAAATCCCTGCACCTTCGAAAAAATTGAGAGGGAAAATTGTAGATACCATCGAAACAGGATATAAATTAAAAGATAAAATCATTCGCTACCCAAAGGTTGTTGTAGGGAAATAAACTACAGAGCTTTTTGGTTTCATATTGCCAGGCTCCTTGACAATCCACTTTCCCGAATATATTGGCTAAAAAATATTGAAGATGGGAGCAACAATTCATAATGACATGACAAAAAGAGATTTTTACGAAATACTTGGCATATCGAAAAATGCAGATGCTGCCGCCATAAAGAAATCATATCGGAAACTGGCCCTAAAATATCATCCGGATAAAAATCCTGGCGATAAACAGGCAGAAGAAAACTTTAAAGAAGCTGCAGAAGCTTATGAGGTTTTAAGTGATGATGATAAACGGGCAAGATATGACCGATACGGTCATGCTGGAGTCAGTGATCATGGCGGTGGAGGCGGTTTTAGTGGAGGAGGAATGTCGATGGAGGACATTTTTGCACAGTTTGGTGATATTTTCGGAGATTCAGGCAGTCCCTTTGAAGGCTTTTTTGGAGGAGGAGGTTCCAGAACCAGAAGAAGAAGTCAGGGACAAAGAGGTAGTAACTTACGTATAAAAATTTCGCTTACACTGCCCGAGATAGCCAACGGAGTTACCAAAAAAATTAAAGTAAAGAAACAACTCGCTTGTCAACATTGTGGTGGAAGTGGGGCAAAAGATAAGAATTCGGTAAAAACGTGTAACACGTGTAGAGGAGCCGGTTATGTACGCCAGGTGAAAAGCACTTTTTTAGGACAAATGCAGACTACGGTTGCTTGTCCGACTTGCCATGGTTCAGGGCAAATGGTCACGGCCAATTGTCCCAAATGTAAAGGAGGTGGCCGCCTCTATAGCGAAGAAACCATTGAAATAGAAATTCCTGCCGGAGTGGAAGAAGGTATGCAACTGTCTATGCGAGGCAAGGGGAATGCAGGACAGAAAGGAGGACCTGCCGGTGATTTGCTGATAAGTATAGTAGAAAAACCGAATGAGCAATTGCAGCGGGAAGGTATGAATCTCGTACATGATTTATACATAAATTTTGCAAATACCGCTTTAGGTGCTCAGGTAGAAGTGCCAACTATCGACGGGCGCGTAAAAATAAAAATCCCCGCCGGAACACAATCCGGAAAAATATTCCGTTTAAAAGGAAAAGGATTGCCTTCTGTACAAAGTTATGGAAGAGGTGATCAACTGATTCACGTCAATGTCTGGACACCGAAAAAACTAACGGATGAAGAACGGGAAATGCTGGAAGACATGCGCGAAAAGCCAAACTTTCAACCTCAGCCCGGTAAGTCTGACAAGGGATTTTTTGATAGAATGAGAGATTTCTTCACTAATGAATAAAGTATAAAAGCCCTGCTATTTTAATGTCTATACGCCTTTTTCCTTTTTTCTTGATATTTGGGATGTTTGCCTGTGGTCCGAAATATGAATTCGAACAAAAATATGAGCTTCCTACTCAGGAATGGGCTTACTCCGATACATTGGATTTTCAATTTGAAATAGAGGACACCCTCCGGATTTACGGTTTGTACCTTCAAATAGATCACTCAATTGATTATTCGTTTCAAAACTTATATACTCGCATTTTTACAAAATTCCCTACGGGAGAGCGCATTAATGAAGTCGTTTCTATGGAACTCGCAGACAAAGCGGGAGTTTGGTACGGCAAATGCAGGGGGGAGGCTTGTAGTTTACGCATCCCTATACAGGAAGGAGCTTATTTTGATATTCCCGGAACGCATGTTATTACTTTGGAGCAATTCATGCGCAGTGATTCATTGCCGGGGATACACGCTATCTCTTTTCTGCTGGAAGATACAGGCAAAAGACGAAATATATAATTCTTTAGCTCAATAATGTCTATTCGCAAATTTGTTTTATTTGCAAATTTGCGAATATAGCGAATCAAACAAATACAACGAATTGTTATTCCACCACCACCTTCTCCGCCCACCAAACTTCTCCTTCCGCTACATACTGCAGGATATACACACCTTTGGACCATGACCATACCTGAATAATGTAAGTAGTATCATTCCTGCCTGCCGAAAAAGAATGGACCAGGCGCCCGGAAGCATCATATGCCCGGAACATACCCTTTTTCACAGGCCGCTCCGAACGGAAATACACATTCAGGTAATCGGAAGTGGGATTGGGATACACACTGAGATGCACGGGAGCTTCGGACAATTCCTCCACCCCATCTATGATATGACAACCCGGAACCAGGCAGCCGTATTCATCCAGCTTCAACAGCCAGGCCTGCTGGGGGATGGAGTCAACCCCTTACAAGTTTTTGAAGTTTTGACTTTTTAATTTCTCCTGCTCTTTCCCTTTCTACTTAAAATACTTACCTTTGCACCGCCTTTCCGCAAAGCGTGGAAATTCTAAGGCTATAACTGATTTTCGTAATCACTAGTGGTTTTTTAAAATTAAACATTAAATGGCAGAGTATTTAACCAAAGAAAAGAAGGCAGAGATCTTTAAAGAATTTGGAGGCTCGGAAACAAATTCGGGTTCCACAGAAGCACAAATCGCATTGTTTACGTATCGCGTCTCGAAATTGTCCGAGCATCTCAAAGAGAACCGTAAAGACCATTCCTGCAGAAAAGCGTTGTTGACACTGGTAGGAAAACGCAGACGTTTGCTTCAGTACCTTGCGAAAAAAGATATTCAAAAATATCGTGATATTATTGAAAAACTGGGTATTCGTAAATAACCTACAAAAGAAAGTGTTTCCATTACAACAGGAAACACTTTCTTTTTGCATTATTCCTTTCTTTCTACTTCTCACCCATCAGATTCTTTTCAGTATGTACTCTACTGAAAAAATGTATTATTAACAGTGGCAGTTTGGAAGCCTGTGTTCATAGATTCAATTTAACATTTGCTTTCTTTGTCGCAATTATTAAAAAAATTAAAATATTAAAATGGGACAAAAGATTCCTATTACTACTTCATTTGATTTGCCAGATGGAAGAACAGTAACTATTGAAACCGGAAAACTCGCTGCACAAGCAGATGGTTCGGTTGTTATTCGCATGGGAAACACCATGCTTTTCTGTTCAGTGGTATCTGCAAAAGAAGCCCGGGAAGGACAAAGTTTCTTCCCCCTCTCCGTTGATTATCAGGAAAAATTTGCTGCAGCCGGACGCATTCCCGGCAACTTTTTCCGAAGAGAAGCCAGACTTTCAGACTATGAAATCCTGACATCAAGATTGGTTGACAGGGCTATCCGCCCACTTTTCCCGGATGGCTATATGTATGACACACAGGTGATCATCAACCTTATTTCCGGTGAAAAAGAAGTACTGCCTGATGCATTTGCTGCGCTGGCAGCTTCGGCAGCTTTTTCTGTTTCGGATATTCCTTTTGATGGCCCTATTTCAGAAGTTCGCGTTGCGAAAGTCAATGGGGATTATTTGGTAAATCCTAATAAGAGCCAACTAGAAAATGCCGAACTGGAAATCATCGTTGCTGCTTCTCTTGAGAATGTGGTTATGGTAGAAGGTGAAGCAAAAGAATGCCAGGAAGCAGATTTGATTCAAGCCATCAAGATAGGACATGATGCAATAAAAGTACAGTGTCGAGCTCAATTAGAATTGGCGGAAAAGGTAGGCGAAAAAGCCTTAAAAAAGAGGGAACTTGAGCCGTCAGTCGAAGATGAAGAATTGAAAAATCACATTGCGACGCTCGCAAAAGATGCATTACATAAAGTAGCCAAAGGGTTTTTGGATAAAAAAGCCAGAAAAGAGCAACTTGGAGAAATAAAAGAAAAGGTTATAGAAACACTGACCGATGAAAAAGGCAGTGAATACATGGATGAAAAAGCCGAACTGGCTAAAACGTATTTCGGCAAGTTGAAAAAAGAAGTGATACGCGACATGGTTCTGGCAGAAAAGGTTCGTTTGGATGGGCGGCAATTAAATGAAATACGTCACATTTGGACAGAGGTGGACTACCTACCTTCAACACATGGATCAGCCGTTTTCACAAGAGGAGAGACACAGGCACTGACTTCCCTTACTCTAGGGACTAAGCTGGATCATCTGATGGTTGATACAGCGATGGAATTGTCGTTTAGTAATTTCATCCTTCACTACAATTTTCCGGCATTTTCAGTAGGAGAGACAAGACCTATGCGTGGACCTGGTCGTAGAGAAGTAGGTCATGCTAATTTGGCTGCTCGCTCCCTTCGCCAGGTGATGCCTGAAGGTTTTCCATATACTTTACGAATTGTTTCAGATATTTTGGAGTCGAACGGATCTTCTTCTATGGCTACGGTCTGTGCCGGTTCACTGGCATTGATGGATGCAGGAGTGCAGATTAGTTCTCCGGTTTCCGGAATCGCAATGGGTATGATCTCCGATGGAGAACGTACGGCAATTTTATCGGATATTTTAGGAGATGAAGATGCACTTGGAGATATGGATTTCAAAGTGACAGGTACGAAAAACGGAATTACCGCCTGTCAGATGGACATAAAAATTGACGGCTTGCCATACGAGCTTTTAGAACAAGCTTTGGAGCAGGCTAAAGAAGGTAGGCTTCATATTCTGGACAAAATGAAAGAGAGTCTTGAAGAACCGAGAGAAGATCTCAAACCTCATGCTCCAAGAATTGTTGAGATCATCGTAGATAAAAGCTTCATTGGTGCGATTATCGGTCCGGGTGGAAAAGTAATCCAGGAAATCCAGGCAGAAACAGAAACCATCATTAATATAGAGGAAGTTGGAGAAAACGGTGTAGTGAATATCGCCAGTTCAAATAAAGCAGCTATTGATGCTGCCTTAAAACGGATAAAAGCGATCACCTACGTACCAACTGTAGGAGATGTATATGATGCCAAAGTGAAAACCGTAATGCCTTACGGAGTCTTTGTGGACTTCATGGGAAGAAGCGGCTTACTCCATGTCTCTGAAATATCCCATACACGGATTGAAAGAGTAGAGGATGTTTTCAAAGAAGGGGATGATGTAAAAGTAAAACTAATCGGTGTTGACCAGAAGACAGGGAAATTCCGTCTTTCCAGAAAAGCCCTTATGGAGAAACCTGAACGAAGTGAAGGCGATCGCGACAGACGTGATGGCGGACAAAGAAAAAGCTACCGAGATAGAGATAGAAGAGACCGAAGATAAGTTGTTGGGGGATTATAAGGTTTTAGAGGCTAATACAGTTTAGGAAC
>JAAELB010000868.1 GCA_024227155.1 Desulfobulbaceae bacterium
CATGTTGAAAATCAAAATTCTCCGCTGATAAATTTTTATGTATGCTCATTCGAGTCGTATTCACTCATCTTACTTTTATTTTTGATAATCAAAAGATGCATTATATATCTGTTAAACCCTTCAGGAAAAATATAATACACATCTCGATGTATTCGCAACAAAAAGAATTATTTTATTGTCAATGTATAGCCTATCAAAGAAGAAGGCATATGCGGTTTGAACAAACACTATGACGTCTTAAACGTTAATCTCGAAAATACTTCTAGAAGTTCTCTTTATATCGCATGTGTACATACCTCAGTCCAGACAAAGTGTATGCGACCAACACAGGGGGGAACAAAAGCTATGCCCTACCATCATACATGGTACCGCAACACGGGGCAAGCAATGCAATGATACCCCCAAACACCACGCCAACACAGAGGGGGGGGGACAGAGGCTATGGCCTGCCGCCATACATGGTTCGTGTAGCATTACGCCTAAGCTGTTTTGGTAAACTATTCTTATTGAC
>JAAELB010000869.1 GCA_024227155.1 Desulfobulbaceae bacterium
CTCAATAACTGGATAAACGGGAAGTACAAAAAAACAACAATGAATTCAGATCAAACAAAACTGCCGCTTAAATGATGGTTCACTTTGCAATAACTCAGGGTTCGCGTAAAAATGCAATTTCAAAGACTATTAAGGTTGCAACTGTTATATCTGTTTTTGGCTATCGCTTGGAATATCGCTGCCATGGTGTATTTTTAGGTATAATCGCAGCACTTGGCAGATTTGTACCGAATAAATAAGTACCTAAGCCTTTCTTACCGCCCTGAACAGAAAACCAAACAGATCATCGAGCTCGGCGATCAGGCTGCCTTCCCGGTTTAAAAGTGCCCATGGGAGAGAAGTGAAATAGATGGAACCAAAGAAGAGCGCCAGGAATATATCTGTATTCATGGTACGGAAAACTCCCTGATCCTCTCCTTCGGAATAGATACCAAGCAGCTTTTCATCATGTCTTAGTTTCAGCTGGTGCTCATCGGAAAGGAAAAACCTGGGATTGGTCGCGATGTCCTTGATATAGACCCTGGTCCAGGAAGGATTGTCCTGAATCCATGACAGAAAGTGGAAAACTGCATGTTTCAGCTTTGCCCGGGCGCCTTTGGGCGAAATCGTCTCGTGATAGGTTCCCATGAAATCTTGCATGCGTTTGTTAAATATCTTGAATAGCAGGGCTTCCTTGTTCTCAAAATAGTCATAGATGGTTCCGTCGGCCACATGGGCCATTTTAGCGATCTCCGATATGGTGGTTTCAGCAAACATTTTTTGAGAAAACAGCTTCTCCGCTGCGAGAAGAATTCGTTCCTTTTTGTCCTTGAGTTTGTGAATCTCAACCCTTGAGCCGTTGCCGTTATTCTTAATTGTGGCTATCAGGGTTGAGGCCAGTTCATCAAAGTCCTCAAGTAGTTCAAAAGAAGTGCCTAACATTATTTTAACAAGCAGCATGTAGCCGATTGTTCCAACCACAAAGAGACCAAACTTGCGACTGTCGACATCTTTTCTAAACAGCCCCTGCTCTTTGCCCTCATCAAGAAAACCGAGCAGGATCTGCAATGCTGCCTGCATAATTTCATGGGCCCTGGAATTGTAGTACTGGGGTGTTGGGACAACATCTTGCAGCAGGACTTTTATACAATCTTTGTGCTGCTGGCTCCACCTCAGCGTCTGCCAGATGTATTTCCTCACTTTTTCCTCAGGATCCTTGATCCCCCTGAGCTGCTCATCACAACCGGCAATAAAATCTTCTATATATGGAATGGGCAGATTTAGCAGAATTTCCATTTTATTTTTAAAATGGTTATAAATAGTGGCTTCCCCCACTTCGGCCTTACGGGCCAGATCAGAGATGGTGGCAGCGCTGAATCCTTTATCAGCGAAGACCGAAACCGCTGCTTCAATGACCTTTGTCTTTTTCTCCATAGTACCGTTCAACACCGATCTCCTCAAAAAATATCATTTCTCGAATGTGTCTATCAGTTGATGTCCATCTGATAAAATTTATATTAATACATAAAAAATCGTTGATATAACTATATGTTAGTTAATTTCGACAATGCTATTTGAAATGAATTATACTCCAATACCCCTTATCTGTAAACCCCATTTCTTTGTTCTGCTGAATTCGGGGAAAACCGGATCGGTATCCGAAATGTAAGTTGAAATATATAAATATCCCCATAATACATATAGTTATATTCGCTGCCCACTCTGTCATATCCTGGTAACCCCATATTCGTTCATGTATAAAAATTGAATGATACTATAATTAACTTGACATATTATCTGTGATTCCCTAAAGGACTAAAAGAATACCATTATAATATAGGGAAAGGAGGCGCCGCTATGTTAGAAGATTTGGCCACGGGTTTTGTGGAACTAAAAAAGGATGAGGTCATTGAAACGATTGATACGAGGATCAAACAGGGCGATGATGTAATAGAATTGCTTGAAGATGCACGCCTTGCCATGACCGTCGTGGGTGACCAGTTTCAGGAAGGCACACTGTTTCTGGCCGAAATGATGCTGGCCGCGGAAATATTTAAGGAAGTAATTTCCATTCTACAACCGCTACTTGAAAAGGCCCGTCCACCCGAGCCGGTGGGA
>JAAELB010000870.1 GCA_024227155.1 Desulfobulbaceae bacterium
GTGCCGGATATCCCAGGAGTAGACATCCTCAAAGGAGTAGACATCCCAGGAGATTAGGGGGAGGTCGAGATGGTGAGTAATACGTCGCATATCTTCTGTGGAGTGGCGGTTCTTTTTCTTGTCGGTACCGGGCAGCCTGCAAGTGATAAGTCATCCATATATCAACCTTCTCTAACTTTTTTCGCAAATTCCTTCCATCTGTTCATTAATTCGTACACCCTATCTTATTTCAGTCGCCCTTTCAAGCCGTCTTGACTGTTCAAGAGGTGATAAACCAGGTTGAAAGGCTAAAGTTGTTTTTTCTGCCCTATTCCAGCCATTTTTGCACAGGTTTCGCCATTGAAGCTTATAGAGATTTTTTTAATTTCGTTCAATATACAGCTCCTCGTACTCCGGCCAGCCATCGTCAAATGGCACTATTTTGACTGACTCGGTATGTTCCTCTACCACCATAGGGGGTGCACGCTGGTTTTTTCTCTCATCATACAATTCAAGGTGTGTCAATATCTTTTTGATTACTGTCTTCTTGTAAATGAAACTTATCAGCTTCATTTCTCCAGCGCAATGAGGGCACGCTAAGGGGTCTACCTCCCACACCTTTTTAATACATTCCCGCCACATCAATTGCGGTATTCGCTTTGGTTTATAATTCCGGATATCGATGATTCTACTGTCTTGGCCTACCTCATCTTCTTTCTTTATCCCTTCCCTCTCTTCCTGCTTTTTTCTGTCCCCGCGCATTCTATTCGAGTACCAACCATACAGCCGGGTCAATTGAAAATAAGGCTCACAATGCTGTGTGATTGCCGCGATAAACTCCAAAGGTGAAAATACTTGGAAGTTTTTCTTATTTTTTCCATGTGTCATCTTAGAGCGATAAATTACTGAAGAATCACCTTCTTCAAACTTCAGCTTTTTCAGAGAGAAAGCGTTGCGGATAATATATTGAGAGAGATTTTCTATTCCTTTGTCGTCGTCAGGTTTGATTCGTACCTCGTTGTGGATGCTGAATCCCGAGGAATGTCGCCACTCCAGTATCATTTTAATGAAGGAGTCATCTATCAGTCCTTCTTTTTTCA
>JAAELB010000871.1 GCA_024227155.1 Desulfobulbaceae bacterium
CAGGTCAATGTTTCTTGATATTTTCCTGGTAACCAGATGGTGCAGACCTGGATCAATAAAGTCCGGTCCACATTTGAATGGCTGGACGCGAAGCCCTCTTTCAGCAAAAGCTGCCATGAGACCAAGAGCGATGGTTGTTTTACCAGAGCCACTTGATGTACCGGATATAATAAATGCGGGTGTGTTATCCATCATTACTGGGTTGTTGTAGTGGGTTGAGGGGTAAAAAACAGCTTGTGCAGTTGTTCTATACCTTTTGTTATCCTGAGGGTAGGCCGGGATACCAGCTGTTCTTCTATGAGGTATACTCTGCTTTGCGAAACGGCCTTGATAGCCTGGTAGCCGGGTTCATTCACAATCTTTTCAACTGAAACAGGATTCATCCTTCCCACCTGAGCCAGGAAGATATCGATGTCAGAACCTTTGGCAAGAAGCTGCTCTTTACCATAGTAGGCGATATTGGTCTTTCTCACCTGGGTGGCATCCGCACCAATATTTATTCCTCCAGCTTCTTTGAGAACAAATATGCCGATACTTTCAGGGGCGAAGGTTTTAGATTTACTATGGATTGATTCAAAATAGACATGGGGTCTCTCTTCCACCGGGATAGAAGATAGCGATTTCTGCACCCGGCTGAGGCGATCGTTAAAGTCAGTAATCATTTGCTCACCCTCTTCTTCTTTACCTGCAAGGATGCCAAGGCTTCTCCAGTACTCAAACATCTCGCCTACACTGTTCGGCTGCAAGGATATGACCGTGATGCCTGCGCGTCGTAGTTTGTCGATAAATTGGGGGTAGGAACGTTCTACCATGGGCCGGACCAGGACCAGGTCAGGGTTTAAGGCTATGAATTTTTCAGGGTCTTCCCGGTAAGAAAACTTGGGTTTGAAAAGTATTGATTCTGGAAAGTCATCTGTCCGGGAAATGCCAACCAGTTGATCCTGGGCGCCAAGGCTGCAGAGGTTCTCTGTATGAGCGGAATAGAGAGAAATTATTCTCGTAAAGGGCTTTTTAATAATAATATTTAGGTTGTTGGCATCCTTTATACTTTTGACAGTCTGCAATGATTCAGCTGTGCAGATGGTAGTAGTTAAAAGGATAAATATGCCCAGGTATAGATATATTTTGCTATCTTTTGGAAGATTTTTTATAGCTTGTGACATTGTAAAATTATTTGATCATTAATATTGGAAACTAACACGTAGGGAATTGGTTTTTGGATTGCTCTCCACATGACTCTCTACGCCAAAGATTGCAGCTATATTCTCTGCTGTGAGGATCTCTTTCGTTGTGCCGTTAAAGGCGATTCGACCCTCTTGCATAAAGAGTATCTCGTCACAATAGGCCGCAGCAAGATTAAGATCATGGATGACTGCGATGACTGTTCTCTTCTGTTTTTTTACCAGATCCCTTGCAATATTAAATATCTGTATAGTGTATTTAATATCAAGACTGGAGGTGGCTTCATCAAAGAGGAGGGTTGGGCTGTTCTGAGCCAGGGCCCTTGCAACAACTGCCCTCTGTTTTTGACCGCCCGACAGCGTGTTGGTATAACGATCTCTCAAGTCATCAATACCTATGTCCTTTAAGGCCGAATTTACCGCCTGCCAGTCTTCAGGGCCTGGACTGGCAAATCTGTCAATATGGGGGTGTCTCCCCATCAGCACGACCTCTTCAACTGTGTAACCAAAACCTGTGTCATACTCCTGGGGAACAAGTGCCAGAAGTTTTGCGAGGTCTCTCTTAGGGATCTTTTCGAGCAGGCTTCCCTGCAGTTGCAGCACTCCGCTCTGGGGTGATTTAGAGCCTGTTAATAGATCAAGAAGAGTTGTTTTGCCACAACCGTTGGGGCCAATAATGCCATAAAATTTACCACTGTAGAGCCTGGTGTCAACCTGATTGACCGCAGGGGTTGAACCATATGAAAATGAAATCTTTTTGATGTCAAAAAGAGGAGGGCTATTCATAGGAGCGCCCCTTTTGCTTTTGCCTGAAAATGATGCAGAAAAAAGGGCCTCCAATAAGAGCCGTTAGTACACCAATTGGCACTTCAACCGGTAGCACAGCACGGGTCAGGGTATCGGCAAGAAGTAAAAGAATTGCCCCTGCAAAAGCTGACGCGGGAAGCAATTTACGATTATCAGGACCAACCAGATACCTCATCAGATGGGGAACAATCAGGCCGATAAAGCCGATGATCCCTGTCACTGCAACGCAGATTGCAGTGACAAAAGAAGCGCTGAGGAGCAGGATTTTTCGTATTTTGGCGGTCTCAACGCCCAGGGAGTCAGAAGACCGTCTGCCAAGGCTCATTATATTGAGATCACGTGCGTAATAAAAGGTAATGGAGAGACCGAAACCAAGGGTTATAGCAACTAGTGCCACCCCGTTCCAGGTAGCAGAAGCAAAGCTTCCCATGAGCCAGAAAATGATGATGGCGACCTGCTCGTCGGCAAGGTATTTGAGAAAACTAATACCAGCCGATAGGATCGCTCCGACTATCACCCCCGAGAGAATTAATGTCTGTGCGGAGATCTGCCCATTGAAAGTTGAGAGTCGCATAACCACAATAAGGGTGGCGATGGCCCCGATAAAGGCAAAGAGAGGGGTGGAAAACTGGCCAAGCAGGCTGAGGTTAGCAAGAAGTGCTAAGGATGCACCAAATGCAGCTCCACTGGAAATACCGAGGGTGTATGGATCCGCAAGTGGATTGAGAAGTATTCCCTGGTAAATGACTCCACTAATAGCGAGCCCGGCACCAACCAGGGCGGCGGTTAAGATCCGGGGGAGACGAACATCCATTATGACGTATGAGATAGATGCATCAATTTCTTTAACCAGATCAGGACTAGCAAATAACTTTGCTCCAATCACCCGGAAAATATCTAGTGAGTCTATAGACATAAATCCCATCCCTGTTGAAATAATAACTGTAACTACCGTTAGCAGTGCAAGACAACAGGTTAAAAGGATAAATTTTTTATCAGCCTGATGGTTCATTAACAGATTGCGATTAGAGGATTAATGACTGAGCAAAATATAAATTACAGCAATAAAAATAAGGCAAAATGCCCGCATCAACTGGCTTATGCCCACGAGTTGGATAGCCAGTTTCGGAGAATAAATTCCAGTATAATAGGGAAGCTGGTGCCGGATAGCACGGATTGGAGTTGAAAGAATGTTTCCAACAAGCAGCGCAAGCACCACTTCTTTGTAGCTGAGGCTGTTTTCAGCAAGGAGTACACTGGCAGCAGCAAGACCTGCTGAAAATTCGGCCGTGACGTGGAGAATCACGATGCCCAACGCCTGGGGGTTGAGCCAGCTGAGGAACCAGACATTTGTTGCTAGAAATTGTTCGATCTGGGCAAAAAATCCGTACCAGTTTAATAGAAAAAAGATCAGATAGACAGGAATCATGAATTTTAATATTTTCACGATCCTCTTTTTCAGCCTTTTCACACTTTTTGTGAAGGCATCCTGAAAAGTAGTTTTAGCCTTTTGTGGGGGGACATCAATGGTAATAGTATCGTTTGCCGGAAGCAATATTCTCCCAGCCATGACTACTAGAAAGGTTTGTAACATCGCCCCACTGAAGGTAATCCCTACGTAGAGGAAGGCGCCTAATTTGATAAGAGGTGCTGTGAGAAAAAAAACCGTTGGCAGGTGTAGGAAAAAGCGAGGGAGCGAGTTGAATAAATTAGCTAAAATTAATTCCTTTTTGCTCATCTGCCCTTTGTCAAAGGCTTCGGACAGCATAGTGTTTGCAGAAACACCGGAAAAAAAAGCAACAGAAAAACTGGCGCCAGTGACGGTAGAAAGGTGTCCTACTTTGATCAGGGGGCGGGCGATAGCAGCAAGTCTATGGGTCCAGTTCAGGCTCTCAATGAGGTTGGCAATAAAAAGCCCCAGAGCTATAAATAAGGTAATCCTTAACACTGGAAGTATCACCTGGGGGCCCAACGCTGAAATAAGATTATGTTCCATGAGTTTATTAACTATCTGTTGTAACGTCTTGTGGTATCGTGGTTTATCCTTTTTTGTGGTGTCGGTAAAATGTACTCTACAAGGGGCGATAGTACACTTCTGGTCAAAGAAAGCAAATAATAATTATTAAAACCTGAAAGAGCTTTTCTCTCTCTTTTTGAGCAGCAAATGTGATAGGGCAGACTATTAATGTTGGTAACCGTTCGTCCAGTGCTCCAGGTTCGTTCAAGCTGGTCTCCTGGCTATAGTTGGCTATGCCAGGAGGCCTGATCGTACGAAAATGGGGTGTTGGTGAACGGTTACAATGTTGGCGTAAAAAAGGGTTGACTTTAGCAGGTCCTCTTTGTTAATGATGCTCTAAGTTTCAGGTGCCTGTTGTTGAGGCTCTAAAGGGAACCTCGTGAAATTCGAGGACGGACCCGCCGCTGTAACCGAGGACAGATTTCACATTTATCCACTGGACATTAGTGCTGGGAAGGAGTGAATGACGGCTGATCCGGAAGTCAGAAGACCTGCTTGAAACTATGGTAACGGTATTCCCGTGGAAAAGGAAACCTTCATCGATACGAGGAACTCAGGGAATCCCCGGATCAAATTAAATTTGATCCGGGGATTTTTTTTGCTGCTCCTAGGCTCGATCAGCCTGTTAGTTCATTGTTTGTGCAAAAACTTAAAGGTGGTGGAAGATGGAAGGAACGTTCTACGTGGTTGGGGTTGGACCTGGTGATCCGCAGTTAATGACTTTAAAGGCTGCAAATATACTTGAAAAATGTAACACCTGGTTTGTGCCTTCCGCATTTGAAAAAGGTGGTTCCATGGCGCTCAAAATTGCCTCAGGGGCTGTTGAGTCAAATGGTAAAAATATCCTGAGCCACAGGTTTCCTATGAAACCGGTCCACAGAGGGGAGTCCCCGGACCCGGAGGTGAAAGAAGCCTGGCGGGATGCAGCAAAAAAGATCATGGAGTGTTTAGAAGGTGGTGAGGATGTTGTTTTCCCAACCCTTGGTGATCCTGCTATTTATTCCACCGGTTTTTATGTCTGTGAGACGCTTCAGGAGTATGGATCATCGTTTCACGTAGAGATCGTGCCAGGGGTGTCGGCAATTGGTGCCGCCTCCGCTGCGTCTGCAATGCCACTCTGTTTAGGAGATGAGAGACTCGTTGTTATTCCAGCAACCTTTGAGAATGCGCGAATAAAAGAACTACTCGAGCACTGTGATGTGGCAGTTTTTATGAAAGTGTTCAAAGTGATGGACAGGATGGTGAGCTTACTTGAAGAGTTGGATCTTTTAGAAAATGCTGTGTTGATAGAGCGCTGTAGCCTGGAGGACCAAAGGGTATGGACCGATATCAGGGAAGCGACAGGAACGGACATTCACTATTTTTCAACAATGGTTGTTCGCAAGCCTTCACTTCTGTAACTGTTGTTGTAGTGCTATTGGCTCTGTAACCGGCATTTTGCATGTAAAATCAGTGCAAACATAGGCGGTTGCTCGGCCATTGAGGGGAAAAACGTTTTCTAAGAAAGGCAACTTTTTACTAAGGAACGCCTGGTTTTCAGCCCCGTCAGCCAGGAGAAGAAGACGAGGCCTTGAAAAAGTACTTTCGACAATGCTAAGCAGGGCCTCGGTATCTTCTGCTCCTCGTGTACCGGCAATCACTATCTGGGATGGTTTGCTCTCTATTTGTTGCCAGGCTGTGAGCATAAGCGGCAGACTTGGAGGATAGTTGTTAATTGTTTCACTGAAAGACTCCACGAGTCGTCGAGCCATCTTTTGCCATAGAGGATCGTTTTGTAATTGTCCAAGGCGCAGGAGATTATGCGCTGCCACTGAGTTGCCGGAAGGTTCAGCGCCGTCATATTTGCTCCTCATCCTGAGTTTAACAGTGGGGTCGGCGACACTGTCGTAAAAAAAACTCCCTTTTTCATTCCAGAATAAATCAATTTGTTTCTCAGTTAAGGCAACGGCCCAACCGAGCCATTTGGGGTCGTGATTTGCCTGGTATAAATCAAGCAGGCCATCCACTAAAAAGGTGTAATCAGATAATTGCCCTGCCAGGCCCGCCTCTTTTTTCCGGTAACGTCGCAGTAGAGTGTTGTCTGTGCTGTCGTAAAGGTTATTTTTGATAAAAGTTGCAGTTTGTTCTGCCGCAGAAAGGAGGTTTTGGTCTCGGAGAATCTTGCTTCCTCTCGCAAGAGGGCCTATCAGCATGCCGTTCCAGGCGGTGATTATCTTGTCGTCGAGATGAGGACGCCGTCGTTTATCACGTGTTTTTAAAAGTAGTTCTTTTGAGGTGGATAGGCTTTCAAAAACCTGGGCTCCACTGAGTTTGAAATGTTTACTTATAGTCTCATTACTCCTGGCACGGTGTAAAATATTCCTGCCGGAAAATTCCTTCATGGGGTCTTGGGCTACGTTACCATTGCTTTTTACCCCATAGCTGAAATTAAAGATGTCAGCTTCTGGATCCCCAAGTCTTTTGATAATATCTTCATGGGTCCAGAGATAGAAGGCGCCCTCTCCATGTTGTTCGGGGTTGTAGGGGTTTTCGCTGTCGGCATCTTCTGCCGAATAGAACCCTCCGGCCGGATCGCGCATATCCCGTAGCAGATAGGCGAAAATTTCTTTTGCCGTTTGCCCATATGATTCATCTTTGGTGATCAAAAAGGCATCAAGGTACGAATCAGCAAGCTGGGCCTGGTCGTAGAGCATTTTCTCAAAATGTGGCACAAACCAGTCCGCATCGACAGAATACCGATGAAAACCGCCGCCAATCTGGTCATACATGCCACCTGCAGCCATTTTCTCCAGGGTAAAGAGAGCCATATCCCTTGCGTTTTCTGCTCCTGTGGACAGGTAGTGGGCAAAAAGAAAAGAAAGAATAACTGGTCTTGGAAATTTGGGTGGTTGCCCAAAACCTCCCTTATGTTCATCGTAGCTCTGTTGCACAAGGTTGAAGCCTCGTTCAAAAACATCAGGATTCAGGAGCTTAGGAGAGCTCACATTGCGCATTTCCAGTTCGGCAACCAAACGGTTCGCTGTCTTCTGAACATCTTCCCTCCGTTCCATCCATACTTTGTAGATTGTGGTGAGCAGGTCTTTAAAGCCGGGACGGTTGGAAACTGATGTTGGCGGGAAATAAGTTCCGGCATAAAAGGGACTGCCGTCGGGCATTAAAAAAACGGACATTGGCCAGCCCCCGGAGCCTGTCATTGCCTGGGTTGCCGCCATATACATCTGATCTATATCCGGTCTTTCCTCTCTGTCGACTTTGATGCTGACAAACCAATCATTGAGTAGAGCGGCGATATCGGGATTTTCAAAGGATTCATGGGCCATGACATGGCACCAGTGGCAGGTGGAATAGCCTATGGAAAGAAATATTGGCTTGTCTTCAGCTTTTGCCTTGGCGAATGCTTCCTCCCCCCAGGGATACCATTGAACCGGGTTAAAGGCATGTTGCAGTAGATAGGGGCTTTGTTCATGAATAAGACGGTTGGCTTTTTCTCCGGCTGTTACTCTTGCCTCTACCTGCTGGTGGATTCGGTTGTCATTAGCGGCTGAGTGTGCGGACATTGCCATAATGGGCAGTATGCCCATTACGAGGCCGAGTGTGATTATCCAATGCATTGACTGTTCTCCTACCAGTGAAATATTTTTGTTGATACCTCACAGTGTGGTACTGTTTTGCAGGAAAGTCAATTTTGTTGGATGGATGAGCTTGTTGTTAGATCCCCAGATCTTTGATCGCTTCATTTATATCATGGTGCAATATGTTGAGTGGATGAAGCACCGCTTCTTTTATTGTTGGTTGGTCGATATCGGCTTCGTCTTTGTTGCTGTAGGCTGTTTCAATGCTATCTATGGCAGCACCGAGGCCAGAGACATATTGAAATAAAACATCAAAGTAGGGGCCTTCAGGGTTGAGAAACTTTACGCTCTTTTTTGCTGAAGAGATTCTCAGTGACTGCAGGGAAGCTGAAACCGCCTCTTTTTTTGTAGGCTCTTTGATTTCGTCTTCCTTCATACCCAGATACCCTGTTTTCAGATTCTCTATCTCTTCAAGAAAGACTGTAAGAATTTCGGATTTAGCCTTGGCAAGTTGCTCATCCGTATCATTTTGCCCAGATTCATTATTCATTTCAAAACTCTCCTTATTTTTCAATTATCGTGTAGTGGAAATGTGATTCTGCAAAGGGGGCTTTTGAGCGCGCACCTTCTAAGTAACAAACTTTCTGGATTCCCGCTAAAAGCATGCGGGAATGACAGTACCTGCAAGTGCGAAAGAACCGTCATCCCCGAGTGTATTTATCGGGGATCCATGTTACTTTTCAAATAAAGGCCGGGGCCCCGGTTGTATTGCTGAATAGTTAAAACGTACTGTACGTGTTGCTGCAGATAGCAGCTACCGAATAAGCGCTCTAGCCTTATGATATCCACCTGGAGCGGTTGTATTTGGCATGAGGATTGCTCCTTTATCCATAACCGTTCCGGGGCTGGTAACCGAGTTGCAACCGGTTTGGCAACCATCTGCCAGGATAGCACCCAGTTTTCTCCTTCCCGTATCAATAGGTTCTCTCTCGTATCGTACTGACACATTGCCTGGTATAAATTTAAGATTGGCAAATTTTGTTCCTGCACCGAGGTTTGTATCGTTTCCTAAAATTGAATCGCCAATGTAGGCAAAATGTCCAGCCTTTGCGTCATTGAGAAAAATTGAATGTTTGATTTCGGTTGTGTGGCCGAGTACGCATCGTTTTCCTGTGAGACAATACCCCCTCAGGTAGGCGCCCTGACGAACCTCTGTGAAATCACCAATAATCGCAGGAGATTTGATCATTGCGCCGGATTCAATCAGAACCCCTTCACCTATGGAGATTTTATCTCCAATTAATACTGCTCCAGCCATAATAACCGAAGCACCTTCGAGTTCAACACTTCCTCGTGTTACCTTTAATTGACCTTTGGTGGTGTCACCAAAGGTGATGTTGAGTTCGTCAGAGTAAAGAGCTTTGCCTTCATGGATAATTACATGCTGGGTAAGAGGGATTGCATCTTTAATTATTTTTTTTCCATCTATATATTGAGTATACGCATAGCTGTCCATATATTCTTTAAGTTTTGTGAGCGGCTGCCATGGTGGGTCTTCATCTTGGAAAAGTGGTCGATCCATCAGATCTGTGAGATTAAAAAATGATTGAACAGATAACATATGATTTTGATCCTCTAAAAAATTATAAAGTGTTGAATTCAAAACATTGATATGAAAATTAATATGAGCGATAAACTAGGAGAGTTCAAGGGTAAAGGTAACATCTCTGAGGAGTAAGAAAGCTGTCTTGACTTAACTAATGTGGATGTTTAATATTTGCGTGGCCTTTAAAATTGGAATGCTACCGCTTGGTATGTGTTTGATTTTTGATAAATTTTCGGTACTTAGTACCTTTGTATATAAATAGTGTCGGCTCATGTAGTGGCTGTGCATTCACGTGTTTTGCAGGAGGATTGAGTGGAATTTAATGATTCATTGAGCATAGGTATGGACGATTTTTCAAATAATGAAGAAATGGAAATACCGGAAGTTCTGCCCATGATGGCGGTACGGGATGTCGTAGTTTTTAATTATATGATTATTCCCTTATTTGTTGGTCGCCCCGGCTCAGTAGAAGCCGTTAATGAAGCGCTGGGGAATAATAAATTATTGATGCTTGTTACCCAAAAGGATGCGACAAAAGATAATCCTGCCGAAGAGGATCTTTATGAGGTCGGCATGGTCTGTATGGTTATGCGGACCCTTAAACTCCCTGATGGTCGATTGAAGGTGCTGGTTCAGGCAATGTCAAAGGCCCGGATCAAATCTTTTGAAAAAACTGACCCCTATTACCAGGTTGCTGTAGAAGTCATTGAAGATGTCGAGACCAAGGACGTTACGGTTGAGGTTGAGGCAATGATGCGTACGGTTCGTGAGCAGACGGAGAAGATTATGTCTCTCAGGGGCATTTTGTCCGCAGATCTGATGATGATCATAAATAACATTGAGGACCCTGGTCGTCTTGCCGATCTTGTGGGTTCTAATCTCCGTTTAAAGATCTCCGAATCTCAGCAGATTCTTGAGCAGACTGATGCGGTTGAACGTCTTCGTTTGGTAAGCCAGTTACTCACTAAAGAACTGGAAGTATCCACAGTTCAGGCAAAGATCCAGAATGATGCCAAAGAGGAGATGAGTAAATCCCAGCGGGAGTATTTTCTCAGAGAGCAGTTGCATGCGTTACAAAAAGAGCTTGGTGACACGGACGAACGTGGTCAGGAAATCGATGAGCTTGAGAAAAAAATCAAGAAAACCAAGATGCCAAAATCCGTGCGGAAGGAGACAAATAAACAGCTCAGTCGCATGGAGATGATGCACCCTGATTCATCTGAGGCAACCATTATCAGGACCTATATAGATTGGATTCTTGATGTGCCGTGGAAAAAGAGTACTAAGGATCAACTGGATCTGATAAACGCCAAAAAGGTACTCGACGAAGATCATTACGGGCTTGATAAGGTTAAAGAAAGAATTCTTGAATATCTTGCAGTTCGAAAATTGAATCCGGCCACCAAAGGTCCTATTTTATGTTTTGTTGGTCCCCCGGGCGTAGGAAAAACATCTCTTGGTCAATCAGTTGCCCGCGCTATGGGCAGAAAGTTTCATAGAATATCGCTTGGCGGAATGCGTGACGAGGCTGAAATTCGTGGGCATCGCAGGACCTATATAGGGGCGATGCCTGGTCGTATTGTCCAGGGTTTGAAGACGGTTGGCGCGAACAACCCTATCTTCATGATGGATGAAATTGACAAGGTCGGTTCTGATTACCGAGGCGATCCTTCTTCTGCTCTTCTTGAGGTGCTTGATCCGGAACAGAATTTTGAGTTCTCTGATCATTATATGAATCTGCCCATTAACCTTTCCAAGGTTATGTTCATTACCACCGCTAACATGAGTGATACCATTCCGGGGCCGCTCCTTGATAGGATGGAGGTGATTCGTCTCTCGGGATACACCCTTGAGGAGAAGGTGGTTATTGCCAGGAAGTATTTACTGCCAAGGCAGATTGAACAAAATGGGCTTAAAGCGCGTCAGGTCAAGATCGCTGATGAAATCCTGCAAAGAATCGTTACCCACTATACCTATGAGGCGGGTCTGAGAAACCTCGAAAGAGAAATAGGTAAGGTGTGCCGCAAGGTGGCCCGTAAGATTGCAGAAGGTGGCCGTGGACCATATTCGATCTCAAAACGTAACTTAGGCAAATACCTTGGGCCTCCCAAAACTATCCCGGAATCTGAGCAGGAAAGACTTGAACAGCCTGGTCTTGTTACCGGCCTTGCATGGACTGAGGTTGGCGGTGAAATCCTGCAGATAGAGGTTAACATCATGCCGGGTAAAGGTAAGTTTATCCTCACAGGCCAGCTTGGGGATGTGATGAAAGAGTCCGCTCAGGCAGCCCTTACCTACTGTAGGAGTCGTACTGAGGAACTGGGGATTGATGAAGAATTTTTTGATAAGGTTGATTTCCACATCCATGTTCCCGCTGGTGCAATTCCAAAAGATGGTCCGTCGGCTGGTATTACCATGGCTACTGCTCTTTATTCCGCCGTCACTGAAAAAACAGTTGTCAGTCAGCTTGCCATGACCGGTGAGGTGACACTGCGAGGTCGGGTTCTTCCCATAGGCGGGTTAAAGGAAAAGGCATTGGCAGCGCTTAGAGCTGGTATCCATAAGATTATTATTCCTGGGCAGAACGAAAAAGATCTCCAGGAGATTCCAAAGGAAATCCGGGATAAAATGGAATTTTTTCCTGTAAAGGATATGGATGAGGTTGTGAAAATAGCCTTCAAACAACCTGAGTATCTTGGATCTGGAAAGTAGGGTTGACTGAATTTTGCCTATGCAAGATTTAGGGAACAGTAGAAAAATCGCAGGGAGGATTGTTGTTATTGCAATCCTCCTTGTTGTTTTTGTGGCCGGCGCTATGTCTGCCTGGTACTTCCTGTATACGCAGTCCACCGGGCCGGTGACTGAAATAACAGAGGTTGCGGTCACCATCCCCAAAGGTGTTTCTGTAACAGCCATTCAAGAGATACTTGTACAGCAAAAAGTTATCCATGACGATGTTCGTTTTCTGCTGCTTGCCAGGCTCTCGGGGTACAGTGGCCGTCTCCAGGCCGGCGAATTTTTATTACCAACAGGTCAAAAACCGTTAAAAATTCTTGAGCTCCTGGCTTCCTCCCGTTCTATTCAATATCCTGTTACAATACCCGAGGGACTTTCTTACACAGAAATTGCCGAAATTTTTGCAGGAAAGGGTTGGTGTAATGCTGAGAAGTTTAATGATCTCAGTCAGGATACTGAGTTTATTGAATCTTTAGGGATGGAAGGGCTTACAAATCTAGAGGGATATCTTTTTCCGGACACCTATCTTCTTACGAAAAATAGTCGGGGAGCCGAGCAAATAATTGCTCTTATGGTCTCACGGTTTAAAGTGGTATGGAGTGAGTTGTCGGGAGATAAACAGTATTTGCCCGATCGGGTAAATACGGTAACCCTTGCCTCTATTGTAGAAAAAGAGACAGGGGCGGCGGTGGAGAGAGGTTTGATAGCTGGGGTTTTCCATAACCGTTTGAGGCTTGGAATGCGGTTGCAGTCAGATCCGACAGTTGTTTACGGGGTAAAAGATTTTTCGGGTAAAATAACGAAAAAACATCTGAAAACCCTCACTCCCTACAATACATATATGATCCCAGCACTTCCTGTCGGTCCGATATGTAATCCCGGAAGGGATGCTATGCGGGCTGTACTTGAGCCTGAACAGACAAAAAATCTATATTTTGTTTCAAAAAATGATGGGAGCCATAAATTTTCAGCTACGCTTCGTGAACATAATAGAGCTGTAAGAAAATATCAGAGGAAATCTAAAGTTAATAAAGGTAATAAAGGTAAATAGATTTCCATACTGATTTTTTTTATCCGAGATACAAATAGGCAAAAAACTGGAGAAGACAGTGAAGATTGGTCTAGTACAAATTAACCCGGTGATAGGTGATTTTACAAATAATTGTGAAAAAATCCGGAGCTGGGCAGAGAAGGCCAGGCAGGCCGGGTGCGAGCTTGTGATTTTTCCGGAGCTCGTTATTTCGGGGTACCCTCCCCAGGACCTGCTGGAAAGAGATTCTTTTGTGGTAGCCCAGGATAAGGCGATTGAGGAAATGGTGGCTGACCTTCCGGAGCTTGATGTGTTATTTGGTTGCTTTGAAAAACGCCAGGGAGATAAGGGGAAAAAACTTTACAACTCCGCTGTTGTTGCCCGAAAAGGCAAAATTGTTTTCCGTGCAAAAAAACAGCTGCTCCCCTCCTATGATGTCTTTGATGAAACTCGTTACTTTGAACCCGGCTCCGCCTCGGAACTCTATAGAGTGAACGGTCATACTTTTGGTGTAACCATTTGTGAAGATGTCTGGAGTGATGAGGTACACGATTACGATACAGAACCTGTAAAAAATATTATTGAACAGGCACAAAATGAGGGGCATGATCTTGATGGACTGATCAACATCTCCGCCTCCCCGTTTCAACAGGGCAAGGAAGAGACACGCAAGGCGATTTTCACCAAGGTATGCCGTAAATATTCTCAACCGTTTCTCTATTGCAATCAGATCGGCGGGCAGGATTCGCTGCTTTTTGATGGTAGAAGTCTTGTTATGGACAAGAGTGGCGAAGTTGTGGCCCAGGCACTTGGCTTTGTTGAAGATATGGTAGTTGTTGATAGTGCTACCTGGAAAGGTGAGATGCATGGTGCACCTCGTATTGCAGAACTTGATGCAGTGTATCAGGGGCTGGTTATGGGGGTACGTGACTATGTGAAAAAATGCCATTTTTCTTCCGCCGTTCTTGGACTTTCCGGAGGTATTGATTCTGCACTGACCGCGGCGGTTGCCGTTGATGCCTTAGGTGCCGAGAATGTGTTGGGGGTAGCGCTTCCATCGCCCTATAGTTCGCAGGATTCCCTTGATGATGCAAGACAACTTGCAGAAAATCTTGGATGTAAGTTTGAGGTGCTTCCCATTGCGGAATTGTTCAGTACATTTAACACTACCCTTGCACATCTCTTTACTGATCTCGCGGAAGATCTCACTGAACAGAATTTACAGGCAAGGATCCGTGGCAACCTGCTCATGGCCTTGTCTAATAAGTTTGGTCACCTGCTTCTCACCACAGGTAATAAAAGTGAGATGGCGGTGGGGTACTGTACTCTCTATGGAGATATGAGTGGTGGATTGGCGGTTATTGCCGATGTACCCAAGCAGCTTGTCTATGAGCTGTCTGTGTATGTTAATCGCAATAAAGAGATAATTCCTCAGCGAATTATAACAAAGCCTCCTTCTGCAGAGCTCAAACCGGACCAGACTGACCAGGATGACTTGCCACCCTATGACATCTTAGATAAAATTGTTGAGCTGTATCTTGAAGACGGGCAGGGCGTTGAGCAGATTGTTGCCCAAGGCTTTGATCATGATATCGTGGTTGATATTGTCCGTAGAATCAGGATTAACGAATACAAGCGTAAGCAGGCTCCAATGGGACTCAAGGTAACCTCAAAGGCATTTGGTTTTGGACGTAGATATCCAAATGTACAGAACTTCCAGGGGTAAGACCAACCTCTTTCATTCATTGTGAATAATCGTCGCATTATATCTAAAGCTGGCTTTAAGTCTGTTGTCATTCTGGGGACTTTTAGTGTTCTTCTCTGGCTTATTATTTCAGAGCAACTGATTAAGCGGCCTGCTAAGCTGTATGTTACCAGTTCCGGGTCTGTTGACATGTGTTTGAGCTGTCATGAAGATGAAAAACTGGACCCGGCCCATGACACCAAGGTAATTGGCTGCGCACCCTGTCATTTGGGAGACCCGTTGGCTGTAACTAAGGAAGAGGGGCATAAAGGTATTGTTATTAACCCAGGGGATCTCAGGCATGTAGAGAAAACTTGTTCCGTGGAGGGTTGTCATCCAACGGATCTACATAAGGTGAAAAATTCTCTGATGGCAACCAACAGGGGTATTTTAGGCACCTTGCTCTATTATTGGGGAGAAACTGACAGTCAAAACACAGATTTAACCGTGGAAGCGCTTCTCGAATCCGGGGAAAGTTCTCTGGCACTCGATTATTATAGAAAATTGTGCGCGACATGCCACCTGTGGAAGCAGAAAAATGACATGCCCGGCCTGCCTGAATTCTTCAACGAGAAAGGTGGTGGTTGTTCTGCCTGTCATTATCATCTTCCAGGCAAGTCAAGTGATTGGGTTCTCGTTTCGGATAATGAAGATGGAGAAGTGGAAAGTGAAGAATCTGATAAAAAAGTTCATCCATGGATCACAAAAAAGGTGAGTAGTGGTCATTGTGTCAGGTGCCATAACCGATCTGGCCGGATTGGAATTTCCTATATGGGGATTTTCGAGTCTGAAGGCTATGGAACTCCATTTGAATCGGGAGCAATGAACGCCAAACAGCTTCCGGGGGCACGTTTTTATCTCGAAATAGCAGATGATATTCACCACAAAAAGGGTATGGAGTGTATAGACTGTCATACCAGAAACGAGATAATGGGGGATGGAACAAGCTATGCCCACTATGAAGAACAGCTGGAAATATCTTGTCTTGTGTGCCACTCTGAAAGGGCAGGGATTACCACAAAAGGTGATGCTCTAACAAATTTTGAAAAGGATAAGCAGCAGATGCTCCTGGTCGGTAAGGTTGATGATTCCATCCATCCTGTGCATTTGCCTAAACAGGGTGTTTGTGATTTCCCAGCCCATAAAAGGGTAACCTGTGAGGCCTGTCATTCTACCTGGGTTGCACAGTGTTATGGCTGCCATGCCAAAAGAGATGCTTCCGGAACACATCTGGACAAGTTGAGCCTTGTAGAAACAAAAGGGCAATGGGAAGAGGGGCGTTCTTATATCCGCTATGAGAAACCAATGCTTGGGGTTTGGGAAGACGAGATCGTCATTGTAACCCCGGGTTGCCAGGATATAGTGACTGTGGTGGATGAAGAAGGGCGGATCGAAGAGAGTTTTGACAGATTTACCATGGCGGCCATCAATCCCCATACCACTCAAGCAAAGGGCAGGGAATGTATCGATTGCCATGCCTCAACTAAAACGGTTGGGCTTGGAGAAGGGCGAATACGTGTTGTGGATGGTGAAATGGTGTTTGAAACCATTGACCAGGGGGTAGAGTCTAGTGTGGGGCGTACAGTACCCTTTGATTCCTATGTTGATATCCAGGGAGTTGCCATGCAACATAGTTCACGCCCAGATCTTCGACCCTTTAATGGTGCTGAGCTGAAGTCTATTCTTCGTTTGGGATTATGTGTTGGCTGCCATAACAGCTACTCTGATCCGATCTGGAAAACCTACACCAACACAACAAACTGTACGCTGCCGGAAGTGCAGCCTGAGCAAATTAAATTTTAACCAAAGGGTAGGAGAACACCATCGGACTCGTTTCAGGAAATACAGGGGGGCTGAAAACCAATCAGCTAAAGGCCCTTGAAAGACTGGCAAAAAAGAGAGTACAAAGGGATCAGATAATTAACCCTGAAATGGCCAGGACCCTGTGCCAAATTTCGTCTGAACTTAACAGACAGATCGGTCTGCTTATCCATAGATCAGGTAAGGTGGAAGCTCTGATTGTAGGGAGTTACAATCAGATCATGATCCCTCAGCTTGGTCATATACGCTCCTCTGGTGGTAGGCTTCGAGGTTTAAGGCTTGTTCATACCCATCTTGCCGGTGAGAAAATAAGCGATGAAGATCTTATGGATCTTCTCTTTCTGCGCCTTGACCTGCTTTCAGCGATCCATGTGGCAGCAGATGGTTTGCCTGAAAAAATGCATACCGCCCATCTTGTTCCTGGAGTAACAGAGGGCAAGAACTGGGATTATCTTAATCCGGTACATCCCGCCAATCAAATTGATTCCGCAGAAGAGATTATTGCCGCCATTGAAAGGGAATTCAGTCAGAGTCGCCGGGTAAGTAAGGTCGACCAGAAAAAGGACAGGGCAATCCTGGTAAGCGTGTCAACCGAACCGCGCCTGCAGGCCCAGGAGTCACTGATAGAACTGGTAGAGCTTTCGAGATCAGATAGTGTCGAAGTGCTGGATACCGTACTGCAGCGTCGAAATAAGGTCAATCCACGTCTTATACTGGGTAAGGGTAAACTGGCTGATATCATGATCCGTGCCCTGCAGTTAGACGCTAATCTGCTGATCTTTAACCAGGAACTGAACCCATCACAGATTCGTTCCATAACGGATTTTACCGATCTTCGAGTCATTGACCGGACACAACTCATTCTTGATATCTTCGCCCATAGAGCCATGAGCAGGGAAGGAAAGCTGCAGGTTGAGATGGCGCAACTCAAGTATATGCTGCCACGGCTTTCATCAAGAGATGATGCCTTGTCACGTCTTACCGGTGGTATTGGCGCCCGGGGTCCCGGTGAAACAAAACTTGAAATTGATCGTCGTCGCATCAATGACAGGCTCGCCCGCTTGAGTAAAGAGCTGAAACAGGTAAGTAAAGAGCGTTACCGGAGAAGGGCGAAACGGAGGAGAAAGGATCTGCCTGTCTTATCTCTTGTCGGTTATACTAATGCGGGTAAATCGACCCTGTTAAACACCCTGACGCACAGTAACATTGTAGCTGAAGATAAGCTTTTTGCGACTCTTGATCCCACCAGCAGGCGTCTTAGATTTCCAACTGATATGGAGGTGATCCTTACCGATACAGTTGGTTTCATTCGCCATCTTCCAGCTGAACTGGTACAGGCTTTTATGGCCACCCTTGAGGAATTACAGGAGGCGGATCTACTCGTTCATGTTGTGGATGTTTCTAACCCTAATTTTCGGCAGCAGATGTCCGTTGTGGATAAATTACTCCAGGAACTTGACCTTGGTGATTTGCCGATTCTAAAGCTTTTTAATAAGGTGGATCTTGTTGAAGATCGTCAGCAGGTGCTGCAAATGGTAGGAGATGAGGGGATTGTGGTGAGTGCTATGGAACGGGAGTCTCTAAAAGATTTTTTACTGCAGGCCGAAGCATTGATTGGTAAATCAATGGCATGAGCTATTAGTGCCTTACTCCATAGAAGCTGTAATAAAAAACAAGAAACTCTGAAACTCTTTATGAAATCATGAAGTTACTTTTACCACCAAGGCACTTATCCAAGCATTTTAGAAAGTTCCGATCTATTCGGGTTATGGTAATAGATAAAAGCCCAATTCTTTTTTATACGCCTGGTCTTCTATGAATTCACAGCCAATGAGTTTATCGGTCACAGAACGAATAATAACCTGTTTGTAGAGTATAGATTCCTTTCTGTTATCAAGGGTAAAGACAAGTTCACCCTTGTGTCCGACTTTTAAGTCATGCATACCTTGTACTTCAAGGCAGGCCCCGCTGAGTGAAAGGTTCAACACTTTGGTTTTTCCGCCTCCAACACCCGGCGGGTGAACGTCATAGGTCCCTTGCAGGGATGTCTCTTTTCTAAAGTGTTTTCTGAACTCCAATTGCAGCCTGTAGGCATGTCCACATTTACAACGGACTTTAACCACATGCTGTTTATCTCTAAAATCCTTTACTGAGATTGTTTTTGTTCTATCACATTCAGGACAGACAATAGTGACCTGATTATCCTGCTTTACGTACGCCTTATCTGTAGGTTTCTGGTTTGTCATATTTTAGTATACATTCAACATTGTGATATTTCAAAATTGATTCAGAAAAAAAGTAATAAATATGCGGGGGTAAAGAATTAATCATAAATAATAGAGGTATATTTTTCCAGGATTTCCTCCGTTTCCCGGTCAAGTTCACTGGCTACTTCGTGGATTTGGTATTCCTCTTTGCAAACAGTGCACCGCATACGTACCCGTCGGCACATACGGTGCACTACAAGTTTTTCGCCACATTTCCTACATTTCATCTCTATTCGCTCAGCAGTTGCTCACGGGTGAAAACTGCGTCTAAGGTGTAGCCGGCTTTTGCCAGGGTCTCAGTCCCACCTTCCTGACGTTCAACGACAGTTGCAATAAGGCCAACTTTAAATCCGGCCGCCTCAACTCTGTCGATTACTTTTAAGAGTGTTCCACCGGTTGTTACCACATCCTCAAGAAGAGCAACAGTACAGCCTTCACTCATGTTTTTCAGCCCTTCAATGTAATTACCGGTGCCATGGCCTTTAGCTTCTTTGCGGACTATAAATGCCGGAATAGGTTTTTCCTCAAGAAAGCTGGCAATGGAAACTGCGGTAACCAACGGGTCGGCCCCAAGGGTCATACCTCCAACAGCATCTATCGGAGTGGGTGATTTTTGCAACAGTTCAAAGAGTAATTTCCCACAAAGGTAAGAGCCTTCAGCTGAAAGTGTGGTCTGTTTCCCGTCTATATAGAAGTCGGATGTTTTACCGGAAGTGAGGGTGAAGGTTCCTTGTCTGTAGGATTTTTCCAACAGTATTTCTTTGAGTCTTTCTCTATCTGTCATGGGTAGTTTGCTCGGGGTAGGGGTGAAATTAGCTATGTTATTACGGCTTTTATAAAAATTGCAGCAGATATTACCTTGTTTAAGGATTACTTGAAAGCAAAAATTACTTCTTGTGGAAGTGGGCGCTGTAGACGAATGTACTTTTTTGCATGTCAATAATTCGCGTCAGGGCATACTTTTTGCTTCATTAGTTGGTGTTATCATGTAAAATATAAGATAAACTCTTAAAAAGTCAAAATATTGTAATACTATAGTGTCCAGAGAGTTATTACGACGCCATAAACAATAATATCATTGTCGTTTTACAAATGGGAACAATAAAGAGCTTCTTAGTGCCTTACCCCCTTGTGGGGTGTTAACTATTTAAAAGACTCTAAAGGATAAAGGAAAAAAATATGTGTGGCATTGTTGGATATTGTGGGCCAAAGCGTGTCGTTCCGGTGGTTCTCGAAGGATTAAGACGCCTGGAGTACAGAGGATATGACTCTGCCGGTATTGTCTACCTGGAAGACGGTAAACTCATTAAGCATAGATCGGAGGGAAAACTCGCCAGGCTCGAGGATATAATTGATGAGGCTATAATTGCAGATTCACATATCGGTCTTGGCCATACAAGATGGGCCACCCATGGCGCTCCGACCACTGAAAATGCTCATCCTCACAGCGATTGCACCGGAGAACTCGTTGTTATTCATAATGGTATCATTGAAAATTATCATTCTTTAAGAGAAGAACTCAAGGCAAAAGGGCATGTGTTCACCTCGGAGACGGACACCGAAGTGCTTGCACATCTGATAGAGGATAACCTTACAAATGATCTGGTCAAAGCTGTCAAAAAGGCGATCAAATTCTTAGAGGGTTCCTTTGCTATTGGCGTGCTCTGGGCAGGAATGCCTGATACTCTGGTTGCAGTTCGAAATCAGAGTCCTCTGGTCCTTGGGGTGAGTGAAGAAGATGGTACTTTTCTCGCTTCTGATATTCCGGCACTGCTGCCATATACCAAGCAGGTGGTTTTTTTAGATGATATGGAACTAGCTATTCTAACTGCTGACTCATATCAGGTTTTTTCTCTTGAGACAGACCAACCTGTTGTAAAAGAGGTGAAGACGATTGAGTGGAATGCGGCTATGGCTGAAAAAGCCGGTTATAAACATTTTATGCTCAAAGAAATTTTTGAACAGCCCCAGGCGATCACCAATACCATCAGTGGCAGGATAAATCTGGAGTCAGGGGAGGTGAGTCTTCCTGAGATCAATATTAACGGTGAGGATTTAAAAGAGATCGATCGAATTTTTCTCGTCGCCTGCGGAACATCCTGGCATGCGGCACTGGTCGCTAAATACTGGATCGAAAAATTTGCCAATATCCCGGTTGAGGTGGATATCGCTTCAGAGTTTAGATATCGTCATTTACTCATTAATGAAAGGGTTTTGACCGTTTCTATTTCGCAATCCGGTGAGACGGCCGACACCCTTGCAGGAATTAGAATAGCCAAGGAATTAGGTTCTAAAATAATCACTATCTGTAATGTTGTTGGGTCCACAATGACAAGGGAAGCGGACGGTACTATTTATACCCATGCTGGCCCAGAGATCGGAGTAGCCTCAACCAAAGCTTTCATCTCCCAGTTGGCTGCACTTTTTCTCTTTACTCTCTATCTGGGGCAGCAGAAAAAGACAATTGATCTAGAGGTAAGTCGAACACTTGGCAAAGAACTGATTGATATCGCGGGTGTCGTTGAGAGTGAATTACCAAGAATTAAGAGTGAAATAGAACAGCTTATCACCACCTACTATGATAGTCGTGATTTTCTCTTTGTTGGCCGTGGCCTTAATTTTCCCATCGCCCTTGAAGGTGCCTTGAAACTTAAGGAAATTTCATACATTCATGCGGAAGGGTATGCCTCTGGCGAGCTGAAACATGGTCCGATTGCCCTTATTGATAAAGATATGCCTATCCTGGCACTTGTGCCCCAGGACGAGGTGTATCAAAAATCCATTTCCAATGTTGAAGAGATAAAGGCGCGCCAGGGCAGGATAATCCTCATCGGCACCGAAGGAGATGATCATTTAAAGAATATCACCGATGACGTGATTTACCTGCCTAAGGTTGCCGAGGCGGTGAACCCGATCCTGTACACCATCCCTGCACAGTTATTGTCCTATGAAATCGCCACCAAACGAGGGTGCGATGTGGATCAACCCCGTAACCTTGCTAAGAGTGTTACTGTGGAGTGATTGTTTGGGTGTCTAACCTATCAAAAGTGGGGGGGAAGTATTAAAGTGTGGTTGTTGTGATCCCAGGACTTTTAGCCAGTAGGGTGCGCAATGCGCACCCTACCTGGCTTCTAGGAACAGAGGGGGATACCAGCCTTAAAAACATTACGGAGGATATTCTCTATTAACCAAAAGTTACCAACATGATGAATCCGATTCTCTATAGCATATCCGCTCAACTTCTGTCCTGTGAGATTGCCTCAAGGCGGGGATGCGATGTAGATCAACCGAGAAATCTGGCAAAAAGCGTCACGGTTCAATAATGTGGTAAAGGCAGTTGTGTGCTCATGTCGCCGGACAATAGCGTTTGACAAAACAGAAAAGAGACAAATAAATTTGTCACTATTTTATTTAAATCCAGGTGTAGGTTTCGAAAGTATAATCAACGCCGACGATGGCCGAAAATGGAGTAATTCTCTTGGTTGATAATTTGGAATTATTAATAAAAACTACTGCTCCATTTACAGCTGATTTTCTGAGAAGAATCATGATTTTTCAAACGTACCAGAATGCTCCTTTTGAGTACATTTTTTCAGGAATTATCACTTGTAAGCTGATCAGAAAGAAGGTCAATGATTTGAATCATTCAGGTATCTTTATATTGGGAGTGGAAACATCTTCCCAATATAATAATTCAACAGTATATTTTGTTGTGATCAAGACAAACTAATTTACTACTACTGGTTGTTGTTATGGTAAATAAGCTGACTTTTTCTTGACATTGTATAATTCTATAATTTTATTCACTAACAACGGAAAGGTAGATAGCAAAACTAGTAAATTATATATCTTTCAGATGTAACGGTTCTTAACATACAGCTGCTATAAATAGGAGGTAGAATGAGTGTCTCATTGAGGGTCTATATCTTCATTCTGTTTATCGTATTGATACAAATACCGTCTCAATATGTCTCAGCTCAAAAAAATCTCACCACTGGACTCATCAAGGAAGATTATTCGTCGCTACGTTATTCATTTCCTATCGCTGAAAACTGGTCTTTTGAAAAATTATCCCGTGCTCTGTTGTATGCTCGGGAAATTGGGTCTACTGCTGTAGTTGTAATGCATGACGGGCAACTTGTTCTTGAGTGGGGTAAAACCAACCTACGGATAAAAAGTCATTCTGTAAGAAAAAGTCTATTAAGTGCCTTATATGGAATTGCAGTTGAAAAAGGCTTTCTTGATGTGACATCCACGATGGCAAATCTAGGCGTAGATGATCGACCTCCGAGATTGAGCGAGAACGAAAAACAGGCAACCATCCTAGATCTTCTGCAGTCCCGTTCTGGAATATATCATGAAGCGGCTGCAGAGACTGAATACATGAAACGCAGTAGACCTTCAAGAGGTGCATTTCGGCCAGGGGAACACTGGTATTACAATAATTGGGATTTCAATGCACTGGGTACCATCTTTGAAATTAAAACTAATATACCTATTGGGCAGGCTTTTAAAGAATGGATTGCTGATCCTATAGAGATGCAGGATTTCAGAGCTGAAGATGTACATTATAGGTGGAAAACTGTCTCCTTGTATCCCTCTTACCCTTTCTGGGTTTCGGCCCGTGATTTAGCACGCTTCGGTCAATTATATCTTCAGATGGGGAAATGGAAAGATCAGCAGGTAATACCGGAAAGTTGGGTATACGCAAGTATATTTCCGTACTCAAAATCTCATGATGATCTGGGTTATGGTTTCATGTGGTGGATTCACTCCAGTGGAGCATATTTTGCTCATGGCCATATGGGGCAGTTCATTGTTGTGATCCCATCCATCAAGATCGTAGTTGTTAATCGAGTGTTTTCCGGAACACCATCAATGGGCTGCCTTTCATCAGAAATAAAAGAAGAGTTGAAGCCGTTTACAAAACCAGTGAGTCGTTTAGAATTTAAACGATTAGTTGTCTTGATATTGGAAGCCATGCCTGCTTCCTGATCCTCTTCAAGTATGATTGCCTACTTTGAAGGTACTTATCCAAGCATTTCAAAAAGTTCCGATTTATTCGGGTTAGTAACTATCTTAACCTACTCACTACCCCGACCCAGTTGAGATAATCTGGAAGCATTAATAATTTGGAATGCTCCATTTTTTGCGGCTTTTCTGAGAGTAGTTTTGGTTTTTTAAACGTGCCAGATTGCTTATTTATTGTTAGGTTTTTGAGAATTGTTATTTTTCTAGCTTCAGGAAGAAACTTCACCGTGGCACCTATAGATTATACTGTTTCCCGATGGCTGATCCTGCCGTGTGGCCTTACAATTTGCCAGACGTATTTTCTGGAGTTATTATCAAACATAATCTGGAAGCATCTTGGACTGGAATATATTTATTCTTGTCAGGAAAAAGTTTCTTTTCAGAGGGCCAAGAATTCTTTAATATGTTGCTAGGTTTTTGGGAAAACTTACTGGTTAGATTTGCAGGAAGAACCTTCCGTTGGAGCAAGTGACAAGACTGATTACCTTCGTTCTGGCAATGTTAACTTCTCTGACAAGTTTCTGAAATTACCTTCTCTTTGGTAAGGTATGATTTGCAGTTGCTCCATTTCTGATCAATTTCAATTCAATAGTCAGGTCTACCTGCCAGGAACAGTCCTAAGTTGCGAGTTTGCTTAAATGGTTAACATTGCCTTTTTTAGCCTCTATCATTGCGATAAAGTGTGTCCTTGTAGACTAACAGTAGTAAGTTACTGTTTGGCGATTGGCAAGAAGGACTGACCTTCGATGTGGTAGTTTTAATTTCACCACAGGCCAAGATCATTGTTAGATCTCATGCATAATTGGTATCCAGCACTTTCCGAATCAGCACAGCAATATCCTTCTTTGAGAGTGGTTTCAACGCAAACTCTTTAATGCCCATAGACTTAGCTTTTTCCTCTGAGGTTACTGTCGAGTAACCAGTGCAGAGAATAATAGGAATATCGGGTCTGATTTGCATCATTCTTCTGGCGATATCAGCACCAGTCATACCCGGCATTGTCTGGTCTGTGATAACAAGATCAAAGAGCTCCGGTTGGTTCTGAAAAGTTTCAAGGGCTTCGATGCTATTGTTTCTTACCGTAACATGGTAACCAAGCCTTTCAAGCATGCTCTTGCCCATTTCGGCCAGTATTTCTTCATCGTCTATGAAAAGTATCCGTTCTTTGCCAACTGGTGTCGGTTCAAGATCTTCTATTTCAGGTAAAATTTCTTTCTCAATAACAGGTAAAAACACATGAAAAACAGTACCTTCTCCCGGTTCACTGTGTAAAGAGATAAAGCCTCCATAGCTTTTCACGATGCCATGGACAATTGCAAGCCCCATCCCAGTACCCTTACCAGGTTCTTTGGTTGTAAAATAGGGATCAAAAATCTTCTTCTTGATATCTGGTGGCATCCCCGGGCCGGAATCACTGATTGATAACTGAATAAAAGTACCAGGTTCGACACTTGGGTCGTGTACAAGATCTTCAATACTGAGAGTTACTTCTTTTTTAATGAAATGTCGAGTTTACCGCCTGTATCTTCCATGGCATGAAATGCATTGGTGCACAGGTTCATCAGTATCTGATGTATTTGGGTTGGGTCTGCTAAGATCTGACCTGTAACTGGGGTGATAGTTTGTGGTTGGCCGGAAACTTGTTTTCAGCGCTGATACGGCTAGATAGCTGAGAGTGAATCGCCGATGATTTTGAATAACCAGTCATATTCATTTTGAGTAACCTTAAAAAGGGGTCAGGTCCGTTTTTGACCTTTTACTATCTTCTTCTTTATAATCTCGATTTCTTTTAGCAGATAATTGTCCCTTTTGGCATCAGGGCGAGGCTCACCTCTGTGTTGTCTGGAGAGCACTTGAGAGACTACCTGGTAACGAAAAAGAGCATCAGCAGGGACCTGTTCTTGGGGGTGTTTAATGGCGTCGGCCAGAGTCCGGCACCTGCGCCGATCTCAACGAGCCGTTCAAAAATGTTTACAAAGAACACGGATTTTCATGGTAAGGAAAGGACCCCTAATTATTTTGAAAATTGAATCATGTTTTCACGCGGTAACTTCAAGAAGTGCTATCACCCAAATATGCTAATTCTCGTTTACCAAAAATATTTATCTGTATGTTTTTATACTGCTCCATGGCAGTAA
>JAAELB010000872.1 GCA_024227155.1 Desulfobulbaceae bacterium
CTTCTCGCGTGAGAATGTATCCCAGATATTTGATCTCGGCTTCTACAAAGAATGACTTCGCAGTATTATCACATAGACCGGCTCCTTGTGATCAACGTAACACGGTACCTACTTGGGTTAAGTGTTCGTCAAAACTAGATTTAGTAATTATCAAGAGATCATCAAGATATGTCCTAACATTTACTAGATCTTCCATCAGCCCAGACATTTTCTCTTGAAAGATGTCCGGAGAACCAGCGACGCCCATTGGTAGTCTCATGTAAGAGTACTTACCCCATGGTAATATGATCGTGCATATCTTTTGTGCGTCTGGGTCTAGTCTAATAGTATAGTAGCCCATGTTAAGGTCCAATGCTGTGGCATAAGTGAATCCCTCCATCTCTTGCAAGACGGTTGCGATTTTAGGAATCGGATAGGGTGTGCAAATTAGTCGCTTATTAACTTCCCTAAAATCAGAGATGAAACGTACTGTTCCATTCTTTTTCGGGATTATGAAAGTTGGAGATGCCCATTCTGAGGTGGGTTGCCGTATTAACACTCCTAACTCCACTAATCTCTTCACTTCCTTCTTAAGTGTTTTAAGATGGATATGTGGTATTGGAAATGCCCTGCCATGGTAAGGTTTTGAACCAGGCTTTAAGTTAAAACTTATGGGCTGTGTTTGCCAATCTCCTAGAGTACTATCGAATAATTCCTCGTACTTATGTAAAAGTCAAAGTAACTTATTACGTTGTATCGTAGTGAGATGC
>JAAELB010000873.1 GCA_024227155.1 Desulfobulbaceae bacterium
ATCAGGCGCAAATAACGATCTGTCGTAGAAATATCCCGATGACCAATCATTTCTTTCACTTCTTTTAGCCCTGCACCTGAGAGAATAAGGTTACTGCAAAAAATATGATGAAGATCGTGGAAATGAAAATTCTTAATGCCAGCAATTCTAAGAGAAGAGCACCATGCTCTGTTAAAGCATTGGATTGGTGAACCATCAAGATGACTGAAAACAATATCTGATTCGTTGTGATCAATCTTCTTCTTTCTTCGCATTAGTAAGCTGATGTCTTTTCCAATGGAGCAGAGCATCCTTTGTATTTGGCATCAGACAATCGGTTCTCTCCTTTTTGTTTTTTGTTCGATAGAATCTAACTAAACCAGAATCTCGAAACTCTAAATCTATGGGGGGAATCAATGCTGGAGATGATCGATATAGGAGTCGAAAACACTATTGCTTATCGTGTTGGAGGAAAGGTCACTGAAGAAGAAATGATTACAATCCTCACTATCTTTAAGGAAAAAATCGACAAGGGTGGCCATCAGGGCCGATACAGATGGGGCTGAAGGGAAAACTGTTCTGGTATGCATCGATGGTGGTCAACTCCGCGAACGGAGACCAAAACGAGGTCGAAAGTCCGCAGATCTAAAGCGGCAGGGATACTATGCAGACTGGAAAGAGCCCATACAACTGGTAATTCAAACCGTTAATGGAGATGGATCAATTTGTAAAGAGCGGTTGCCGATTTACGATGCCACAATGGAGAAAATTGATGGTGCATTCACCCTCCTTGAGACCTATTTACGGGAGTTGGATATATCTAACCCGACTGTCGGAAACTTTTTTAGAATCGCTGGATAAGTGCCTCGAAGGTCTCACTACGTTCACTATCTGGGTATCACTTTAAGTTCTTAATTTCAATACAGTCTCGAGATTTCTTGTTTTTTATTACAGTGTTTCTGGAGTAAGGCACTAAATGGGATTGCACCCGTGGTAAATTGAGGATCAGCAGGCATGCTCGTGTTCATTGTAACATCCGCTTTGTTCTGGTTGATAAAGTGGCAAATAGTTTGCCGGTACAGCTTTATTTTATCAGACAGAGCGTAGTGTTACAATTTGTCAGTAATAATCAGGCAAACAGCAAAGGTGACTGTTCTGCCGCGTAGCGGCTTCGTCCAACCTTAAATCTGTTTGACATCTCAAATGATTTTCTGCTATTTATTATATGAACCATTTTTATAAATATTAGGGTAGCACTACTCAGCACCCTGGCCTAATATATACTAGGAGCATCAAGAATGAAACAATCTAGGTTATGCCGATTGGGAATTGTATGTTTATGTTTGTTGTCACCAATACAGATCCAGGCAGGTAGTATAGACTCTCCCGCCGCCCCAACAGATAGTGGCAGTGCTATGCATACTTTGAATGATTTATACAATCAGGCAAATACAGGAGCAGTAAACACTAAGCGAACAGGTGCTTTTGTGGAGCCAACATCAGGGCCGGGGTCAAGCACTCGTACGGTAGATGAAATCCAAGCTGTACTTCCTACACCCGATAATATAGACGGTGCGTTACCGAGTGAGGTAGAGAGCGGTAAGAAATATTGGGGACTTCGGACTGATGGCTCATGGGGCTTACAGTCTGGCTCCCTGCCAAATATTGGGCAGCAGGATATTACTCCTGGTGCGACAAATCAGTCTATTAATCAAGGCTATCATGATGGCACAGGCATAGTTGATGGAGATGTTAACCTGACTGGCGGAAATATAAAAAGTGGTGTCACAATTTTTGGTGTTGCTGGAGACAATAATGTTGTAGACACAAGCAGCGGCGATGCCACTGCCACCCATATAGTGAGCAGCAAAAAGGCTTGGGTGGATGGAAATGAAGTGACCGGGAGTCTGACAACCCAGATACTGAGCGAGACCACCACCATGATGAATGGCGGGTATTATGAAGGAACAACCCTTGAAGCTGTAGACAGTGATCTTGCAGCAGAGAATATAAAAAGCGGTGTCACCATCTTTGGTGTTACCGGATCGTCGATCGGAACAGGTTCATCAAGTGGATCAAAGCGTGGTTGTAGTACTTACCTTATTCCGTATATGCCCTATAGCGTTAACACTTATCAAATCATATATATGTCACGTGTGCCGGCAAGTTGGGTGGGAGAAGGAGCAAATACCGCCAGTGATATTTCAGTAGAGGCCATGGACGACTCGGGAGCATTATACGACTTGGGTGTGATAGGATCTTTGGACCCTGGGATCACAAAATTGTCCACGTTGATTATGGACAAACTGGTGGAGAAGGGATTTGAAAGCGGTAAAGTTGCTATAAAAATGAGTGTTTCAAACCCTGAAACTGTTCTTGTTTACGCAAGTTATACCGTCGGAGGTAGCGAGAGATCATTTGTAGAAGTGAAATGCCTGCGCTAAATCTAATTTCACAGGAAAACCCTTGCGAATTATGAATCATAACACCTATACATCTTGGGAGTAACAAGCATGAGACGAATAATCACAATTAGTCTGATGATCACAGTTGTTGTTGCTATATATGGCGTCGCTGTTGCGGGAACTGTTTTAGTAACGAAGCAGACGCATTCACTGGAAGGTCTAAACGGCGTGACGGCTGAACAGACTTCAAATTCGATTACTTACACCCTGGCAGCAGCATACGCTGTGGGTGACCTAATAACGTTCACGTTTTCACCTGACGCTTTAGCTGCGGCTTCTTATCCTTCGCAAATTAATATACTTGCAGTAGATTCTCCAGCGCCTGCCAATGCAATAGCCGGTCTCGGGTTAGGGTTACTTAGTGCTAGTGCCAATTCGATTACCTATCGGATCATGAGTATCAGCCAACCAGATGACACTCCCGGGGACGGAGGTACATCCTATACTGAACAAACGACTGTTGGTGCTCAAGTTACTCTGGGCACAATAGGGTACACAGCGGCCTCAATGTCAGTTGGAACTGTAACCGTAACGGTTTCTTCTGAAACCAGTATCGGTGATGTACTTGATTTATCCGGTATGCATACCGGAACTATTGGTGAAGCAATTACTCAGTTCGGCACGGTTACAGTTTCGACGCCATTTGATGGCTTTATTGACGTCTTCGCCAACAGGGAAAGTTTTACCACGGGTACTTCCGACACTCTGACGTGGTCGGTGGAAACGCCAGACACAACAGGTTGGTTGAATTTAATAAATTTCAATACTTCCGATGGTACCGTTGTAACTCTATCTGGCGAGGCCTCGCGTATGAGTGGGCTAACGATTGGCAACTTTACCAGCTCCGGCGGCACTCTTTCTTTTGATGATAGCAGTGCTACGTTGACAGTATCATACGATGGTCAGGAGAACAGTGGCACGATAACTTTCACCCCTCCTATTGGTGCTGAAGCGGTCATCCTTGAAGCACAAGCGTTTACCATAGACGTAGTACATAATTACATTTCTGCAGCCAGTGTTGCCGGTTCCAAGACTATTGCGGCCGATTTGGCGGCTGGTGTGTGGGGATTTAACGGTGCCACCTGCATCATTCCTTATATGCCGTATTCTGCTAGTGCCTCTCAGGTCATGTATGTGACAAACATTGGCCCACAAAGTGGTGATATTATTGTTGAAGCCATAGACGAATCAGGAAAATTATACGAGCTAGGTGTGATAGGTGTAGCACAGAGCAACAAAATAACGAAAATAGCCACCTTTATTAGTGATGCTTTATTGGCCAACGGATTTGATGGTGGTAAGCTTGCCATAAAAATCCATGTTAACGCCCCCCCCGAAGATATATACGTACATGCGGCCTATGTCGCAGGCACCGCGCGTGGCCATATCGAAGTCGAATATGTTAACAGGTGAGCATATGAGAACGAAAAGAACTCAACAGTTAGTATTAATAATGCTATTTTGCTGTCTCATCTTTCCTGTCTATGCGTTAGCGGCCAGTAATATAAGTGACACAGACAAATACGCTTGGAGCGAAACCTCAGGGTGGTCTAACTTTAATGCCATCCATGGTGGAGTAACTGTTTATTCTGACCATCTTACTGGTTTTGCCTGGATAGAAGGCATTGGCTTTATTAAAATGGGTGTTGATGCTGGTGGTCCATACGCAAATACTAACGCCACTGATTGGGGTGTGAACATAGACAGTTCCGGTAATCTATCAGGTTACGGCTGGAGTGAGGTTGCTGGGTGGCTTAATTTCAATCCAACAGCCAGTCAAGTAGTCATTGATCCCAATACTGGTAATTTTAGCGGTTATGCCTGGTGTGAGGGGATTGGGTATATTCACTTACAAAACGATAACCCAGCGTATAAAGTCCAGTACTTTGCTGATCCAGATGACCCTACCTCCCGCAGCATGCCTTGGCTTATGCTTTTGCTTGGTGACACCTGTGACAGTAGCCATTTAGACCTATGTAAAAATAATAGTACTTGTAATACCGCTGGTGGCTATTGGTGGAGTGACGAAAGTTGCCACGATATAGCAGAGGCATCACCTTGTGACGCTACACACCTAGACCTTTGTACAACTAGTGATGATTGCCTCGGAGCTGGTGGATATTGGTGGAGTGATAATACTTGTAATAGTGCAGACCAGATACCGACAGTAACAAATACTGCAACAGGTCGGGTATGGATGGATAGAAATCTTGGTGCTTCCCAGGTAGCCACGAGATCGGATGATCCAGATGCTTATGGTGACTTGTATCAATGGGGCCGTGGGACTGATGGACACGAAAAACGTACCAATAATACGTTCTCGAATACGCAAAGTGATAATCCTACGGATGGATTATTTATCGTAGGACATAATGATTGGCGGGTAAACCGAGATGATTTATTATGGACAGGAGTTTCCGCCCCTAACAACCCGTGTCCTGGTGGCTTTAGACTTCCAAACAAGACAGAATTAGATTCAGAGCTAGCTTCATGGGAAACAAGCAACGCGGCGGGGGCTTTCAAATCCCCCTTAAAGCTTGTTGTCGCTGGATACCGTGCTGCGAATACTGGTGGTGCAGGGAATGGCGGAATATTGCTGGAGGGTGTGGCAGGTTATATTTATAGCTCCACCACCGTATCAGAATATGATGATTTTGTATATTATGCTGGTTTTGCCGATTCCTACAATTTCGTAAATACCTATATGCGGTCGGATGGAAACAGTGTAAGGTGTATTATGGATTAAGAAATTTTGTTTTTTGTCACTTTGCTATCTCGCCACTTTCCCGCCATATTCCACACTGTGGGTACTGGAAAGAACCGGGGACAGACCACAATTACAACTCTTCAAAGATGGGTGAATCTCCGGAAAAACCGTGATCGCCGCGTTAACATAATAAACAATTTTAATGTATAGGGGTTTGACCCGATTCATTTTTGGGTGTACTACAGGAATTTGCGGTTTTCAGCAAGATTCGCCGAGTAAACTCTGTCCCAGTCCAGCAGCAATTTTTTTAAATATTAAATCTACAGTGATGCTCCATCAAAAACATCAAAAGGTAGATTCGTCGAATCAATGCCGTTAATACACCCAATATTGACTCGATAATGCCCTGGTTTCCTCATCGTTTGATGAAAAGTGTATATACCGCAATTCTTGCAAAAATGGTGCTTCGCCACAGAGCTTCCAAATTCGTAGGTCGACAACGAATCGTTCTCGATGTCAATCTGTAATTCATCAACTGAAAGTGTAAAAGCTGTCATAATCGCGCCCTTTCGAATGCAGATTGAACAGTTGCACCTTAGACCGGACACTATTTCATCATGATCAAACTCAAATTTTACAGATCCACAATGGCAACTTCCTACATAAATTGAGATGCAGTATTCTTGTACAACCTGGTGATCACCGAAAGCCTTTGCGTCCGTGTGCAGCGCCAGGATATATTCAGGATTCATATTTTTCCGATCTTTTAAGTCCTTTTAATCCATGAGGACAGACTGCTGAACAGATTCCACAATTGTGGCCTTTATGGTACTGAAAGTAGTGTGCCTTTTTCCATTGATCACAGACCCTTACATCCAACATTTCCTCACGGGGCAGTCCAGGATACCATTTATTGCCTTTCAGGGCATTTGCGGGGCATGCATCAATACAGTCCGTACAAATGCCGCAGAAGTTTTTTTCTATCGGTGGTCCGCATGGAAGTACAGCATCGGTAAAGACCGTTCCCAATCTAACCCAAGGTCCGAACCGGTGGGTAATGAGCTGACAATGGCGACCTATCCATCCCAGACCCGCTCTTGTCGCAGCAGTCTTCTGAGGAAAATCCCCCTTGATGTTCACCGTATCCGATCGTACCGATGCGGGTAACGCTTCGGATTGAAAACCTCTTTTCCTGACTTCAGCCTCAAGAGCTGCTGATAACTCATTGATACGCTTGTTCACACCGGCATACTCGTCAGCATATTTCTGGTTGGGCCCGTTTTGGATGCCGGACATTATTTCTGGGTTCATGGGAATAGCAAATGAAATAGCGTACGGAAATTTTTTTCCTGTCCTGTCAGAAGGAGTGGAAAAATTTTCAAGATCTGCCGCACCCCATAAAGGAATTTCCTGAGCTTTCATCCATTCGGTAAGCCAGATCGGAAAAGCCTCTGAATCATTTGTCACGCCAATAGCTTTAACCATCATGATTATTTTAAATTAAAAAATATAACGTTTAAACATCTACGGCTTGACCGAAGATGTTTCTTGTTTGAAATATATCAGATTGATTTTTTTCTGACCAGGTAGATGCCGTCACGGAGGGTGAGGAAGAGTTTCTCCACCCTGTTGTCAGCGTTTACCTCTTCGTTAAAGAGGGCTATGGCTTTACTATCCTCATCTTTGGGGTCAAAGATCCTGCCGTACCACAGGGCATTGTCAATAACAATGAGGCCGCCTTTCCGTAGAATCCTCATTGATTCGTGGTAGTAAGCCAGGTAGTTAACTTTATCAGCATCAATGAAGACAAGATCGGTTGCTTCGGGCGGCAGGGATTTGAGAATATCAATGGCTTCCCCCCGCTGCAGATTGATCTTGTAGCCCTGGGGGCTCCTGTCAAAAAAGCCCTGGGCGATGTCGGCATTGGCCAAAAAATGTTCGATCGTCAGCACCTTGCCGTCTGGCGGAATTGATTCGGCCATAGTCAGGGCCGAGTAACCGGTGAATGTGCCGATATCGATCACATTCCTGAATCCCGACAGGACGATAATCAACTGCAGAAAACGTCCTACGACCCGACCGGTAAGCATGCTGGGATACTTGGTTTTCTTGAGAGTGTAGTTCTCAATCTCTTCAAGAAGCGGAGACATGGGTGAGGTGTGGTCTGCAGCATATTGTTCGGCTTCCCCCGCCACAATGTCCATAAAGGAATGGATGGCCTTACCGATTTCTTGCTGTCCGTCTACATATTCAGAACTATTATTTCCCATTATTCTCCCTCCGTTGCCAGCTGTGTTCAGCCGCCAACGTGGAGTTCAGTGCGATCCGGGCTGTTTCGTCTTCCGCTGTAATGTTTATTGGGACCAGAGCCCTTTTTCAGTTTTATTCAAAATGTGTCCACAGCCGAATAATTTTGACTATTTTATCAGCGTCATAAGGTTGATACACCAACCTATGTTGTATATTTATTCTTCGTGAATATGCACCAGATAAATCACCAACTAATTTTTCATACGGTGGAGGATTTTGATAAGGGTTTTCTTTTATGATTTCTAGCAACTTCTGGGCTTTCTTTTTAAGACCGGCTAAAGAGAGTTTTTTTGCATCTTTCTGAGCTTGTTTTGTAAAAACCAATTCCCAACTCACCAATCAAGTTCCTTTGAGGATTCAGTTATTTTTTCATCCAAGCCTTCTCTGATTGACTCCCTCATTCCCGGAACGGAAAGCAAATACATGGTTTCAGAAATGGCATTCCAATCTTCTTCCGAGATCAAGACTGCATTTTTTCTTTTGCCTGTAATAACAATAGGTTTATGAGTTTCTGCTGCTTCGTCAATTAACCGATAGAGCTTTGACCTAGCCTCTGTTGCATTTAGTATATTCATAGCAGTACCTCCCAACCCGAATAGATCGGAACTTTCTAAAATGCTTGGATAAGTACCTTCACCAAATTATTTCGAAGTCTACGCTTATCTCTGCCACAAAAACACAGAAAATAATTTTTAAGGTACTAAAATAAACGTACGTCATTGCGACCGACAAGTCAATATTTTCTTCATACACCAACAATACCATATTGAGGATTTGCCTGGTGCATTGATTCCTGGAAGTCGCATATCTAAAGCGATAGATCGAATACAATTGGAAT
>JAAELB010000874.1 GCA_024227155.1 Desulfobulbaceae bacterium
GTTCTCGCACTGCTTGCGGGGTCAGATCTCAGTAACGGTCACATCGCAGGAGTGATGAGAAGGGGAAGGGTGACGATACAGAGTCCCGATATTACCCTATTTTACCCCCAAGTTTCCCTAAATTTGATTTCATCAAAGCGTGTTTTAACGTTTCATGAATGAACTCTGTCTCTGGGTAGATCGCCCACCTTTGGTTTTGGAAACTAATGGGTAGTTAATGATTTGCTAGTTTCATCGCCAAAACAACATTCTATTCTGTACATTTTAACAAGAAAGGTATGCAGATTTCATTTCTGTACTTTATTTTACAGTAGGAGTCGAATTGAATGTTGTTTTGGCGATGAAAATAGTAAATCATCAACTAAGAATCCTACTGTAAAATAAACTACAGAAATGAAATCTGCATACCTCTCTTGTTAAAATTGTTCTATTCCTATTGTTTTGGAAAGTGAAATTAACACACACCAGGGCAAAAGTTGTTTTCACTTTTTCCAAAATCTTACCATTACTAGACAAACATGGCATACTATTTAGATTTGATCACCCCAACGTTAACACACGCTGGTCCAAATACGAAATGACTCGCCATGCTGACGATTCCTGCAGGTAAACATGACTATTGGACTAGTTTAAGGACTACTCTTTCCTATTAACCCAGGGGTTGCCCCAGGGAGTGAACTCTCCACCAATCAATATTATCTGCCTACAATGTGAGTGAGTTGTTGTTATGGGAGACTCCCTACCAATATTACATGTCTGCAATCAGACTACCATGCACTCCTTTCACTCTCACCTCAACACAGGGTGCCATTTTAAGGCATCATGATGCTTGTTTCATTTCAAACACAATTGATTGA
>JAAELB010000875.1 GCA_024227155.1 Desulfobulbaceae bacterium
CTAATCACATTCATATGCTCGTTCTTGATACAGGAGAAGATGTTATCCCCAACACCCCACGAGGGGATATAAGTGCCACGGAGGTTACTTTAAGTTCCTAATGTTAAAGCACTCTCCAGCTTTCTCGGAGTCTGCGCTACCTGTTTTTTATAGCTGCTTTTATTGAGTAAGGCACTAAAAGTCTTCAGTTGATAGCTGGCAGAACCGCTCAAGAGTACAACCTGCGCAAAAAAAGAAAGGGGGCATTCTGGGAAGATAGATATCATGCAACAGAAGCTTTCAGGTAAAATTCCCGGTCGTTCAATTGTATCTAAAGATGGGACAACGTCATTACATGAATCTCAGTCGTCTTACAGCACTCTTTTGGGGGACAAAAAGGGCCTTCTAAGCACGAAAAACACTTATTTATTGCAACTAAACACCTAGAACAATGAGTATTATCTTGGTCCGACCCGGTAATAATAAGGTACCTTAGGCTTTGACCCGGACATATTTAAAATCAATGCTATCCGGAACGACTATTCAGACTTTATAGAATGGTGGCGTAGCTTAACTAAGCCTCAGAAGGATAAGCTGTAGCGTACGTTAGATGGTTGGCTAAAGAGGAGTGATGTGGTAGAAATTTAGCCTACTCCTGCATCAACCTATCAAGCTGTTTTTCAATGGCTTGGGCCTGAGCAAAGAAAGAGTGCGTTTCTCCAAGATACCTTGATCGTATTCTCCCCTGTTGGTCGACAAGATAAATAGTTGGCCACCCAGGCGCCTCAACAAGATTAAAATAAATCGAATCATTGTCTATGAAGGTTGGAGACACTATTCCGTACTCCTCCAACGTGCCAGCTACACCCTTGAGATCTTTTTCATAGCTGAACTCAGGAGAATGTACCGTTATTATCTGGAGATCCTTTCCGGAAAATTCTTCTTCAATTCTCTGCAGCCACGGCAGAGATCTATAGCTATTACTTCAGCCAAAGGTCCAAATTAATAGAAGGGTTACTTTCCCTGAATTAAAATCTGGAAATAATCTGTTGTCTACGTTGAGCCAGTTAGTTTCTCCTGCCTGAGAAAGTACCGGCAAGGAGAGAGGGGGTAAATAATGAACTTCCCGAATGGTGTTGAAGAAGAGGAATAGCTTGCCCATCCAAACGAGCGTTACAACAAGAAGTATGAAAAGCAGTATTTTCAGTCGGACTTTATAAGGTGGAACAATTCGGAGTAAGAGAAAATCTTTCATGCTATCAGCATAGAAGAAAGAGGGAGGGCCTGCAAGCACCACTGCTCCCAGGAACGGAGAATCACTCAGACCTGTGCCAATAATAAAATTTCGTCTTTATCCCCTCTTGTTGAGCTGTTTGATAACTCGACAAGTCCTCATCTCCCATACCATCAATCTTCTCAGGAGTGATTAAGTAAGCCTCCTTCTCTTCGCTTAGCTCCCAACGTTCATCCTTAAGGAAACAATGTGCGATATCTCTTGCTGCACCTATATCAGCTGCCATCACCCATATATGAGCAACTGCCCTAGAAACATGCGCAATCATAGGATTATCGAACTGCGGATCAACTTCAAAGATTAAGTAATAGGAATTCATAGAGGCCCCAAGATATGCAAAGGTTGTACAGAAGTTGTACAAATTGCGAAAAACAAAAAAAGGGGTTACCAACCTAAGTTGATAACCCCTTTAAATAACTGGTACACCAGACAGGATTCGAACCTGTGACCCCCTGATTCGTAGTCAGGTACTCTATCCAGCTGAGCTACTGGTGCATCGGAGGTAGCTATATACCCTAGATTGAAAGCTAACTCAAGCCTGTTTTTTCGTTTTTGTCTCTTTTTCTGCTTTATGGAAGATTATTTCGTTTTCAGCAGGCTTCATTCGAGACCTGGCATTAATTGTGATTTCAACTTCATACCTCTTTTCCATCTCACTTAATTCTGTTCTTTTTTGATTGAGAAGATACGAGGCAACATCAAGAGGAAAATGGCATTCTATACGTTCCACCGGTTTACGACTGGCACCTGTCTGGATGCGACGCATATAAAAAAGAGAAAGAGTTTCAATGGAACGAACCGTTCCACGACCTTTGCAATGTTGACAGACACGATAATTACCAGCTTCGATTGGAGCACCCAACTTCTGCCTGGAAATTTGCATAAGTCCAAATTTTGATATTCGACTGAAATCAACTTTGGCCTTGTCTTTTTTCATCGCCACCTTGACTTGTTTTTCAACGGCAATGATATTTTTCCTGCTGCGCATATCAATAAAATCTACCACGATAAGTCCACCAAGATCCCGCAGCCTCAACTGCCTGGCAAGTTCTGCCGCCGCCTCAATATTCGCCTGAAAAATAGAAGCCTCAAAGTTTTTCCCTTTTGAAGTAGACCCGGAGTTTACATCAATGGCGACAAGAGCCTCTGTAGGGTCAATCACTATAGACCCTCCCGAGGGTAAATTCACCTGGGGCTGATAAATAGATTCAATTTGATCCTCAACACTATATTGGTTGAAAATCGGTCTGGCCCCTTGATGCAGACGAACCTTCACATTTTGCTGGGCCTTGGGCAGCATTCGAATAAAGGACTTCACATCCTCAAGGGCGGTCTTATCATCGACGAGAATTTCCTGGAAGGATGGATCAAAGTGTTCACGGAGAAATCTGAGGACACTATGATGGTCCTCGTACACTAACCCTTCTCCCTCAAGCGCCTGGCCCTTACCCTTGATGTCTGCCCACAGCTTAAGCAGGTAGTCCACATCCCTTGACAAAGCACTCTCGGTGATATCAACACTAGCGGTCCTCACTATCCAGCCAATCCCCTCAGGAATCTCAAAAGACCTCATCGTTTCCCGCAACTGAGAGCGACGCTGTTCTCCAGATATTTTCCTCGAGATACCGGCGGAATCAGAACCAGGCATAAGTACAACGCATCGTCCGGGAATAGATAGAAAAGTAGTCATATTCGCACCTTTCTTTCCTATCTCTTCTTTCACTACTTGAGCTAGAATTTCCTGACCCTTTTCAATAACATCTGTGATACTCAGTTTTTTCCACTGATGTGTCTCTACCAGACGCTGGACATTTTCACTCAATTCCTGTTTGTAGTATTCAGGGTGGATCTCACTAAACGGAAGAAAGCCATTTTTATCTGTTCCGTACTCAACAAAAGCAGCCTGCAGGCTGGGCTCTATGGCAACAATCTTTGCCTTATAAATATTATTTTTCCGTTGGGTCCGCGAAACAGTTGAGACATGAATGGACTCAAGACGACCATCCTCAAGAAGCGCCAGGCGACATTCTTCCGGCTCTTCTGCATTTATAAGGAGTTTAGTAAGCTTTTTTACCTCCTCCTTTTCCTCCTCCACTGCTGCTTCTTTCGGTGCTACTTCTTTAATTGCATCTTTTTCTGCAGCGACAACCTCTTCAGGTTCACTTTTAACCGAGCTATCTTCTTCGATATCAACCAGTGTGTCCGCTGGAGCAGTAGGAGCTTCTGTAACAGCTTGGGAACCTTCTCCCTCCGCACCTTCTAAAGGAGCTGATACATCAGACTGTGGCTCTACAATTTCAGTAGTAGTTCCAGCCTCATTTTCAACGACTTCAGTAGCGGTTGCTTTTTCAGCAGCACCTTTGGCCCGTGCCCCTCGTCCTTTGCTGGCCCTGGGCGGCCTACCTCTTTTGGGTTTTTCTTTTGGAACTTCTTCAGTTTTAGAATCTACTTCAGATATCAACTCGACTTTTTCACTGTCTGTTGCGAGTTCTTGGTCTTGTGATGGGGATTGCTCAGGTTGAGCTGCTACTTTTCCCGTAGGTTTTCTCTTACCTGCTTTGGTCGCAGTTCGTGGCACTGGCTTCTTACGAATTCTTTTGGGTTTTTCGCTTACAGCCTCAGCTGTACTCGAAACGTCTGAAGTTGTTGCAACAACCTCCTCAGCAGCGGATTTTTTTTCGACCTTAGGGGGAGCTTTCTTCTTGGCAGGTGCTTTTCTAGTACGCTTAGGTTTAACTTCTTTCACTTCCTCGGGTTTCCCAGCGTCATTAGAGATAACATCCTCTTTTTTTTCGCTAGCAGTACTTTTCCACCACGCTCCCGTTGTTGCTTTTATCTGAATTGTGTTTTTTTCTTTTTCGGATTTTTTCCTTTGAACCATGCTTTTCCTTTACTGCCATACGCTATTATTGAATACACAGGAAGCGTACCGCAATGTATATCTGAATCTCCCTCGTTTCAAACACTCCTCACTCCTATGAGTACCAGGGGAAATTACGTTCATTTTATATTTCTTTTCAGGTATATGAATAAATTTTACTATACCTTAATATGTAACAACTCAGCAGTGTTTGGAATGAGTACAAGCAAAGATAGAACTGTATCAAGTACATGCTGCATGCCTACCTGTACACAGGTGAGGTGCCACTGGGCTGTTACCAATTTTTTAACTTATTGATCTTCCAAGATTGACACAGAGTACACATCTTCCTGTTGTGAATTGAAATCGCGGACAAACCAGCAACGCCAGTAACACATCATCATAATATTTTCAGAAAGTTATAAACTTTACTCAGCATCCATCAGAAACTTTACGCGTCACAGTATAACCGTCTGAGAAACAACAAAGCGTAAAACAACTTTACCTCTTTTTACCGCTCAGACTTCTAAATATGGTACACCTGAAAAAAGAATTCAGCTTATTCCGCTGTCTACGGATTATTGGTGTTCTGTACACGTGGAAACACTAGTACTGTCTATTTGCTTGAAACACAAATAATATTTGATATTATTTAATGCTGGCTCAATAAACCTGTCGCTCTTTTGGCGAACAGCCTTTACAATAAACCGATGTTAACAGTACAACAGATTACCAACGTAGCTGGCATATTTGTTTATGTTCTAAAATAATTCGCTTTTGAGATATGGTGTACAATGTGCTAAATCCTTAGTCGATTTACAGACTTTAAACTTGACAGGCTCAGCTCATCCCCGTAAACTTCTTTGTTTATTATCTGTACAAATTGCCTGATCATCGGCACAATAGAAAATACTTAGAATTATATATTATTTAAATAACCTCTTCCATAATATAAACATGTCAAACTTGTCCTATCATAAATCTTCTGAGAAAGAGTTAGCTTCATCCAGATCCTATAGGAATTTTGGTTTTACAATCCTCAGTAGTTTCTTTCTCTCCAGTTTGCTTTCTGTTTCTTCTCCTTTAGATATTCATGCAGAAACAGTTACCACAGACGAGTGGAATATTTCGGCGGATAAAGTTACTCATTTTGATGAACCCAACAGTATTGTGGCAAAAGGCAATGTAATACTGGAAAAAAAAGAGAAACTACCCAAGACCCCCCCAAAGAAAAAATCACTTTTCACCTCCTGGGCAACTCTTCTTGAAGAGGACCAGCCGGAAGAGGAAGTTCTCGCTGAAGATGTAGAGGTTGAAGCAACTGAACAATATAAAACTACTGTTACAATCCAGGCTGACTGGATGGTTTATGATGTTGAGTTAGAGTCAATCAAAGCTAAGGGTAACTTAAAGGTAATCACTGACGAAGACCAGCTGCTTGCCAAGGAAGGAACATTAAATCTAGCAACAGAGACAGGAAAGTTCAAAGAAGCCACCATCATCCGCGAGGAGCATTCACTCCATCTTGAAGGTGATACTATTGAAAAAACCGGCTTTGACACCTACAAAATAATAGATGGCTGGGCCATCACCTGTAAAATCGACAAAGACGAAACGCCTCCATGGTCCTTTGTCAGTGCCAGTACTGATATGCGTCAAGGCGGATATGCTGTGCTGAAACATGCGAGATTTCAGATCCGTAACGTTCCAGTGCTCTATACTCCGTACCTGATTTTACCAGTAAAAAACACTCGCCAAACCGGGTTCCTGTTCCCTGAAATATTTAGTTCAACCAATGGCGGATTTGGTTTTGACGTTCCTTTTTTCCTCAACATTTCGGACTCAGCGGATATAACATTCTTTCCTGAATATTATAGCAACCGAGGCTTTATGCCCGGAGCTGAATTACGCTATGTTGCCAGTGAGTCAAATAAAGGAGCATTTACAGCTTCATTTCTCGATGACCAACTTTCCGACCCCTCCGAGACAGAATACTACGCAGATACAGGCTACACCCACGATAACAGTGACAGATACTGGATTCGCGGTAAGGCTGATTATAACTTTGGGGAGAACTGGCAATCAAGAGTTGACATAGACATTGTCTCTGACCAGGATTATTTACGAGAATTTAATTCAGGAACAACAGGCTTTGAAAATAGTCACGATCGCTACCTTGACACCTTCGGCAGGGGATTTGAAAATGACACAGATACCCAGCGTGAAAATTCATTAAAAATTCTACGCAGTTGGAGCGGAATATCACTTGAAGGTGAATTCCTTGGCATTAACGACGCCAGCACACTTGCCAGTGACACAGATACACCACTATGGAAACTACCAAGTGTTGACTTCACAGGCACTCTGCCAGCCGGATTCAGAGACGTAACCTTTGACTGGGAAGCGGACTATGTTAACTACTGGCGTGAAGATGGTATTGGTGGCAACAGATTCGACATCAACCCTTCCCTGTCAACCCCGTTGCCACTTGGTCCCTATCTTGAATCCCGTGCCGAAATTGGTGTCCGTGATACTCTCTATTTCGTACAAACCTTTGGTGAAGGTGTATGGGAAGAAGACTCCACACAGAACAGAATTTACCCGGAATTTGAGGCTGATATAGCTACCACCCTTGAAAGAGATTTTTTTGCTCAAAGCGATACCTACAGTACCCTCCGTCACCAGTTTAGACCGTTCGTTGAATATGGTTACATCCCCGATGTTGATCAGGACGATCTTCCTCAGTTCGATTCGGTGGATACCATAAGTGAAAAGAACGCCATAACGTACGGGATGGATAATTTCTTCAACCAAATTGCAACCGAAGATAATGGTCTGGAGTCCCTTTCGGATTATGCAACACTGAAGATTGAACAGTCGTACAGTTTTGTAGATACCACCACAGATGAAACCACCACAGATGAACCCTTCTCAGACATATACGGGAAATTAAAATGGCAGCCACTGAAAAAAACGTCAGTTGAATATAAAACTTATTACGATGTGTACGACAACAAATTCAACAGCCATAACTTTGAGGGTATATTCCGAAGCAGCAGGGGAGATTATTTAGGACTTGAGTACAGTTTTAAGGATGCTGACGAAATCGAACAGATTAATGGTTTCCTTGGCACCACCATCTTTGACAGATGGCTCATTAAAGGTGAAGTGGAGCATTCTATCTCTCAGGAAGAAACAGTTAAGGCAAATGGCTCTCTTACTTACCAGGCACTGTGCTGGTCAGTTAAATTTGAGACAAAATATACACCAGAAGACACCACATATATGGTAGTGTTTAATCTGGCAAATATCGGTATTCCTTTTGGAGCCAGTATCTAACCTCGATACAGTCAAAAATGTAGGACAATGATGATAGGGGTAATTTCCCATGCACTATGATATTTTTAATGGTGATGCAGATGGTATATTTGCCCTTCATCAATACCGCCAGCACAACCCCGTTGTTAACACCAAAAGAATTACCGGAGTAAAACGCGATATTCGCCTGCTCAAGAAAGTTGAAAACGTAAAAAATGTTACCTTAACTGTTTTTGATATTTCTCTGGACAGTAACAGGGCACCACTGACCACTATACTTGCCGGCGGTAACAGGGTCGACTATTTCGATCACCATTTTGCAGGCGACATCCCCGACTCCCCTGGGTTGCATACCACGATTAACCCTTCTGCTGAAACCTGCACCTCTATCATTGTCAATAATGCACTGCAGGGCAAAAGCACCCTATGGGCCATCTGCGGTGCCTTCGGCGACAACTTGCACCAGGCTGCTGCCTTACTGGCTAAGCGAGAGTCTCTTTCTCCTGAAAACATGAGTAAACTAAGAGAACTCGGTGAACTCTTTAACTACAATGGATATGGTGCGACCATAGAGGATCTGCATTTTCACCCGGAAGATTTGTACAGAGCAATTCAACCGTATAACAGTCCACTGAAATTCATTGCGGATTCAGATAAGCTACAGACGCTAAGAGACGGTTTTATCGAAGATATGGCACATGCCAAAGATCAGGTAAAACTTGACGTTCCAGGAAAAAACAGAATTTATTCTTTTCCTGACAAACCCTGGGCAAGAAGGGTTTCCGGTGTTTTTTCAAACCTTAAAGCCAGAGAAAAAACTGAAGCCGCACACGCCATAATCACTGAAAATCACGACACGACCTTAACTATCAGCGTCCGTGCCCCCTTAAATGACAAACGGGACGCGGACACCCTGTGCAAAGCATTTCCTACTGGCGGTGGACGCTCTGCTGCAGCGGGCATCAACAATCTCCCGGCAGAGCAACTCGAAAGTTTCATAGACTCATTTCTCAAAATTTATTAATCCTGATCGGTAAAATGTTCTTAAAAATACTGGATCACACATATGATTACTGGATACTATTCACTTCAACAGTAATCTCAAAGGCAAAGTTACTCGCTCTACTCCTTACGCTCCATTTTTTGTTTTGCAACCCAATACTTGTTTCCGCCTCGCCGACGACAACAGCGGTAACAGCAGCTGACCTGGTAGTCGATCGACAGCCAATTGATATTCAAAGCACGCGATATCAACTCTTTTTTAAAGAGCTGATTGAAACCCATCATTTCAAGAGAGAAAAACTTACCACACTTTTTTACGGAGTACAGATAGACAAAAAAGTTCTGCAACTCATGGACAAGCAGTGGGAGGCAAAACCGTACTACCAATACTGGCCCCGCTTTATCACACCCTCTGTGATAAAAAGAGGTAAACGTAGTCTGATCAAATTCCGCCCCCTTTTTGACCGTATTGAGGATGATTTTGGCGTCAACCGTGAAGTCATTGTGGCAATATGGGCAATAGAATCAAGATTTGGCGCCAACACAGGCCACTTTAACCTTTTCAGAACCCTCAACACCCTCTTCGATGCCTATCCCAGGCGATCTGATTTTTTCAGAAAAGAACTGCTTCATTTCCTGCTGCTTTGTAAGGCTAACGACATTGACCCTCTGACGATCACCGGCTCATATGCAGGAGCATTCGGGCAGGCGCAGTTTATGCCTTCCAGTTTTAATGCATATGCTGTAGATGGAGATGGAGATAGCAAAAAAGATCTGATCGACTCGATGCCCGACGTTTTCGGCTCCATTGCCAACTATTTACAAGCCTTCGGCTGGATATTAAACAGTCCAGTGTTTGAAGAAATTGGCAATGATCTCCATTCAGTTAAGCTCATTCAAACATACAACAAGGGTCGCAAGGGACGTATCGACTGGAGGTACCTGGCAACCACCCAGCAAGTAGCCATCCCACGACCTCCCGGCAACAGCGAGCTCTCTGTCGTCGGGTTACAGCTGGGCCCCGATAAGGATTCCAAAATTCGATATGTGGCCGGTTACCCTAACTTTCATGCAATTACCTACTACAACCACAGCCATAAATATGCCATGGCAGTAGCTGAATTGGCAGCGGCCTTTGCCAAATAACAGCAGAATCTCTCCCATAGGCGGACAAATAACCTGGTTACAATATGAGTCGATTACCGTTGCGTTACTATCTTGCAGCCCTTCTGCTCCTGGGCATCTCCATCTACCTGCTCCAGGAAGAGAGTTATAAGCCTCTACATCTGATTGAGACGAATAACGTTCCATTTTTCATTGATGATATGGATAGGGATTCACTAATCAACTGCGCAGAGAAACAACTCCATTTTTTAACTGTCCAAAAACAGAGCCGAAAAGTAGACTTTGGTCAGCTAGAAATTCCATATAGCTGGCTACAGCTCTCCCTCTCGGAGCTATTGAAATTTCTTAAGAGCAATCCGGACATAGTTGAGCTCAATAGGTTTTTGAAAGACAATTATCTGGTTTTCCAGGCTGGAGGCAGAGAAAAACGCGGCAAACGACAAATGTTGGTTACCGGCTATTATGAACCTCTTTTTGCTGGCAGTCTTGTGCCCACACCCAGCCATCGCTACCCCATCTACAAACTGCCTCCTTCATTAATACAAGAAACAAACAGCCATGGCACAAAACGTATGGGTAGGCTAAGCAAAGAGGGGACCCTGGTCAATTACTGGAGTCGCAGTGAAATAGAGACAGAAAATATTCTTGCAGGCCATGAACTTGCGTACCTTACCGACCCTTTTGATGCATATCTCCTGCATATTCAGGGATCCGGGAAGATTCTTCTACCCGATGGCACAACCCGATCGGTGAGATTTGCCGGTTCCAATGGGTTACAATACAACAGCATAGGGAAGCTGTTGGTTGATGAAAAAATTATGATGCTGGAAGATGTGAACATCCCTGTAATTCGCAAATACCTGGAGCACCATCCTAATGAATTGCAAAGGGTTTTACATCACAACCCCCGGTTTATCTTCTTCTCCTGGGGAGATAACCTTGGTCCCCGGGGAAGCAGTGGAGAAGTGCTTACTCCCGGGAGATCCATTGCCATTGATGCAATGTCATTGCCCGGGGGAACATTTGCCTACCTGCAGTCCCGCAAGCCAGTGATCAACAAGCAAGGAATCATCACTGGCTGGGCTCCTCTTGGCCACTTTGTCTTTCCTCAAGACGCAGGTTCCGCCATAAAAGGCAGCGGACGGGTGGATCTATTTTGGGGTAATGGACTCTATGCAAAAACAGCTGCAAATACGATGAAAGAAGCGGGTACCCTCTATTTTCTGGTTAAAAAGGGATATCCTGGAAATTAGAGTAGCCGATTTTTCCTATTTTACTTCTGCAACAGTGAAAACCTCTGCCAGAAATCGGGAAATGACTTTGCAACACAGCCTTCCCCTGTAATCTGTACGCCCGGTATTTTAAGGCCGGCCACGGCAAGGCTCATGGCCATTCTATGATCTTCATAGGTTTCGATCTCAGCACCATGCAAACCAACACCCCCCTCACCATGGATGATCATAGATGCTTCATGCTCCTCAACATTTGCCCCAAGCTTGCGTAGCTCGGTCACCACAGCTGAAAGACGATCACATTCTTTGATGCGAAGATGGCCGATATTATTAATGGTTGTTGTCCCATGGGCAAAAGCTGCCACCACCGCAAGGGTTGGCACCACATCGGGCATATCTCCCATATCAACCGTAATACCAGTGAGGCGCTCAGGCCCGGTTAAGGTGACACCTTCTCCCGATCTGCTCACTTCACATCCCATACGACCAAGAAGGGGCACCAACATCGAATCCCCCTGAAGTGATGGAACTGGCATATTGGTAACTGTAACTCGACCGCCGGAGACTGCCCCCGCCGCCCAGAAATATGAAGCATTTGATGCATCCCCTTCTACCCTGTACTCTTTTGCCTTATAACAGCCCTGTGGGATATTAAAACTACTGTAATCTGCAGTGCAGTCCACATCTATACCAAAATCAGCCATCACGGCCAAAGTCATGGCAACATAGGGCTTTGACAAGACCTCACCTTCAACCTTTAAGGTGGCCTGCTCTTTGGCGTAAGGAGCCACTAAGAGCAGGGATGAAAGATATTGGCTGCTTTTACCCTCAGGTAAAACAGTCGATCCACCAGCGATTCCATGTAGCTTGCTTGCATTAATCAGTAAGGGCGGACATCCGGTACCCTCGGAAGAAATAATATCAACCCCCCACCCCTGCAGTGCAGAGATGAGTGGATCAATTGGCCGCTGGTGCATCCTCGGGCCGCCATCAATTGTGAAAGGTGAAGTTCCGAGTGAAGCAACTGAGGTTAAAAACCTGGTAGCGGTACCGTTATTACCTAAAAAAATGGACGGATCTTTTGAAATAATCTCTCCCCTGTTACCCTCTACAATCCAGTTCTTGCCTTTATCTATGGAAACACCCATTTGAGCAAGAGCAGCGGATGAATACTCCGTATCCTCGCTCTCAAGGGGACCTATAAGGGTACTTGAACCCTCTGCCAGCGCCGCGGCAATAAGTGCTCTCTGGGTAAGACTCTTTGATCCAGGAACTTCAACAGATGCATCTATTTTTTCGATCGGTTGTATTTCAATCATGATAAATATCTTATTGTTTTTATAGGAATAATATAGCAGTACAGAATTAACCTATGTCAAGGGTGCCGATTATTGAGCTGATAGTGGGCAGCTTTTCATCTGTGGCGTAAGCAGTGATACCATCAATGACCTCTTCACTTGCTCTGGGATTGACAAAATTTGCTGTTCCAATCTGCACGGCAGTCGCCCCGGCTACCATAAATTCTAAAGCATCTTCTGCCGTTTCAATTCCACCTATTCCAATAACAGGTATCGAGACAGCCTGCGCCACCTGATAAACCATCCTGAGGGCAACCGGCTTAATAGCAGGGCCGGAGAGTCCCCCAATCACATTGGCCAGTGCTGGTCGTTTGGTCTTAAGATCTATTGCCATGCCAATAAGGGTGTTTATTAAAGAAAGAGAATCGGCCCCAGCCTCCTCTACCGCTTGTGCAATCACTGCCACATCTGATACGTTAGGCGAAAGTTTGACCATGACCGGCACATCAGCCTTACTCTTTACAGCAGCTGTTACAGCTGCAGCCATTGCCGGATCGGTGCCAAATGCAACACCCCCTTTTTTCACATTTGGGCAAGAGATATTTACTTCAATTCCTGCAACCCCAGGAACCCCCGCAAGCCTTGCAGTAATCTCTTCATACTCATCGAGAGAATCCCCAAGAATATTAACGATCACCGGCACATTGAGATTTTCAAGGTAGCTCATCTTTTCGCTGATAAACCTGTCAACGCCAACATTTTGCAGTCCTATAGCGTTGAGCATTCCACAGGAAGTTTCTACAATCCGAGGGGGAGGATTGCCATGCCTCGGATACAAAGAAATACCTTTGACTATTACTGCCCCCAGACGGTGCAGATTCATCAAATTCTCAAACTCCCGTGCATAGCCAAAGGTGCCCGATGCAGTCATAACAGGGTTGGCAATTTCCAGAGACCCTATATTTACTTTCAGATCCGGTAGATTTCCGCGATTTTGCTTTATATATTCCATACTAATTTCTCCGCATCGTATACTGGTCCATGAAGACAGACATGGGTATATGTGCCATTTTTAGCGGGACGTGAACAGCCGAGACATGCCCCCATGCCACACGCCATGACAGACTCCACAGAGACCTGACAGGCAAAAGTTTTTGCTTTACAAAATTTACTCACTCCGGCCATCATAGGCTCAGGCCCACATGCATATACGTTACAACCAGGAGCCAGGTCGAGAGACTGCAGAACATCAGTAACGTTACCATGCATCCCGAGAGAACCATCGTCTGTTGAGGTGAGTATAGTTATGCCAAACTGTTTAAAATCATCTAAAAGAGGCGCAATCTCGACTTCGCCCCTACCCCCGAGAATAAGGATATCTGAGCTACAGCTCTTTTTTAACCGACATTTCTCTTTAACCAGAAAAAGAAGTGGAGCAATACCTAATCCACCTCCTACAATAATGGCCGCTCCATCTTCTTTAATGGTAAAACCACATCCTAGTGGGCCAAAGACAGGAACCTCCTCCCCAACCCTCTTCCGGGCGAGAATATCGGTTCCCCGTCCTACAACTTTGAAATAAAATTGCAACGAACCATCGCTTGCGGTCTGATGAATAGAAAAGGGCCGACGAAGCAGAGGATCTTTGCCCATTCCTGCTCTGACCATTGCAAATTGCCCGGGTCTGGCAGCTGCACTGATTTGCGGAGAGTGAAGTGTCACCCTAAAGTTTTTGTCGGAGAACTGTTCAACACGAGTAACAGTTGCATTTTCCTGGTATTGTGACATAGTTAGCTATGGCCTTGTATGAATATTAAATCTTCGTTATTAAATTTCTTACTCATTTACTGATATGACAACAGAACCAATCCTGCTCATAATAGCCGCTCTTTTTGGTGCCATCGTTGGCAGCTTTCTCAACGTTGTAATTCTACGTCTTCCAAAAGAGGATCAGTCGGTGGTTTTCCCAGCGTCCCATTGCCCTGAGTGTCTGGCCAATCTTCGCTGGTATGAAAACATTCCTATCTTAAGCTACATTTTCCTCCGGGGCAAATGCAATCACTGTAAAACAGCCATATCTCTACAATACCCCCTCGTCGAACTTGTGATGGCGCTTTTATCTGCAGCTCTGCTATACAAATTCAACCTGTCCATTGCATTTTCTGGCCTCTTTATCTTCAGTGGTGCACTTCTAGTAATAATTGTCATCGACATACACCACCAGATCATCCCAGATATCATCAGCCTGCCAGGAATAGTTATGGGAGTCGCCTTTTCTCTATTCAGCAATACTGTGACGTGGCAGAGCTCTCTTATAGGCTTGTTTGTCGGGGGCGGGGTACTATATGCAGTGGCAACGTTATATTTTATTCTTCGAAAAATTGATGGTATGGGCGGTGGTGATATAAAACTACTTGCAATGATCGGTGCCTGGCTAGGCTGGCAATCACTGCCATTTGTGATTTTTGTCAGCTCGCTGACGGGCTCAATGATTGGACTTCTAGCCATGTTTTACCAGAAGAAGGGTGGTCATACCCGCATCCCCTTTGGTCCCTTCCTCTCCATTGCAGCGCTTCTCTATCTCTTTTTCAGCGAACAGATACTTTTCTTTTTTCAACTTTATCTCAACGGTGAATGGCCATAAGCGTAAAACGTAACCGTTCACCGCCCCCTTCAAAAGACTGCATAACCAGAGTCCGTAACCGTTCGTCCAGTGCTCCAGGTTCGTTCAAGCTGGTCTCCTGGCTATAGTTGGCTATGCCAGGAGGCCTGATCGGACGAAAATGGGGGTGCTGGTGGACGGTTACCGCAAAACACGTCAGTCGGCATCCTCACTCTTTGAGGTGATTTCAGCACCTACACTGAGACCTTTTTGATATGCATCTTCCAGCTGGCTTTTATTATGCCCATAGCCTGGGTAATGTTTTCTAAACCAGCTGTTTTCACGGCGTATCATTTTACCCCTGAGTTGCAAAATCAGACCGATAAGTCGATACGGTTCTTTAATGGGATGAACATAAATTATCGGTGCGGTGGGGAAGCTGCCAAATCTCTTTAAAGCGATCCTTAGCGACCAATAGTGGAGCCGCCAGTAAGACCTGCAGGAAATAAAAACCGACACTTCCTTCCCTCTGCATACACTCTCACCAAATCGAGCCAAAAAATCCAATACAGGCCCGCTTGGATGGTATGACCAGGTAGGACCTGCCAAAACAATCCTGTCCCATTCACCGTAACAGGCCTGACTAATCTCATGGATCTCTGCCCGTCTTCGAAGAAAAGTCCGCACCATAACAGATGCTAGTCTCAGATCGGTCTTAAAGGGAAATTCGTATGGCTGAACAGGTTCGAGACGTTCTAAAACTACCTCAGCACCCTTCTCTTCAATCCCCGCTGCAAAATTTTTGATCAAAATTCTTGTTTGCTGGGTGAAAGAATAATAGATGATAAGAACTCGTTTTTTCAACTTAGCTCCTCAGTACTATTAGGTTCAGTATTCAACGATATTTTATTTACTCCGTAGTTTTAACAAAAAAAAAAGCCCCCGACAAGTCGGAGGCTTTTTTAGTACCTTACTCCCTAAAAGCTACAATAAAAAAAACGAAATGAGGAGATAGGTTTGAAATCATTAGCTTGCAGCTATCACCAAGGTACTTATCCCGTCTTACTTGCCGTTTAACGGGGTTAGTAAGCAAATATGTAGCAGCGAGATCTTAGTGCCCTTCTACCTCATGCTCTACTCCAATTGCAATTTTATAGAGTACGGTTACCAGCAGAAATCCGGTTGCCCAGATTCCAAGAGTGATACCGATCTCATTTGCGGTTGGGACATATTCTACAATCTCATGAAGTGGATTCACCACCAGTCCACCCATAACAAAGCCAAGACCTTTGTCCAGCCAAAGGGCGAAGAAAATTGCTAAACAACCAATTCCAACCAATACGTCGTTGGAAACCTTAGCAATTTTCATGTAGCCAAAAAGGGCTAAAGAACCAAAACAGAGAAATACTGAAGTCCACATGAATGGTACAAGGTTATTATACACATGACCGTGATGCTCAAGGCCGAAGAACAGGTACTGGAGAGAATGCTTGTGGCCGGGAATATTTGAGTAGTAACCGACAAAGAACTCAAGGCCAACAAAGAAGGCATTAATAATAGCTGCGTACATAATGATAGTAGTCAGTTTATTAATAGCCTCTTTTCCTGCATCAAAGTTTGCAACACGCTTCATAACCAGACAGGCAATTACGATAAGAGCAGGTCCCGCTGCAAATGCTGATGCGAGAAAGCGTGGAGCAGTAATAGCGCTCAACCAGAAGTGACGTCCAGGAAGACCACAGTAGAGCATAGCTGTTACGGTATGAATGGAAACCGCAAAAGGTATAGAGGTATAGACAAAGATGTATACCCACTTAGGTGGTTTGACCTGCTTGCGCTCAGCTGTAAGAATTACCCAGCCACAAATCACGTTCAGCCCAAGATATCCGAGCAGCACAACCATATCCCAGAACAACATGGAATTAGGGGTTGGATGCAGGATCATGTTGAGCCCACGCAGTGGTTGACCAATATCAGCCATGATGAACATCAAACACATAACGATGGCTGAAATAGCCAGGAACTCACCTAAGATAGTGAGTCTGCCAAACACTTTATAATTGTGAATATAGTATGGCAGCACCAACATCAACCCTCCAGCCGCAACACCAACTAGAAAAGTAAACTGTGAGATATAAAGTCCCCAGGACAAATCGCGTCCCATACCAGTCAGTCCCATCCCGATAAAGAACTGCCTGAGATAGCAGATCGCTCCGACGGCAATGAATGCACTCAAAAAGGCGAGCCACATCCAGTATTTCGAGTTTCCTTTTAATACTTTTTCAATCATGACTCCCTCACACTATATAAAAGACTGAAGGTTTAGTTCCAAGAGACGGCTTCCGCTGGATTGTATGGTTCTCAGCGAGCACCTTACTAATCTCAGACTCAGGATCATTCAGATCACCAAAGGTGATAGCCCCGACTTCCTTAACGGCTTCAACACATGCTGGCTCCAACCCTTTTGCAAGACGTTCCCCGCAGAAGTTACATTTTTCCACAACACCACGCATCCTGGTTGGGAATTCAGGGTTATACTCTTTGATGTGGGGCCGTGGCTCAAACCAATTGAAACTTCTGGCACCATAAGGACAACCCATCATGCAGAAACGACAACCAATACAACGGTGATAATCCATGGCGATTATTCCATTGGACTCAATTTTAAACGTTGCCTTGGTCGGACAAACCCTTACACAGGGAGGCTCATCACAGTGGTTACAAAGAACCAAAAAATCATTTTCTTTGGTAATGTCCGATGCATGGTAGGCTGAATGTTCTGGAAAAGCATTTTCAAAAGGTGTCTTCCAGACCCACTTAATCTCATCTTTCTTATTGTCAAAATAAGGGATGTTATGTGCTTTATCACATGCCTTAGTTGCCTTATCAAGCAGCTCAGGATGTCCGTATAATTTACGCATATCGACTACGAGGCCAAGACGAACACCCTTTGGTGCATCTTTAGCAGCGTGACCTTCTACCTTATGGGTATCGGCAGGGGCAGCTGCGTGTCCTGAATCTGATGAGGCAACGGCAGGAGTCGACGTCAGTTGGACCACAGCGGGAGCACTGATGCCGGCAAGCGCAGTTGCACCTGCAATTTTCAGAAATTTTCTTCTTTGCTTATCCATTAGTGTGTCTCCTTCTTTGTCGCCGCCATGGTCGGCGTCAAATGACAATCCCAGCAAAACGGTGTGACAGATACGTACTCGTGACAGGAGTCACAGAACTTCTCTTTATTGGTATGGCATTCCATACACGCCATCTGCAGACCTTTACGATACTCTTTTCCATCTACAGTGACTGAGGTGCGGTTTGCATCCCGAAGAACGTCATCACGCCATTCGTTGAGCAATTGCATATGACTTGCCCGCATTTCAGTCGCAGATGCGACACACTGTTTTTCCCCACCTGGTGGTAACTCGACTTTAGGTACCGTGCTTCCACTCATGAACGCATTGAGCCAGATCGGAGAAGTCACTATCAGGACAAAGATGGCCAGTCCCGGTATTATTGTTCCTTTGTTGTACATTACTTAACTCCTATGTTCTGTTCAGGATTTAGAAAAGCATGGTACGGAGACCTTCTTCGAGTTCCGGTCGGGTTTCACCTTCCTGAACAATTGCATTTGCAACAAGTTCGGTGAGACCAGCGACAACAACTCCAGGGTTCCAGTAATCCATAAGCGATGTTAATGTAGCCCTGTCGATAGCACAGACACAGGCAAGAGTATTCACATCAAATTTCTCACGAACATATTTAACTGCGTTGGCCCGAGGAAGTCCTGCACGCATTCTCAGTTCCATAATCTCATCGGTATTAAGACCGGTTCCGGATCCACAGCAGAAGGTCTGCTCACGAATGGTATTCTCAGGCATCTCGACCCAGTCAACTACATGATCGAGAATATACCGGGGCTCATCCAGAAGACCCATGGCTCTGGCCGTATTACAGGAGTCATGCCAGGTTGCCTTCACATGACTGTTACGGCTCTTATCAAGATTGAGCTTACCATGCTTGATAATGTCAGCTGTAAACTCACTGATATGCACCATTTTGGAAGCGGCTGCATTCTCAAAGACGGTACCAGTAATCGGTGAGACCGGTTTTTCAAGAAAATCAGCAGGACCATTCATGGTGTCCATATACTGGTGAACAACACGCCACATATGTCCGCACTCACCACCAATAATGTATTTGACGCCCAGTCGTTCTGCTTCTGCGTACATCTTAGCGTTTAGTTTCTTCATTGCTTCATTACTGGTGAAGAGACCAAAGTTACCGCCTTCAGATGCATATGTTGACCAGGTGTAATCCAGACCGATTGCTTCAAAGAAAAGCAGATAGCCCATAGCCGTGTAGAGCCCTGGTTCAGCAAAGACATCAGCTGAAGGTGTGACGAAAAGAACTTCAGCACCTTTTCTATTAAAAGAAATATTAGGGCGTACACCGGTAAGGCCTTCCACATCATCGACAAGAAATTCTACATTGTCTTTGAAAGTGTGGGGCTGTAGCCCCATATGGTTACCAGTACGGTTGGAATTTGATACAGGTTCAAGAATCCAGTTGATTCCGATACCGACAAGATGCAGGAGCTCACGCAGCATCATGGTAACTTCAGCTGTATCGATTCCATATGGACAAAATACGGAACATCTACGGCACTCTGTGCACTGGTAAGAATACATGAACCATTCTTTCAGTACAGCAACTGTCATCTCACGGGCACCGGCCATTTTACCGAGGATTTTACCCGCGAGGGTGAAATCGTTACGGTACACTGAGCGAAGAAGCTCGGCTCGCAGCACAGGCATGTTCTTTGGATCACCAGTGCCTAAGAAAAAATGACACTTATCTGCACATGCACCACATCGTACACAGCAGTCCATAAATATTTTAAGGGAACGAAATTTTTCGAGACGCTCACTCAGCCCTTTAATAATGATATCTTTCCAGTCATCAGGGAGTTTCCAGTCATCCTCTTCAGGCGACCACTCACGGGCATTTGGAAAGGATATTCCACTCTGGCTGTCGAGATACTCAACCTTTTCTTTTTTTGCGACGTAGGCATAATTCCCGGACTTGAATTCCACGGGAATATCCATCCAATCCTGGGTAGGTATTGCTCCGGTTGCCAAGGATGGTCCCTGCACTACGCTTTGCGATAATTGTTCTAATTTTGGAACTGCCATCGTTATCTAATCCTCATAAGCTAGTTTTGGGTCAATTCTTACTCTTCATCCTTTTTAGGAGGTAGCTCCTTTTCAACAGGGAGCCCTGCTTCTACCATATATTCACGGAAATCATCCTCATATCCAGCATAGGAATGGGGCAGGATACGTGGATTCCATGGATTGACGTGACGCACTTCGCGAGTGTTATTCTTCATGTTACGAGTTGGGCTCATAAACACACCACCCATATGCATCAACTTACTGAATGGGAAATAGGCCAGGAGAACGCAAACAAGGAAGATATGAACATAGAAAATTGCTCCAATCTCCGCTCCGATAACGGGGGAGAAGGTAACAAGCCCTACAGCCAATTGCTTGACATTGACGATGTCGATGTCTGTACGGAGAAAATAGCGCATCAGAACGCCGGTCAAAGCAATTGCAAAAATGAGAACCAGAGGAAAGTAATCATTCACAAGTGAAATGAAACGAACGTGACGGGTGATAAGGCGCCTGCCAAAAAGCAGTAAACACCCTGCAAGCAAGCCGATATCTGTCATATACCAGGTGGGTGCACCAACCTGAAAGAGACCGTCTCCGAACTCCAGCCAACCAATCCAGAAAGGTACTGGATCAAGAAACAGGCGCAGATGCCTAATGACAATCATCAAGAAAGAATAGTGGAAAATCAGGGCAAAAATCCACAACCATTTCGATGATTCATAGGTAATTTGAGGCCCGTCATGAACCTCAGATTTGGTGTTTCTAAAAAGTGATCTGAAGGTCACAATTTCAAGAAACATTCTTGCAACCACTTCCGCAGTTGTATTAGGAGCCTCAAGCTTGTTGTGCTTGATGAAATCCAGTGATTTCCCTTGACCGCAGGTTGTCTGGATAGAGAAAGGTACTGGGGATTTAGCCCATTGTACCACTCTGTAGACAAAGCCACCAAGGAAGATCATTAATGCCAGATACGGTAGGGCTACTCCAAACAGGTAGGGCATCCCCGGTATCTGTGATCCGAGCCAAGCAATCAATACCAACGCTATGACTGCCAGGAATGAGAAGGCGTACTTCATTTCTTACCTCGCTTCAGTTGAACTGTTTTGGAAACCATGCAGTAGTCAACAACAAAAGTTACTGCACAGAGACCAGTTAATTACCGTTAACCTTTCTAAAAACTTTATTGTTATCATCAGGCAGCAGGTTCGATGGACACTTACTGTCTGTTAATATATGACTCCCCGAGCGGATTTCGTTTATCCGTACCTGATACAGACGTTCCCGGTACTGCATGTAGATATCAAACGCTGAAAGTACTGCGAGATCTACAGCAAACTCAAAATCGTACAGTTCGCCGACCAGATGCTTACGCTCTTTGTCAGCTGCTAAAACTTCACGGGTAATGTGTTTTACGGCATTAATTGGTGCTACTGCCTGGGATGGGGTGAATTCCTGTACAGAACGGATGGACATAATCTGTTCCAATGGCTGGGTATATTCCTTGCTGTCCTCACCTTTCGACAGTAAAGTGAAAAGCTTGGTCAAAGACTCCCGAACATTGCCGCCAACAGGGTTGGCAAATTTATCCCGTTCTTTAGTAAAAAAACTTGATGATTTATAAGTCGACAGTGTGTAGTCCACCCATTTACTTATAATTTTTTCTCTATGGTTTCTGAAAGCTTCAGCGAGATCCATACGGACACAACCTTCTTTGTCAAATGTATTCCAATCAAATTATGATCAAATCCAGGGAAAAAGTACACTGAATGACCATTCACAAATGGACATTTCTAGCACCTTTCCCCCTCTTTTTCAAGTAGATTTTTACCGAGCACAATTTGCTCAAACCGCAGCAAAGTTAGGTATCCCGACAGTTTTTCACTACTTAGAAATCTTGATCAAATCTCCTACAATACTGACAGCTTCGCGGATGTAAGGATCTTCATTGACCTCTTTGAGCCATGTTTCTTTTGGGTCTTCTTCCGACTCCTTTCCTTGACCATCCCCTACAGATCCTGCCTCTTCGTCTCTATATTTTCTATAATGCACCCCAACCTTCTCACGGGTGCGCTCCGCCTCTGCACGCTTTTGTCGCATATCTGCAAGCTGGATAGTAACAATAGTATCTTCACTCCGCGCGGCGGCTTTAACCGCCTCCTCTCTAATTGTTGAGATTCCCTCATCTTTTTCTGAACGTTCCTTACTTCTTTTAACAATAGTATCAAGATCAAAGGATTTGCCGGACCAAGGTGTAAACTCAACTGCGTCAATGGAATCCCAGGGTAGACTGTAATCAAGATAGCGCTCCCCTGATTTAATATGCTCAAAAAGGTTGGGCAACACAATGTCAGGCTCCACCCCCTTATACTGGGTCGAGCTACCGTTCACCCGGTAGAATTTTTGAATCATCACCTTAAGTGCACCCAGATCATCATATTTTTTCATGTGAAGCAAAGGGATATTCTCATTAAGATCAACAATTGTCTGCACTGTTCCCTTACCATGGGTATGGATACCGCCAACGATTACAGCGCGTTTATAGTCCTGCAGTGCTGCTGCAACAATCTCAGATGCAGAGGCTGAAAACTTATTTACAAGAACAACCAGTGGTCCGTCATAGTAGACACTACCGTTCTTATCACTGAGTACCCTCCGATCACCAAAACTGTTTTTAACCTGCACCACAGGGCCTGACTCAATAAACAGACCGGTGATATCCACCGCATCCACCAGAGCTCCTCCACCATCATCTCTAAGATCAAGAATTAAGCCATCAACGAATTGTTCTTTTAATTTCTGAATTTCTTTTCTGGTATCATCAGTAGAGTTTCTGGCTGTACCGCCATTTCGACTCCCTTCAAAATCCCTATAGAAACTTGGAATAAACAGATATCCGGTCTTCTGACCATTTTCTGACTCAAGAACAGTGGACTTCACAAAGGTCTCTTCTATTTGCACCACATCGCGGATTATTCTGATGGTCTCCTTGGCACCATCTGACTTTTTCACAGTAAGACTCACAGCCTCACCCTTTGGCCCACGGATAAGGCGCACAGCATCTCTTAAGCGCATCTCTGTAATATCTACAGGCTCCTCTCCTTCCTGCGCCACTTCGAGAATAATATCCTCAGCTTTCAGGCGTCCTTGTCTCGCTGAGGCGCTGCCTGGTATAATACGCACGACTTTTATAAACCCGTCATCTTCCCGCAGAAGAGCACCAATGCCTTCCAGGCTTCCTCGCATATTAATATCAAACTGCTCTTTGCTCGCCGGAGCTATATAATTTGTATGGGGGCCAAATGCTCTGGTCACACAATTAAAAAATCGATCGTAGTGGTCCTGGAGCGTTTCCTGACGAAGCCTTTGAAAAAATGTGTTATTTCGTTTTTTCACCTTTGCGATTGCCTCATGCCAGAGGACAGTCTCACTCTTTTCAGCTACCTCTGATACTGCCTCGCTCCCCTTCTCAAGCTCTTTCTCTCTCTCTTCATCAAGATCAAGATACTGGGAAATAACCTGCATTTTCAGTATTTTTCGCCATCGATCTTTTAACTCTTTCAAATCCTTGGCAAATCCAATTTTTTCAGGATCACCTTCATACTGCTCTGCACTGGTAACATCAAATGAACCGACAACCAGGCCGTCCGGGGTGGGATCTGGACGGGGAATTGTCAGCACCTGGCCAACAAAAATTTTGGATGGATTCTCCAGATCATTTTCACTCAGCAAATCAGCAACACTAATTTTTCCGAACCTTCGGCCCAGAGCTGCCAGGGTGTCACCACTCTGTACTGTATATTTTTTCTTAACTCCTCGCTTGGCGACCACAGCTTCACCGATTGCTTCCCCCTGTGCTGTAACCAGGTGATTGTCAGCAAGCATCAGCTCAACCATCTTCTGTACAAGGTCAATCTTTTCGTTAAGAAGGTCATAACCGGTATCAGGCAGCGTAATACTGCCTTTTGCAAGACTGTTATCGATATGGGCGGCGAAGGCCTGTAGGGTGTCCACATCGCCCTGTAACAAAAACCGTTTTTGATAATCGAGCTGCTTTATATACAGATCAAACGCTGCCCCAGCCAACTCATCGTCCAGCTTTTTGTCGCTGAAATGGAGGGCGGGCAACTGCTTACTGAGAATATAACCAATCAGTCTGTTTCTTTTGCGGTCAATCTTACTGACATCTGAGGAGAGTACAGAGGTAGAGCAGAACAACAGAAGACACAAAAACACCAGTTTAACTACAAGAAATTTCTTTATATATTTCATATTATTCGCTAAATTAATTCAATCGAAAACTACACGGAGACAATATTAACCCTGTTAGTGATAACAGAACGTAAAAACAAATACCATGACAAAGAGCTGACAATGAAAAAATTGAAAGAGGAAATCTCTGATTTTATAGCTAAACGGGACTGGCACCAGTACCATACTCCGAAAAATCTGGCCATGGCACTCAGTGTTGAATCATCAGAATTACTCGAAATATATCAATGGATGACGCCTGAGGAGAGTAGTGAACCGGACGAGAAAACCCTCACCCATATCGAAGAGGAAATTGGAGACATCATGATCTATCTGACCACACTTGCAGCAGCATACAATATCGACCCAATTGCTGCCGCCAGAAAAAAAATAATAACAAACAAACTCAAATACCCTGAACCACCGCAGTGATATCAACTGCTACCACCCCAGGATTTACTCCTGCTGACAAAGAACCTGGAGACTTTCAAACTCTGGTTGTAGCTCAACACCAAGCTCTGCCGCGAATCCGATCAACTCCTTATAAGTACAATTAAATGATACGCAGGAAACCTTATTTTTCAACTGCTCTGCTTCCAGCTTCAGGTGAGTAAAGAGTGCCACCGAAGCACTGGATTTGACCCCGGACCTGTCAAGTTTCTGCCTTGTACAGAAATCGCAAAACCGGGTGTAGTTGCAGATAGATCTGCCAATCCCCCGATAAACAGTTTTGTCAAAATTCTGCGGCTCAAGATCACGCACAACAATCTCTTTGTAGCGCTCAAGTGCCGCCTCTTTGAGCATCAGTGTTTGAGACTCGCTGAGTTCAACCCGGGGTCCATCAGCTGATATAGTTAAAAAAAATATAGCTGAATTATAGGCAATTTCAGGAATTTCACCTGAATAGCGAACGGTATACCACTCATTTTCGATGAGTTCATCCAGGCTAAGACTCACTTGAATCACTTCCCAGCCCAAAAAGTTCCCTAACCGTACTCACTTTCTGGTCGCTGTTATCTCTACCGGAGCAGGAATCGCTTTTTAAATAGACAAGAGGATTGTGCAGTACCTTGGCGTTTATTGCTGAGAGCATCTTCCGTAGATGCTGCACATCCTTATCAGAGAGAGAAGCGAGTTTCCCAAGGGTCTTTTCAAGTTCGAATTTACTGATCTCATCCATCCTCCTCCTTAGATCCTGAATGGTAGGAGTGACTGCGAGACTCTGAAAATATCGGTCAAATTTCAAGGTTTCTTCATCAACTATTCGAGATGCCTTGACCGCCTCCTTGTCTCTCTCTGACTTGTTCATCTCCACCACACTGCTTAAATCATCGATGTCGTAGAGGTATACATTTTCCAACTCATTAAGTTCTGGATCTAGATCTCTTGGGACGGCAATATCAATGAAGAACAACGGCTTGTTCATCCTGGCACGCATTACAGACTTTACCTGGTCTCTATGGAGAATAATGTCTGTTGCCCCGGTGGAGCTTATGATAATATCCACCTGTTCAAGCTGTGACACCAGCTCATCAATAGATACAGCCTTTCCACGAAATCTCTTGGCAAGATCAACTGCCCTTGACAGTGTACGATTGGCGACAACAACAGAGCTAACGCCCTGACCGACAAGATGTTCCGCTGCAAGTTCTGCCATTTCACCAGCACCAACGAGCAGCACATTTTTGCCTTTAAGATCACCAAAGATTTTTTTCGCCAGCTGTACCGCAGCGTAACTTATAGACACCGCAGAAGAGCCAATACCGGTCTCGGTACGAACCCGTTTAGCCACAGTAAAAGATTTATGCAAAACCTTGTTGAGCAGTGGTCCTGTGGTGCTAAACTGGGAGGCAAATCGGTACGCCTCTTTCAACTGCCCCAGGATCTGGGCTTCACCAACCACCATAGAATCAAGACTGGCCGCCACCATAAACAGATGATGGACCGCCTCCTGCCCCTCATGCAGATAGAGGTATTTCAAACACTCCTCCCGGCTGAGTTCTTCACCAAAAAGAAAGCGGATAATCTCATCTTCGATGGGTGCATCATCCTCTGCAACAAGTAAGAATTCGACCCTGTTACAGGTTGACAGCAGATAATGCTCCTTAAGCCCTTTCATCCCTTTTAACGCTGTGAGTGGACGCTCATAACCGTCTGATAATGCAATTTTTTCACGCACCTCAACGGGGGTTGTTTTATGATTAACCCCCAGCAGTATAATTTTCTCAGCCGCCATAGCTATGAACTCCTCCTAGGAGATAGGTTACCCCCCATAGGGTAAAAATCACCGACAGGAACCCAATCACTGCCATAATTGCTGCACGCTTACCTCGCCAACCTACGGTAAAACGCTGGTGAATCTGTACAAGATATAAAAACCAGGTAATAAGCGACCAGGTCTCTTTAGGATCCCATTGCCAGTATGTCCCCCATGCCTGCCTCGCCCAGACTGAACCGGTAACAATCCCCAGGGTTAAAAAGACAAAGCCAGCAGTAATACAGTGGCTGTTGAGTTGATCCAGGGAATCCAGGGAAGGAAACCTTTCAAAAAAGAAACCAAATTTCTTACTTTTTAACTCACGGTCCTGCAGCAGGTACATCAGGCCACCGCAAAATGCCAGGGAGAGAAAGCCATAGGCGATGATCGAGACGCCGGCATGCACAGGGAGCCAGAGACTCTGCAATGCAGGCAACAGGGGTGTCACCTCCCGCGCGGAAAGAGAAGAAATTATCACCAGGCAAAAGATGAGAACAGAAACAAAGGTACCAAAATTTTTGACAGTGTATCGCCACCTGAAAGAAAGGTAAGCCCAGGTGGTTGCCCATGCAAAAAAGATAACCGCTTCATGTTGTGAGGTAATTGGGGTATAGCCTGCAAGAAGATACCTGGATACAATGTACAGACTTTGCAAGATCCCGGAAGCGGTGAGTATCGCCCGGGCGATTTTCCGTGCACCCTTATTTTGACTTATAAAAAAAACTATATAGGCCGCTGTGGCAATCGCTGTAACGCAGATTACCGATATATAGAGAAGATAGCTAAGTTCTTCCATGAACACTCCAGATAAGAATACCTTTATCTTTATGAAAAAGTAACTATTCAGCAGCACCCCATATGCTCACGATCAGGCTGTCCAGCATACAGGTGTATAGCTTAACCAGCCTGCTTGTGCCCCTCTGGAGCACTGCTAAACAGTTACAGTTCCCAGCTTAGATAAGGTTTTTGCTTTTGGCTAAATAGTTACATGAAAAAATCACCTTATGTATCAAACTCGATCATGCTTTTCCAGAAATTTTTTCAGAAGGGTCACTCCATCAACATGGTCCGGCAACTTCTCTAGCAACAGCATCTGCACATCAAACCAGTTTGCCGAAAGAACCATATCAACTATTCCGTTCTTCAGCAAAGAGCGGAATAGTTCAGTGTGCACCTGCTGGTTGTCTCCACTGGTGAGGATTTTTTCCCTGATGAGTGATAATAATTCTACAACCAAAGCATACTCAGGGACAAGAACTCCCTCTAACTTCTCTCGAAGTTCCTTTGCAAGAGCCGGACTGCCACCACCGGTTGAGATCGAAAGAAGCATCTTTCCGCGCCTGAAATGTGCTGGAACATGAAAGTTACAGCCACCAGGGTCATCCGCACTATTTAACAGAACCCGGTTATTCTCTGCTTCCTGATGAATCTGAGCCTGTACCCCACTGTTGTTGGTGGCGGCAAAGACCAGGAAGGCTCCTTTAAGATCACCTTCAGCAAATGTCCTGGAAAACCACTCCAGCTTCTTCTGGTGTGCAAGCTCCTGGAGTCCGTCTACCAGATCTGGACTTATCACCCGAACATGTGCACCCGCCTCTATCAGGCCAGTTGCTTTTCTGTTGGCGACAACTCCCCCACCGACGATAACACAGAGTTTTCCGGCGATTTTAAGATTAATGGGATATAAAGACATGATTATACAGATCCCTCCAAGTGATCAGAGGTTCTTTTTCCGTAACCTGTTAACGATTATTGTCACTTTCTTCCCGTCTCTTTTAATTTCCTGTTCCTTAAGTCCTATTTCAAAATCGTTTTGGGCTAGTTTGAGAAATTTCCCAAGACTTTGCCTTTTAGAATCATGGGCCAGATATATGACGCCGTCATCTTTCAAACAGGATGAAAAAACCGAGAGCAAAGGTTGAAAAAACTCTTCTCTAAAAAGTATTTCAGCCCCTGCCAGAACATCAAATGGCTGAAGATCTGGAGGATTTAACCAATCAAAATGACAGAACTCCACATTGTCCAGTTTTGACGCTGCGGCACTTACCTTCTGAAAATCAAGGATAATATCTTCATAGTCACTCAAAGTAACATCAAAACCCGCTGCTGCAGCAGCAAGCCCAGGTGCACCGAGTCCGGCCCCAAGCTCCAGCAATCTTTTGCCGGACACATTTTTTTGGGCCCCAAGTACATAGGAGAGAACCATGGCTGAATCCCAGAGACGTATCCAGAAAGGAAACTCTGAGACATCCGCGAAAGGATCTTTTCCTTCTAAAAACTGTTCCAGATCTGCGATTTTAAGCAGCCGTATATTTTTATCACCCGCCCGAAGCCGATCGAAGGTCAGTGAGTATTTTTTTTTAATTCTATTGTAAATGTCCCGTTCCGGCTCGGGAAGAGTTCGTATGTCCATATCGATAAACCAAAAATAGTTGAAAAGATTACCTGATTATGCGGTAAAAAAGAAATGATGACAAAGTCCCAGTCCAGCCAGCACGACACAATAATAGCCGAACCACTGGAGTCTGTTCTTTCGTATAATGTCAAGAAGGAGCTTGATGGCGAAATACCCTGCCAGTGCCGAGGCAAAAGTCCCTGCCCCGAGATTGATCCAGACATCTGCTGTTGGTGGATTCTGCACAAGATCACCACTTTGTAAAACAGCGGCCCCTAATATTGCCGGGATTGACATAATAAAGGAAAACCTGGCTATAGTTTCCCTCGGAACACCCAGCGCCATTCCTGCAAATATAGTTGACCCGGACCTGGAAAGGCCGGGAAGAATTGCGATTGCCTGGGCGCAGCCCACCAGTACACTTCGCCACCAGTTAAGGGACTCCTGACGCTCGGGCAGATACCTGGCAACAATCATAAGAAGACCAGTAGCGGTGAGCATACAATACGCAACCAAAGTAGAACTAAAGAGCAGTTCAATGCTATCCTTAAAAAAAAGCCCGACCACCACGGCCGGAAGAGTAGCGATGATAATATACACGTCCCAAAAGAAATATTTTCGCACCTCAGCCTCAGCATCACCTGCGAAAAACTGAAAAGGAGCTTTTACCATGGCTGCCAGCTCCTCTCTAAAAACAATGATAACTGAGAGAAGTGTCCCAAGATGCAGGAAGACGTTAAAAACCACCCCCTGTTCATGAAAATTCAGCAATTCAGAGCTGATAACAAGATGACCTGAGCTTGAAACCGGTAAAAATTCTGTAAGACCTTGGACCAAACCAAGGACGATTGCTTTTATCAACTCCACAAAAAGCCTCTATTTCCAGCCACCTACCACCATGGCGTAGCAATAAAAAGATTAACCAGCGCCCTCCCTCCTGCCAGACAGTCTTGGCGCTACAGAAGAGGGGTAAAAAAAAAGGTCGGCTGATCAGAAATCAGCCGACCCAGAACATAACTTAAAAAGAGATACTATGTCAATTAGCAACCCTCAACAGCAGCTTTCTTCTTAGTAGATACTTTTACTTTATCACCCGGTTTAATCTTGCTAGCCTTTTTGCAAGTCATGGTCACTTTATCATCCACAACGGTATCTACAGTACACTTTACCTTTGCAGCAAAACCAAGACCTGCAGTACTAAGTGCAAAAACCACCGCCAGCGCTAAAGACACAAGCTTCTTATTCATCGTTGTTCTCCTTTTATTTCTAGTTAGTTACCAGAGCTCAGCTCCATTGTAAATCATCCCCAACAACTACAAACATATGAACAAAACTATAATATTTTAATTTTCACTGAAATGCAACATTGATAAACTAATTGAGCAGGCTTCGAACATCTTTTTCAAGAATTCTATGTTGTATATAGCCCGTATACTTCTTCACCACATTACCTGATTTATTCACAAGAAAAGCCACGGGTATTCCGTATACTCCCCCGAAATCCCTGGTTGTTTTTGATTCAGCCATCAGCACCGGATAGCGTATTGCCTCTTTCTCAACAAACTTGGCAACAGTACCGGGACCCTGCTGATCGACAGATAAACCGACTACAGAAAAACCGGCATCACTCAACTCACTATGCAATTTATTCAACACTGGGACCTCTTGCTTGCAGGGCGGGCACCAGGTAGCAAAAAAGGTGAGTAGCAAAACTTTTCCGTCAAAAAGATTAGAATTTACAATTTTACCATCCTTAACACTCTCAAGGGCAAAGGATGGCATCCTGGTACCTGCAACCGCTCCCGAGACCTGCAACACAACAAGTAAAACAGAGATCGATAGAGTTGCAAATATAAAACTATGCAATTTTTTCATAAATAGACTCCTAGAGATTTCATTATTAATTCTTCTATGATATACTCATGCGTCAAAATATTCCACAACTATAAAAAGTCAAGTGAAAGCAAGAATAAACGTGGACTTACAGAGCGCATCCGCATAATATTTCTGGTTAATTCTATACCGGACTACCGAAAGCCGGTCGCTCCGGTTTCACTTTCGTTTTATAAAAATGCCTTTCTCATTCAAAACAGGTAGTAAATGAAACAATTCACAACTTCAACCATGTTGCGCACGATGAGACTCTCTCTACTCCCCGCAATTTTAATCTATTTTTTCCTCCCTCTACATTTATATGCTGAAGTTGTCGATAAAGTAGTAGCGGTTGTAAACGAAGATATAATTACCCTCAGTGAGCTGGAAGCTGAGGCATCCACGATTTACCAAACTATAGCCCGCACAAAAGAGGGCCAATCCATGTTTAGCGCAATGGATGAGGCCAGAGAGGCCACTCTAAACTCCATGATTGACCAGCACCTCATACAACAGAGAGCAAGACTGTTCAACGTTGCTGTTTCAGAAGAGGAGATCGATCAGGCGTACAACAGGATGGTGGCAAAAAATAAACTCAACGCCTCTGAATTCCGAAGAAAACTTCTTCAATCCGGATTATCAGAAGAAAATTACAGAAGTAAGTTACGTTCATCTATCCTACAAAGTAAATTACTCAGCATTGATGTACGGTCTAAAATTGTTATCACCGATGCAATGATTCTTGACTATTATGACGAACACTACACTTCAAGAGTTGCTGGAGACAGTTACTATCTGTTGCAAATGGGATTTAGCTGGAATAGCGAGATTACGGATTCCGCCAAGTTGGCACAGAGTAAAAACAAAGCCCTGGATACTGCCAAACGCATAAAGGCTCTGGCCGTAACTGGTCAGAATTTCAAGACTCTCGCTCAAAAATTCTCCGACCTCCCCTCCGCCAGCGATGGGGGTGACATCGGTACCTTCACCCTTGATGAGATGGCAATTGCAATGCGCTCAGCAGTTGAAAATCTCCCACCTGGAGAAATCAGTAAAATCATTGAAACTCCGGCAGGATATCAATTTTTCAAGTTATTATCAGGGGATGAAAACGCAATTGTTGTCACCTCATCCTATGAAGCTGCAGAAGATGAAATACGGGAAAAGCTCTACAATGAAAAATTAAAAGACGCATACCAGGACTGGGTAAAACTGTTAAAAGAAGAAGCATATATCCAAAAATTATAAAAAGTTTATATCTCTCCTGTACTTATCTATTGCATAACAGCTATGATTAAGAATAAAGGTTACTTTGAAAATTAGATTTCTCGATATCTTCGTTTATCTAATCAAGATCATGGTAGCCTAAGGTAAAAATTATTATTAGACCAAGCCACTAATGACTAAAGAATCTATAGAAATAACACCAGCTCTTGGAGATTACCTTCGTGCCACCCGACGCGAACAAGGGTGGGATCTATCTACCGTTGCAGAGGAGACCAAAATTTCCCATCGCAACTTACAGGCAATTGAAGAAAGCAATTATAGCAGTTTACCTGCAGAGGCTTTCACCCGTGGGTTCTACAGGCTCTATGCAAATATCTTATCATTAGACCCGGAAGACATTATAAAGCGATATGATACAGAAAAAGCGAGCTTACCCAAGACTTCAAACCAGAGCAATTCTTCCTACAAGACCCGCGATCAAGACGTCGGTATTATGGCTGAACGGCCCTCTTTCCTCACATTTTCATCTTTTGGTTTAATTCTTTTTCTTCTCCTGTTTTTCGGTGCATTTCTCTGCTGGTATTTCTCCTGGAATCCAGCCACCTTTTTAAGCCAGAAGCTAAGAAGCCTTGAGAATGACAGACCAATGACCCAACAGACTCAGGTGAAAAAGGAGGTTTCTGCAGATTTTTCGAGGTTATTTGGCATGTCTTACCCACGCAGTGCTGTGGCAGCCACCACCTATAAATCCAAAAAGACAACAACAGAACACCCGGAAAGCCCAATATTAGATACACCCCAAAAGAAGCTAGACCAGGTTGACATAAAAGACTTAATCCCACCAAGATTTTAACTTCCTCACCACTGTCTCAATGGAAGCAGAAGCCATTGTCTTAGACACCACCGAACATGGTGAGTCAGATCTTATCATAACATTTTTTAGTCAAAAAACAGGTCGCCTTTCTGCCATTGCCAAAGGTGCAAAGAGAAGCAAAAAACGGTTTGTTAATAAGTTAGAGATTTTCACCTTTTTACAAATTTCCTACGAGCAAAAAAACAACAGGTCCCTCGCTTTTTTGAACGAAGCAGAACTGCACAATGCATTTCCAAATCTACGAACACACTTTGAACAATACTTTGCGGCCTCTATTGTCAGGGAATTTCTGCTTTTAGGAATTAAAGACAGCGAGCCGGAAGAAAAAATATTCCGCCTAAGCCTCTGGGCGCTCCACAACCTCAACAAGGGATTTCCGCCTAAGCCTATCCTGGCTCTCTTTCTTATCCACTACTTCGGACATATTGGATATAGACCCGACCTTGAAAGCTGTGGGTTCTGCGAAAATAGAATCAGCAAAAGAATGCGATACAGTTTCGACAGTGCATCCGGCAGACTTGTCTGTGGATCCTGCAGCGGATACAAACGCTATGGAATGGAGCTCTCCCACGGTACCATAAAGCTTCTACACACCGCACAAAATTTACCTTTGGAACGATTACACCGGGTAAAAGCAACAGGACCCATCCTGAAAGAAGCACTCACCCTGCTCCACAACTTCGGTCGGCAGATTTTCCAGCGAGATATTGTCTCCTGGAGGTTGCTGCACCACTCTTACCCCGGTAAACGGGAAAACAAGCCGGGATAAGTAGCTCGAAGATCTCACTTCGTTCACTATCTGGTGGTAAAAGTAAGCTCACGATTTAATAAGGAGTTCCTGAGTTTCTTGTTTTTTTATTCTTACTTTTCTGGAGTAAGGCACTAAATCTTTTTCTTTCATTATAGTGACATGACAGAAGCTTCGCTTTTTGGTACATGTATTGAGGTGAAAATTTTTTGGAAAACATCGTATAATATGAACAAAGTAAAGAGGAGCAACCTATGAAAAAACACCTGATATTTATCCTGGTGGCCGGGACATTTTTTCTGGTTAACAACAGTTTGGCTGGAGAGCATAGAATAGGCGGCGGGGCAAACTACTGGGTGGCACTTGAAGACATTGATCCTGGAGACGGCGATTTTGATGATGATGGACTATCATTTTATGGCTCGTACCAATACTGGAGCAGTATCTTGGGCCTTGAGATAGACTTGGAATTCCTGCCGGATCGATTTGGCGAAACTGCAATTGCTCCACAAGCTTATCTACTGGTAGGACGTTCCGTCTATGCCGGTGTGGGAATAGGATTGACGTACAGTAACAGTGAGTTTAGCGATGAACCGTTTTTCGCCTTAAGAGCAGGACTCAATCTGGAGCTCCTTCCTGGAATTTATGCGGATATTTACGGCAACTACAGGTTTAATGACACTGCCACCTTTAACAATAACGACACAGACATCGATACAGACACGGTATTTCTAGGAGCTGCACTTCGACTTGCCTTATAAATTTAGAATCAGCAGTATTGAGGATATCTTGACTGGTATATCAGTCAAGATACCTGATTTCCCCGCTATACTCCGTTTTTTCATAGCCGTCTTCCAATCGCATCACCAGACCGCCACTCGGGTTTACCTTCAGAACCCTCGCATTATATTGCGGTTCAGTCATAACATCGAATCCATACACCACATTTCGACCAACGCTATCTGATAGCGCCAGCCATCGATCAAGGAGTGCATTGTGCCCGCCGGGGCCAGAAAAACCTTCCCCCGCGAGTTCCCTTTCCTCCTCATGATAAAGCAGGCCAAAATTCCATCTGAGCCTTGCAAGAAAAATAGCGGTAAAAGAGGTAATAGAAATATCCGTGTTCAGATGCTGCTTAAGTGAGATGGCCAAACCATCAAGCTCTTCAGGAAAGAAGCAATTGTTCAGGTTAATACCAAACCCGACAAGGGTAAATTCTTCCGAGTGGATGCTTTCAGTATACCCTTCAACCAAAAAACCGGCGATTTTTCTTCCCTTTAGAAGGACATCATTAACCCAGCGAATGGAAGCACAATCAACCCCCATTTCTATAAGGGCTTCAAGGCAGGCAACTCCAACACCCATCGGTACGAAATGACGGGACTGAGGCAACAGGTTATTGCCATGGATCATACAACCCCAGACACCACCTTCCGGGGCATGCCATGAACGAGTAAAACGTCCTTTAGACTGGGTCATACTATCGGCTAGAATGACCGTACCACTGGCAACTGAATGATTTTTTACTGCGGCGTAACCAATCATCTCCCGGGCATAATCCATGGCTCGCGAAAGAGTTGCGTGGGACTCTATTACTGAGCCGACAAATGCACCATACCTGACGACCTTAGCCACATCAACAGCATGGTTTTCCGTGTCTTTAATGGTCTCCAGGTAATCCTCAAGAGCCGCTGTTACCATTGCAGGAGTAGGATTGTTTTTAGCCATTAGGAGCTTGTCCGAGAATAGGAATTTTGGTCAAAATCGAGAAATTTTAACAAAATAAGCGCAGCCATATAGGTAATATCGGAGTCTTCGCTTACCTGCGAGCATTATTTTTTTCAAATTCCGAAGAGTTTGGGCAAAAGGCCATTTTCGGACAAGCTCCTAGTGATCAACATACCAATCAGCTTTAACCCTGGTAATAATCTTCTGAATCAAAGGCAATTTTTCAGGGGCACAGATCCCCAGCAGTGGCTCTCCCTGTGCTACGGAGATTCCCGGCTTGAAGTATACCGAATGAATAACTCCCCGTTCTCCTTTATAATAGATCGGGGTGTCCCTCTTCATAAGAGACATGGTCAGAAGCTCATCCCCCTGATCGATTGTCAAAGCACGAGCCCCCTTCTTGTCAATACGAGACTGAATATCCATGGCAAAAAAGTATTTTGCCGTCTCTGGAGCTACGAATAAAGATAGTACCTCTTTCAGTATATTTTCAATAATTTCCTTTTTTTTCAAAGGATGCTTTATTGTCATCAGCTTTTCTCCGGCCTCAACAAACTGACCGTCAAGCTCACTGTTGATCTCTGCTATAGTTCCATTTGTCTTAGCGGAAATAATCTTAGGATTACGCTCCCGATTAATTTCGTACAGCCCCGTCCCAGGAATATGTGACCACTCACCGCTTACAGCGTTCACTTCTTCACCTTCAACAACCTTAAAAGCGACCTGCCCTGTGTGAACGGCAAGAATATCCACATAATCAAATGGGTCGGCCTTATATTTAGTTAACAACTCATCAAAATCTATTTCGTTTGTCATACCAACTACCTGTTTGTTCCTTAATCGTTCACAGTCAGGATGGATAGAAATGCCATCTTTCAGGACAGCCTGCAGTCAAGAAAAATCGATTTGATTCTCTCCACCACAATGAGGCTCCAATTTCTTATGCAAGTTCTGAGGCAATACGTTTATACTGATTGAAGGGTTACAAGGCAAGGGTAATATGAGCGTTTTCCCTGGGAAAACGCTATCCTATAACTCATATCCCATTCAAATCATTTTTTTCCTATTACTTCATGAAAAAGAAACTTTTACCGCTAACAGCTGTTCTTATCATTTTTACCCTTGGCATAACTACAATTTTCCTTCTTTTACCATATCTGTGTGACAACTTTCTTCTTCCGCAACTGGCTAAAAGATTACCCTTCTCAACAAATGAGATGAGCCTCTCCAAACTCTCCCTCTGGAAAACAAGAGGCACCATCAACCTTAAGAGCAATGGACAACAGATACTTTCAATCCCAAGATTTGAACTGCATTACTCACCCAGCTCTCTTCTTAAGAGTACCATTGATACCATTATGCTCGATTCTCTTTTTCTTCACATCAAAATAGTGAAAGGACGACCCATCATCACCGGATTCAATGACGTAAATTCAAAAAGCAAAAGCACAGCGAAGACAAATCCGATTGTTCTACCCTTTGCAGTCAACAGGATCCTCCTGCAAAACTGTACTATTGTACTGTCCGCTGAAGAAAAAGAAACTTCAAAGAACCTCAATTTTCTAATCGACGGGCAGATAGCTTTCAAATTCGCGGAGGATGGAAAACAGAGAAAACAGTTAACTGAAGTCATAAGTACATTGACTACAAGAGGGGATCTCGCTTTATCTGCAGAAATTAATGCCCTGTTCTCCAAAGAACTACAGGAAGTGAGCACTCAGTTGCAACTCCCCAACCTGAAAAACATAAATGACCTTGTTACTCTCTTTGCTATAGAAACAGACTTTGATCTCTCAGGTAAAGGCTCTCTCTACACTACAATTAAATCCAAGGATTTCTCAACTGTCAGTGAGTACCAGACAACGGCCAACCTTACAGGTTTGCAATTAATTCAAGGTGGAGCTACTTTCAAAACCCCATACCATCAGCAAACTACAATCAAGATACATGGTGATAACAACAAGGGAACATATCACATCCAAAACCTCTCACTCAGTGAACCTGAGCCAATACAGATGCAATTAAAGGGTAAATACAGTATCGACGACAAATCCCTTACAGGCAATGGAACTCTCACTCCTGGAAGAATCGAACAAACCTTTGCTCTTTCATATCAGGTTACACTTACTGGCACCTCCCCACAACTTGACTACACGCTCCAGGCGAAACAATTTGCTATAGATGACACCTTTCTGGTTAAAGCACCCTATTTGCGGGGATCTGTAACAGGGCCAGGGCTTGACTCAAAAATCACAGGTGCACTCAGTTGTACCGTGGACAAAATTACCGATACGACAAAAAAAATAGCTGCAACAAATATCCGTCTCAATATGCCGTTTGAAATCCCTGCACCAAGTAAACCGCAAAAAAAGAGCGGATATTTTACTATTGGATCTCTTGAATATAAAAACAAAGATTCTGCGACCCTGGAAACGACCCTTTGGCAAACAGCTACGGGGATCAGTTTTGATTCAGTGATCACCAGTCCGTTTATTGAAGAGTTTTCCTTAGCCTGTAATGGAGATGCACAGCTCAACCAGGACATTCATCTTGAATGCACTTTACCTGAAACCTTTTTCGAGTCATCGACCTTCCCTTCCTATCTGCCAATTGAGAATTCCATATCCATGTCCGGCACCCTGTCCGCCACAGGCGAAATTGCATACCTGGGAAAAAACTTTGAGGGCTTTTTAACCACCACCCTGTCAGGAGGAAATATACAGAGTGCCGAGGTGTCTCTTTCAGGAATTGATATGCAGATACACCTCCCCGATATAACAGAAATACAATCTAGTCCTGGCCAGCTCAGCACCATTGAAGAAATCCAATTTGGTAAAATAAAGATGTCTGATGCCAAGATTCGTTTTCGTTTGGAAAATCAAGAGAATCTCTTTCTGGAAAAAATTGGTTTCTCCTGGTGCGGGGGTACAGTAGAAACTGGCAGTATTACCCTGACACCCGACATGGAGGACCTTAAAACAACACTCTACTGTGACAGACTTGGTTTTTCTGTGTTACTTTGCCAATTCGGCATAGAAGACACAGAAGGCCAAGGATCACTGAATGGCAGGCTCCCCATTGAAATAAGCTCTAATGCCATTTTATTTGACGATGGTTTTCTATTTTCCACCCCTGGAAATAGTGGTATAGTAAGATTTAACAATACTGAGCAGTTACGCCAGGGTATGCCAGGTATCGAAGGGACTCCATATCTTGATTATTCAATGAAATCCTTGGAAAACTTCTCATACAACTGGACCAAACTAACTTTCAATACGGTGGGCAAGGAGTTACTCGTGGCAATGCAGCTTGACGGCAAACCAGCTGAACCTTTACCGTTTGGTTATAAAAAAGGACAGATAATTGCGACGGACAAAGGCTCAGGTATCCAACACCCTATTCGACTTGATGTGAATTTTCGCCTTCCCCTGCAGGATATGTTTCACTACGGCAAGAACTTTCAATCCATAATGGAGAACCTCTAAAAATGTTAACAACACAAAAGTACTGCTTCTTTGCGATTTTCATCATCGCCCTATCACTGCCCGGCTGTACAAGACACGAGGTGGAGGTAAAACCTGTGGAAATAAAACCAATACATATAACGGTGGACATCAATGTAACCGTAGACAGGGCTCTGGACGATTTTTTTGGCGATCTGGACGAGGCCCAAATCGAACAATAGTACTGCAAATAACAATTGAGGCATAACATGCGAAAAAAAATCTTTTATTTCAGTTCCCTTTCTGTCATCCTGGCCTGTTTTTTCCTTTTCACCACTACTGTCTACTCTGCGTCAATTAAAGAGAGAATGGTCGCACGGATTCCGACCATAAACAGCCTGAAAGACCAGGGTGTTGTCGGTGAAAACAATAAGGGCTTCCTGGAGTTTAAAGGCGCGAAAAAAGAAGCTAAAACCATCGCTGAGGAAAACAAAGATAGATCCCGCGTTTACCAGGCCATTGCCAAAAAGCAAGGGGCAGACTCAACTCTCGTCGGAGAGCGCCGAGCCTCTATGATCGCCAATAATGGTAAAAAGGGACATCTTTTCCAAAAGCCCGATGGTAGCTGGTATACAAAATAATTCACAATACGACATGAGTCACTCCAACAAAGACACGCTTTTCAATATTAGCAGAGTGGAAGAGGATTTCGTGTTCAGTGAGCGGGTTGTTGAGGTGTTTGACGACATGATCGACCGCTCGATCCCTTTTTATGCCCAGGTCATTGAAAGCTCAGCTCAACTACTTGATCGTTTTTTAGCAGAGGGGGATTCTGTATACGATCTTGGCTGCTCTACAGGCTCTAGCCTGCTTGAGTTGTCAAGATTAGCACAAACCAAGAATCTCAAATTCATTGGCATAGACAACTCCCAGCCCATGCTTGATAAGGCAAAACTTAAAACGGAACTCTTCTCCAAGCAAGATCAAGTCTCATTTTACCTTGAAGACATAACCGAATTCAAGCACAAAGAAGCCGGTGCCATCATCCTCAACTACACCCTGCAATTTATCCGCCCTCTGCTCCGTGAGGAGTTTTTAAAGCTCCTCTTTAAAAATCTCCGGCCTGGCGGTATAGTCCTCATCAGTGAAAAAGTTATCAGTCATGATCGCCGCCTTAACCGGGCGTACATCGACATATATCACCAGTTCAAAAAATCCCGTGGATATTCAGAACTTGAAATAGCAAAGAAACGGGAAGCTCTGGAAAATGTACTCATACCATTTTCAGTTGAAGAGAATAAAGCAATGCTCAGAGAAAGTGGCTTTACCTCCGTTGAAACCTATTTCCAGTGGTTCAACTTCAGCTCTACAATTGCAATCAAACCCGTTTAACACTCTGTTACTACTATGCACTACCTCTCACAACTGCCAGAATCCGTTCGTCTTGACGACATATCAAAAGAACACCACAAGCGACAAAAGTGGGTCAACCAGGAGAAAAAGGGTTTTCTAAGATATAGAACCCCCTTCAAGGCTCTGGAGCGATTTCAGGCTTCATACCTCGACTGCGCCTCTGATGTGGTAACAATTGGTAAAGCGGATGAAGTGAGCGATGAATCCAGGGCCATTATCCATGATAACCTTAGAGCCTTCATGCCCTGGAGAAAGGGGCCTTTTTCTGTCTTTGGCAACAATATAGATGCCGAGTGGCGAAGTGAAAAAAAATGGCAAAGGGTTGTGCCGGAGCTACCAGATTTAAAAGATAAAATCATCGCTGACATCGGCTGCAACAACGGCTATTACATGTTTCGCATGGCCGCCGATTCCCCCCGTCTGGTGCTTGGCCTTGAACCCTCGATTCAACATTATTACTGTTTCAAAGCACTTAACGCCATGGCGGGATGTGACAATCTTGCCATTGATCTTCTGGGAGTAGAACACCTCGCGTATTTTCCGGACTGCTTCGATGTGGTTTTTATGATGGGCATAATCTACCACAGACCATCGCCCATAGACACCCTGAGGGATACCCTAACGGCACTCCGCCCAGGAGGCACCTTAGTCCTTGAAACACAGGCAATTCCAGGGGAAGAGTCCTATGCTCTTTTTCCGGATGGGACCTATGCTAAAGTTCCCGGGACATACTTTGTTCCAACCGCCACATGTCTGTACAACTGGATGAAAAAGGCCGGCTTCAAGGACATCTACCTTTTTGGTTCCCATCCGATGTCTGACGAAGTACAACGCAAGACTGAATGGATGCAATTTGAATCGTTCAGCGACTATCTCGACCCCAACAACCCTAAGCTTACCGTAGAGGGCTATCCCGCACCCCATCGAATTTTTATTAAAGGTAGAAAAAAACAATCGTAACTGCTACATAACTATGGTTACTGTTGCCTTTCGATCAACCTGTGATTACACTGCGACAGAACTCACTTTTCCCACGTCCTGACTTAAGGAGACATTATGGATTTATCGAATTACACCCTGTACAGTAGTGGCCTCAAAGGAGCTGAATCAACTTTCGGTGAAGAGGCTGAAAAAGCTGGTATCAAAGAGGTAATCTACTCCTTTGATGGCCATAAGCTTTTCCGAGATAAGAATGTAGAGATTCTTGGCAAGGAGCAACTTGAACGAGGCGACATCAGCATGGAACTCGCCTCCAGAATGCTCAATCGTACTTATTATGAGACGGAAAAAATTCGCAAGGTACTGCAAACAATTTTCCATATGATCAACAGTGGTCATCAGGTTTTTGTAATAGGTTCTATCCAGGAAGACGGATCAGTAAAAGGTGGCACAGGCTGGGCTGTAGAACTTGCAAAAATGTTCAATCGTCCACTCCATGTTTTCGACCAACCACGCAAGCAGTGGTTTACCTGGAAAAATGAATGGCAGGAAGATTCCCCCAAAATTGAATATGAAACCTTCGTTGGCAGTGGTACACGCTACTTAAGCGACGCTGGGCGAGATGCAATCATTGATCTTTTCAAAAATTCTTTTACTGAATAAAATCAAGCAATACGCTATTCACTGGAGTTACCGGGATCTTTTCGTCCCGTAACTCCAGCCCTTTTTATCAGCATCCGCCCAACATCCCACTCCCCCTCCTAATTCTTTGCCACAGGAAAACACTTGCATTTTGCCAGAGTGAATATTAATATTAAATGTAATAATTAAACTGCTTCTGTTTTTTTGCTGTCAACCTTGATTAATCGGTGATAATTGTAATAAGCTTGATGCAGTGTGGAATTGTATCTCCGGCTACTTAAGAAATTAACGAGATACTACAGCGTAGGGTTCTTCTCCAGTCTCCCTACAAAGATCCTTCAACAAAGAGGTTTACAATGAAGAAAGGTGTTTTGAAGCTGGGCTTAAGCGGCCTGCTGGCGGCCAATCTTCTACTTGTGGGGAACATCCTTCCGCCGGTGGAAGGGGTTTTCTTATCAGTAGGGGAAGTAAGGGCAGAGGCCTCAAAAGAGATGAAAAAGGTCAAAGGAAAGATAACCAACATCTCCCAAAAGGCAAAAACCATAGCCCTTGCCAAAAAAGACAAAAGCTTCTTTTTACTTAAGTTCACTGACGAAACAGAATTAAAAGGCATTAAATCCTCTAAAGAACTTAAAGTTGGTGAGGCAATTATCGTTAAGTTCAAGAATGTTAACGGTGAAAACCTGGCAACATCACTGGAAAAAGCCCTGGTAAAACTACCCAAAGGCACTAAGGAAATCAAGACAGATGCTCTTTCTGAGCTACTGAATAAAGATAAGAATATCGTTGTAGTCGACGCCAGACCCCTGATCAAGTTTGGAGAAAGCCATATTGCTGACGCCGTATCAGTTCCATTTTCAAAGCTTACTAAGATGGGTGACGACGGAGCCAAACTGCTGGAAAAATATAAAGACAGACAACTTGTTTTTTATTGCGGGGGCCCCACCTGAACCATGAGTCCAAAATCCGCCGGTCTGGCGGTTAAATGGGGTCACAAAAACCCACTCGTCTACGTTGATGGACTTCCCACCTGGAAAAAAGCAGGAAATCGTGTTGTACCAACAGTAAATCATATTGAAAATGGAAACATCGTACTCATCGATTTACGTGATACAGCTGTAGTAGAAAAAGGCTATATCCCACGGGCCTACACTATCCCGTTTGCAGACCTTGAAGACGCAGAAGATGCGTTACCGACAGGACTCGGCGCCCCTATCTATCTTTATTCTGACAAAGATAGTGACATAATAAATGGTCGTAAAATGATCAAAGAATTGGGATATAAAAATGTAAATGGTTTCTACGGAGCCATTGACGCCTGGACCGCATCTGGAAAAACACTCCAGACAGGACCAGCCTTGACAGCAACTGATGAGACACCAATAAGCTGGCAGAAAAAGCTTGGTCAGGGAGAAATAAGCATCTCAGATTTCACAAAATCCCTTCAATCAGAACTCATTTATGTGGTGGATGCCAGAACACCTGAAGAGTTTGAGTCAGGCCATTTCCCAGGCTCCGTCTCCATCCCCCTTGAGCAGATGAAACCCCGCCTCAAAGAAATCCCCAAAGACAAATTCATCGTTGTCCACTGCAAAACGGGTGGCCGCGGTGAAATAGGCTACAGGATCTTAAAAGAAGAAGGATATGCTGTAAAGTTTTTGAATGCCGAATGTGAGTGTGCACTATCAGGAGAATTTGAAATCTGGTAACAACACCCACTGTTGCACCATTAAAATGGCCCTGTGCAGTCCACTGCACAGGGCCATTTTAATTGATATGATTTCCATAAAATCAAGTTTTGTCACATGTTACTTTCTACAACAATCTTGTCATGTCGAGTGCCAGGTATTATGCTTAGGAAAAGTCAATCAATTCTAACGTATATCTATAAAAACCATGGTCAATAAACCTGTACGAAACTCACTCCTCTGCCCCAACTGTAGAAAACTGATCAGTCGCTCCGCCCAGCAGTGCCCTTACTGCAACCTGAAAAACCCATCTTCCAAGATAAAGAACAATTTCTTCACCACAAGCTTATCAAACAGCGACCAACTTGTTACAACACTTATTTCCATAAATGTTGTACTTTTTACCATCTCCATCCTCATCGACCCGAAAATATCCAGCTTCCAGTTCAGCCCTTTTAATTTTCTCTCCCCAAGCCACCAAAGTCTTCTGGTACTTGGTTCAACAGGAACTATCCCTCTCTTTCATCTTGAAAGATGGTGGTCTCTGCTCGCTGCGAATTACCTCCATGGCGGCCTGCTGCATATTCTTTTCAACATGCTGGCACTTCGCCAACTGGCCCCATTAGTGATCCAGGAGTTCGGCACCTACAGGACCATTTCCATATATACCTTAGGGGGAGTTGCGGGTTTTCTCATCTCCGCCTTGGCGGGCGTAGGTTTTACAATTGGGGCCTCCGCTGCCCTCTGCAGCCTTATCGGTGCACTGCTCTATTACGGTAAAAGTCGAGGTGGTGTTTATGGCCAGGCAATATTCAGCCAGATAGGTGGTTGGGCTCTGGGGATAGGAATCTTCGGTTTTCTCTTTCCAGGTATAAACAACTGGGGCCACGGGGGCGGAATGCTTGCTGGCGTACTACTCGCCTTCGCCCTGGGCTATCAGGACAGAAAAAAAGAGAGCATGGCGCACAAATTTCTTGCAATGTGCTGTGCCACTGCAACCCTCCTAGTCCTCTGCTGGTCCTGTTTCAACGGTATTATTTTTATGATTCTTTAATCACTCTTCCCTCGCACTTGATGCGAGTCAAGTGCGGGGGAAGAGGAAAATACTATGAATCCTGATCAATTTTCAAAATTTTTGCACCAGGCCACAGAGCATCACCCTTTTTGGCATTTATGCCGGTGACAATGCCACCCATCTCGCAGAGAATGGGAGTCTGCATCTTCATCGCCTCCATAATAGCAACCCGATCCCCAACCATCACCTCCTGACCTTCTTCAACAGAAATCTCCACTACATTCCCATTGAACGGCGAACGAACATCTCCAGCCTGAGCAAGATCAATAATCTCTTCTTTTGTCAAAGATTGATTTTCGCTTTGCTGCCCCTCAATGGCTTTTGTCTTGTAGTTAAAAATCGTCTGATGGTGATCCACTGTAAGATATACACTGGTCTCCCCGGTATCATTCACAGGTGAGGGGCCGACCTCTATCATATGTTCTTTGCCCTGATAATCACGGAAGGCAAGCTTGTCTCCCGGTTCAAATCCACCCTGCCTGAAAAACATAGCAGGAGGAAGGACATAGACCTGACCATATTCCTCTTCAAATTTAAAAAAATCAACGGCATCATTGGGATGTTGCAAATAGAGAACCAGCTGTTGATCCGTGGGTTCCTCCCCGATCTGCTCAGCAAGATTGTACCGCTCAAGAGCCAAGTCCATATCAGCGATAGCTTCAAGTCCCCCCTCCTCCTCCAGGACCTCTTTCCAGTTCTCCCCAAGCACCTTTTCATAAATCCACGCATCTGGCTGATAAAATGGAAAAGGTCCATATTTACCAAGCAGCAGATTTCGCAGATCCCCGGACGGATTACCGTATCTCTCACCATCAATTACATTTGACACTGCAGTAGTCCAGAGTATCTGAGAGCCCGGGGTAACTGACCAGTAATTTCCAAGCTCCTTTTGAACCCGAGGGAGTTCCTTATGCAGGATTTCCGGCATTCTATCAAGAAAACCTCCTTTGGACGCCTGCTCCAGAGAAGAACCCATGGCCCCACCGGGCAGCTTATGAATCTGAACAGTCGGTTGAAACCCCTTGATCTGGGACTCAAACTGGGCGTAATACTGACGTTCATCCCGGATAACCTCGGATGTTTCTATAACTGCATCTTCATCCAGCCCTTCCGCATGAAAGCCAAGCTCTTTTAAGGTCTGCACCACAGTGAGAATCGGAGGTGGCCCGTAAAACCCGGTAAAGGCAGAGTCCGCTGCATCGACAATAGTAGCACCATTTTTTACAGCTTCAACAATCCTCCCCACATCGTTACCATCGGTATTATGGCCATGGTAATGGATGGGCACATCGGCAAACTCCTGTTTGAGTGAATCAACCAATTCACCAATACGCCCAGGTGTTCCAAGTCCTCCATGATTTTTAATACAAAGCGTAATGTCTCTGCCGGTAACATCAATTATTTCATGGGCTTTTTTCAAATAATAGTCGTTGGTATGTTCCTCTCCAGTTGAAAAACAGAGACACGCCTCGTTCAATTTGCCGGCTTTTGCAACCTCTTCGAATACTGCAACCATATTCGGCACATGATTTAGAAAATCAAAGGTTCGCCACACATCAACGTACCTGGCAAATTCACGCACAGTAAATCGAATGACGTTTTGAGGATATGGCCGATAACCAAAAAGATTAACCCCACGACAGAGGGTTTGAAACATGGTGTTGGGCATCGCTTCCCGCAACTTCTTCAATTTCTGGAAGGGATCCACCTGCTTGCGCAGAATATCCACATGGACAGATGCTCCACCAGTTATTTCCAGAGAAAAGTAACTTGATTTTTCACGACTTTCTGCCGCCAAAAGATCTGTGTGAAGCAAAATCCGGTTCTTAAAATCTGATTGTGACAGATCTCGTGCTGTATTGGTTATAAAGTACCCTGTTGCGTTTCGAAGTGTATCGACTATCTCGTTGACCGGGGTACCTTGAATAATTCTTGTCATATAATTTCCTTATCTCGTTTTACCAGGGTTTAGTGCCTTACTCCAGAAAAGCTGTAATAAAAAACAAGAAATCTGGAGACTGTATTAAAACTAATAACTTAAAGTAACCTCCAAGGCACTTATACCCCCTTGTGGGGTGTTAATGAAAATACGCTCTAGCGCTCGCTACTTTGCAAAAGGATTTTCCTGATTATAATGGATTTCCGCAATGAATCGTGCGAGTTTACCCACTTCGCTGGAGTCTTCATCGTAGTGAAAAATATGCGGATGGGTGTCGATGTACGAAGTATCAAAATCCCCGCTGACAAAGTCCTTTTCATTAGCAATATTTTCATAAAACGGGATGGTTGTCTTGGGCCCCCTGATAGCAAAATTCGACAGACAACGCTTTAATCTCCCCACTGTTTCTTCCCAGGTAAATCCATGCACCGTAAGTTTTACAAGAAGAGAATCATACACCTCCGGGATGATGTATCCTTGATAGACAAAACCATCAAGCCTCACACCAAAGCCACCAGTTGAACGGTAGACGGAAACCTTTTTGCCCCCTTCCGGCATAAAGTCGTTTTTAGGATCTTCAGCGTTTATTCGCACCTCAATGGCATGTCCCCTCATCTTGACATCGTCCTGGGTAAAAGAGAGAGGCTTGCCAAAGGCAATATTAATCTGATTACGCACTATATCTATACCGGTGATCATCTCCGTCACCGTATGCTCAACCTGCACCCTGGTATTAATTTCCATGAAATAATAGTTCTGCTCACGATCAATCAGGAACTCGACGGTTCCAGCATTGAGATAATTTGCTGCCTCTGCAGCTTTGACTGCTGTATCACATATTTCATCAAGGAAATTCTGATTTTGAATCATAGAGGGTGCGATTTCAATCAGTTTTTGATTTCGACGCTGTATAGAGCAATCCCTTGTTCCAAGGTGTAGAGTCTTACCATGACTGTCTGCAAGAATCTGCACTTCCACATGTTTGGGATCAATAACAACTTTTTCAAGATAGACCGAATCGTCATTAAATGCGGCAAGTGCTTCAGCCCTAGCAACCGGGATCTGCTCAGCCATCTCGTTTTCTGTTTCGATCCGGCGGATTCCTCGTCCCCCTCCCCCCGAGGTGGCTTTCAACATTACCGGGTAACCATAGGTTCGGCCAAACTCAAGGGCCACATCAATGCCTTCTTTCCCCTGGGCCAGATTCTGAGTTCCCGGCACCATGGGAATCCCTGCCTCGGCCATAATTCTCCTGGCAATTACTTTATTACCTAAATTTGTAATGATTTCCGCAGTTGGCCCGATAAAAATAATGTCGGCTTTTTCACAAGCCTTGGCAAAAAATGGATTTTCGGCCAAAAAGCCGTAGCCAGGATGGATCGCAGAGGCACCCGCTTTTTTTGCTGCACGTACAATTTTATCAATGTTGAGATAGTCACTTCTAGGACCATCACCTAAACAGATTGCCTCATCGGCTATACGAATATGCCTTGACATTTCATCGGGAGTCTCGTAGACGGCAATAGCGTCAAACCCCAATTCCTGAATCGCCCTTATCAACCGTATTGCGATTTCACCACGATTTGCAACAAGAATTCTTTTCTTCAATGGAGCTCCTTATACAATATAATGGATTCTCAACTGTTTCCAATCTGATTGTGATTAAATATTTCCCTAACCCGACAAGTCGGAAACTTTTTTAGTATCACTGGATAAGTGCCTCGAAGGTCTCACTACGTTCACTATCTGGTGATAACTCTAAGTTTATGATTTCAAAGCGATCTCATAATTTCTTGTTTTTTATTACAGCTTCTA
>JAAELB010000876.1 GCA_024227155.1 Desulfobulbaceae bacterium
TCCTGTGACGATTCACCGAATTGGTTGTTGACACGATCCAGGAATGAAACCATCATCTCATCACGTTTTCGGTTTACATAACCTTCCATCATATCACCTAAAAGTTACAGCATTACGAATTGCTGACTTTGCATTCAACTCATGCAATATCTTCTTACGGATTTCAGGGTCAATCTTGCCGATAACGGTTAGTACAGTATCCTGAAATTCCATGGCAGCCTTCACATCCCACATGGTCTTGAAGAGTTCCATTTGAAGCTTTAGCTGTTCTCTGATCTCTCTCATCATTATTGCCGAATCTTGGACATTATCCTCAGCTTGATCCAGCAAATCGTTAGCTATTTGGTTGACCTTCTCTAACTGCTTCCATGTATCAATTTTTTGCTCGATGACATTATCTATTCTGTTGGCAATAACAGCATGAGTTGTTTTTCCTCGTAACTGTTTGAGTCGATAATTAACCGCTTGTTTAGTAACACCTAGCTCTTTTGCAGCTTCTACCTGTGTCTTCTTCTCACGGTCAATTAAGCGTAATAGCTTGGTATCATTAATAGTATTTTTATTGGTCAATTGGCTACCTCGTTGACTTTGGTTGACTGGTTTAGCTACATTTGACTGTAGACTTCTTGCCGACACTCACTTTGGTACTCTAGCACTCCAACGTTGCTATCTATGTAGTCGTAGACCTTGGGCATCTTCCCCGCAGAAGGCCGTAGAATCCTACCAACTACCTGTCTTAGTCTTCCGGAAAACTTGATAGGTGTTGTTAAAAACAATGAGTCCATTGCAGGGCAATCAAATCCCTCACCGATCAAAGACAGTGTTGAGAATAAAACCTTGGTATTCCCTTTTTCTAATGACTCAACTATTTCCCTTCGTTTTTTAGTTGGAGTCTTTCCTGTAAGTACTGGTGCCCCTGGGGCAGAGATCCTCATTAGTCGATTTAAGTGTTCGACTCTGTCAGATACAACAAGGGACAAACCACCCTTGGTTATTTGTTTTTTTATGTCAGATGAGATAAGAAGGTTTCTGTCAGGGTCTGATACCAAGTCAGAGATCATATTTTGATAATCATCTTCATAAAAGTATTTAAATGCAGTCTTCCTTCGAATAATTTTTGGACGGAGAATATCCCCTGTTTTTTGAAGAAATTTAGTGTCGACCTTCACTCTATGTTCACCCATGTACCAGCCAATTAATTTCGACAAACCATCTCTTCTGTAAGGGGTGGCTGATAGTCCAAGCATATAATAGGTGTCAAATTCACTCACGGTGTCGATAAAAAGAGAACTAGGAACTCGATGGCACTCATCAACGACAAGGTGTCCGAACATTTCCCATAGATCATCGACTCTTTTGTTGACTGTGTTCACAATTCCTACAGTTACTGGTTTTATCTTGAACTTACCGTCACCGATGAGTCCTGCATCGACATCAAGAAAAGTTTTAATCCGATCACGCCATTGATAGAGAAGTTCTTTAGTATGAACAAGTATGAGTGTTGGTTGTTTCCGCTGGGCAATTACTGCAAGAGCCATTACGGTTTTTCCACTTCCAGTGCCTGCTTCTAGAGTGCCAAACGGATGCGAAAGAATGCGCTTGACTGCATCAGCTTGGTATGGCCGAAGACTTCCTGAAAATTGCAAATCAAGCTCAGGTGCACAGTACCTAATATCTTCAATATCAACTCCTCCTTGTCGTTTAGCAATTGCCATGACTTGTTGTGCCGCACCTCTAGGGACATAGATTCCTCCGCTCTTTGAAAAGATGGGTTTATAAAATTTCAAATATGGCTCTAGGTCTTTGGTGGAGCGATTGTATTTAACAGCATCATCATATTTCTTGTTATCTAGTGTAAATATTTGAGCCAGTCTTGTGCAGACGTCACTACCTGTACCTGTTAGGCGAATATTGCTTGATATTCTGAATTTTATTGAATTGTTCATTATATACTCTTGTTTTAATGTTATCGGGGTGACGGGTATGACGGGTTTTTCTACATGTTATTAATTACAGAAAAAGAGATTAACCTTATTGGTATTTTGTATTTTTTTGTATAGTTTCCATGTTGTAAAATGCGTCATATGCATCATATGCGTCATAAAGATGTTTTATAGGCGGCTGAGAAATCGGGGTCCCCTACTCTCACCAGTTACATACCTTGAGAGCCAGTCGACGTAAGAAAGATGGCTTTCATTACCCTCGATATGGTTACCTCTGGAGGTAAGCTGAGCGTGACTGAGATACTCACATAAGTTCCGTTCTCTATCTTCATCCA
>JAAELB010000877.1 GCA_024227155.1 Desulfobulbaceae bacterium
ACACACATGGAACTTTCACTCAAGATTTACAGATAACCATGGATGGTAAAATGAGTGAGACTCCATTACAGAAACCCCCACCTGCTATCACTAGACATGTGGTAGTTTTGAGTCCGACAACCACAGTTCGTGACAATTATGGAGCAGGAAGGTCAGTGCTCAGGAGTGTTGAAAATACTCAGAGTATGACTCATCCTGTTACATCATACCAGTATAGCCTGGCTACACAGGTTGATGGTACTGTGGATACACCGGACAAAACTCCAAATGGAGATCCTGCTGTTGGAGTGGTAAAAAGAACAAACTATACAGTGGCAACTAATGATTCTCAGGAAGCAATTCCTGTTGATTCATTAGCCATAGCTCCAGCAGGACAAACAATGAAAATGGCCTTGGTGGAAACTGAATCTTTCAGTGTACCACCTCCTCATGAGTATAGGGGGAGGCTATTGACTTCAGCCCCTTTTGGAATTGATTTTTCCCTGTTGACAACCATAGGAGGAGGCATACTTATACAATCTGGACGTGTGTTGACTCCTAAAGAAGCCTGTATAGCCCCAATGATAGCCAGGAGGCTGACACATCAAATATGTTTCAATATGGCTGAAAGCAAACAATTGATGTTGTCTGGCCTTATGGATCTGGTCACACAGTCATTCATGCAGGATTTACTTCACTTCGATGAACAAACACGGTTATGGTGGGGTACACCCTTCAAAAGTTTAATAGAACAAGGTGTACAACATCAAACAGGAAAATTGGTAAAACTAATGGACTTCCAGATAAATGTAGGGTTGATTGCGGCATCTGATGACTATCAGATTGCTAATCTCGCGTCTACACAGATCAGAACAAGAAGAACAAGGAATACTGGTCTCTGTTTTATGGTGATTCCTGGTCCTCAAAATCTTTTATACGTCGATGAGGCTGGCTCTGGAGGTATTGTACTTCGCAATTATGAAGTCACTCAGCCAGGTCATTGGAAATCCCTCACCGCTCCATTGGAATTGTGTAACAGGTACTGCAGTAGGGATGGTACTGTGAGTGTCTGTAATCCACAGTTTCATGGAATCCATAAGATTGCCATTTTGCAACTGAGGAAAGAACTGAGCATGCTCATTGGAGTGGCTCAAGGTTCGTCTGATTTAGAGGACATGATCACATGTAAGGAGTCCACTTTACGACAATTTATGACCAACGAACCTGATGAATATCGTGACATTGCACTGTGTAATTGGATAGACAGAGCCATTGCTGCTATGCAGATTCTAGAATACTCTACCGAGTTCAACTTAGAGACAACCAAGATAGATCAGATGACTGAAAGCAGAGAAAGTCAAACTAGAGATATAGAAAATCTAGTAAATGACTTATCCAGACGTACTGAAAATCTACATCTGCATGATTCTATTGAGGGGCAGACTGACCAAAGTATGCAAGCAAGCTCATTAGAATCTGGCAGATTGACCT
>JAAELB010000878.1 GCA_024227155.1 Desulfobulbaceae bacterium
CGCCGAAAATGAGGTGGTACTGGTTGTTGATAAGCCGACCCTCATATCACAACTGTGTTCTACTTCCGGTCAACCCAACCGCGCAGACCTAGTGCGTGGCACCTACCGCATCCAGTGGGAGCCGGGATGCCGTCTGGAAACGAAGGATTTCTCCATTAACGCAGCGTTGATGCCGGTGGGTCATCGCACAGTTAAGAGTTGGCACGTCCCAAGTGGAGCCTTGAACCTCGTGGACTATTTTAGCAATAAGACATATCCTAGTGACTTGCCTCCTCTTATACCCCTCGACGTTGAATCTCTACCTGTGCCACCTGTGATCCACTGGTATCATAAGCTGGACATCACCATCATTATTACCTGGGTGGTTATTGCCATCCTGGTGTCGCTCCTAGTTTTATTTATGTGGAACAGTAGTTATTGTGGTAAATTAAAGTCTCTTTCTCACTCTGTTGCTAAAGAGCAGGAGACAGAGACTGGGGACATCAACTCTAGTTCTGTTAGTAGTGGAGTTGGCAGTGGGCACGAGGACCTGCCAAGAGTCATCTTCACTACTCAAGAGGAGCCTACTACCACAACAGATGCTGTTCGCATATGTTTTTAATGTGACTATTTTTAATGTTCATTAATAATGGACTCTTTGCTAATGTTGCATGTTGCATGCTATTACAGTACTATTGCTATTTGTCTATTTTTGTATACTATGTTGACATTTTGTACTATTTCTTTACAACGAAACGTTTCTTGAAAATACAATGTCTTTTCTTGGTGTCGGACGAATATTGTAAAGAATGGTCCAAAATTCCAGTTATAAAATGCACACTAAAACTTGCTCTTATCTTGACCAGCTCACTTGCAGTGAGGCGAGACGACCGGTCAACCATGACGGTTACCATGGTAATCATAACAGTGACCCAGCACAGGACTGCATTTGTTTTGGGTGTGTGTAAACACTATGTAAACAGAGCAGGGGAGGGAGTCCACCTGTTGCAGCTGGCCACTGGTCATTGCAACTAGAGGGCACCACCTCCTAGGCTGTGAGTAACATAGGTGGCAGCACTTCCTGAGCAGTGAGTAAGCTAGGAGGCTAGCTGCTGGGCATTGTTATGTGGTGGATATAAAAGTAAGCTTGGGTGTGGCATAGGGAACTTCTACTCTAGACTTTGAATGAGAAGGTTGTCTGACCATTGTGCATGTATTTTGTACTTTGACATATTTTGTAATACTAAACTACTGTGATGGATTAAAATCATTACTAGTGGACAAATTGTGTTTTGTTGCTTTTTCTATAAAAAGCAGCTGGCGAGCTTAACGCGCGAACAATCGGCAATACAATAATGTGACACGAAGCCCACTGACTTCACATTTAATTGGCGAGCTTGCCAGGATACTAATTTAATTAACATTGGACAGCGGAAAATGTTATAGGATTAGTGGAATCTTCTGATACGAGCGGGCGGATATAATGAGTGTGGTTGGAATACAATTTAAGGTAAGTGGTAGTTCTGAATTATAATGTTCTGTGCTCCTTCAAATTGTAATTAAAAATTTAGTTGACCAACTACAAGTGAACGAAATCGAAATGTACTATAAATTGTAATGGTACAAAGAAAGTGTATGTTTAACGAAAACGAAAAGTAGATTAAACCGAACGTAATCGACGAACGACATAAAACATACGCAATCATGACAACCCCGGCAGAACTTCGTGAGATACTACTTGAATTGAGAAATCAGAATGCACTTATTCAACAATCGAATAAGGAGTATAGAGATAACGAAACCGAGCGTAGAGTAAACGATGAAGTCTCTCGCGCTAAGCGCGAGTGGGTCACGGAAGAAGCCGTGAAGATAGAAAAATGTGAAGGGCTTCCAGCCCAGAGCATGCGCACATGGCTTCGCGCAATGAAAAACGCAATGAAGCGTATACCACGGGTCGCACTGCCATTAGGATCTACTCAGGATCCTGCTGTGCTGCAAAATCAGGTCGACCGCGACCTTGGCCGGAAATTGATGGCTCGTACAGCCAGGGGCGAGCTTGTTAATGTGATAGACAAAAATGTCGCACAAAACCCAGATGAAACGGTCAAGGAGACCCTTATCGCCATGGAAACGGCATTCCTTGGCGCTGATGAGCCTGCCGCTCTCCGTAGTGAACTGGAAGAGCTTAGACAGCCGGCTGGCAACAAGCCAGAAAATCAAATACCAGCGTATTGCCGTCTTTTTCTACAGAAAGCAGACGAAGCATATGGTATTATCGATCTGGCCGAAGAGACAGATGCCAAGTTAGCAGAGCTCTTCACAACGAGCCTTTATTCAGAGGATGTTGCTCGGGAGATTTTTGAAAATGACCCCCCTCTGAATACGCTGGA
>JAAELB010000879.1 GCA_024227155.1 Desulfobulbaceae bacterium
CTTGCCTTTCTACTGGGAGGTGCTGCCGGGCGGAACTGCTGATGCTACCACGATTACCTGGCTACTTGAGAAAACGGGAAAACGTTTCAAGGTAAATAACACTACGTTGGTTTTCGATCGGGGAATGGTGTCCAACGACAACCTTGCCCGTATTGAAGGAGATGGAATTAAATATATTTCGGCGATGGACAAAAACCAGATCGAAGAAATAACCAGACTTGATTTTAATCAATTTTCTCATTTTGATCCCCAGCATGTTAACAAACAGATTAAGGACACGGAAGGATTCATGAAGCTCAGGGCCGACACCTGGTATAGCGAGGCGACCACAAGCGGAACTCGGCGATACATTTTGTGCTTCAATCCTCAGTTATTCAAAGATCAACGTAAAACAAGAGAGCAAGCAATAACGGACTTCCATGCCTTTGCCGCCAATTTAAACGCTGAGTTGCTGGAGGCCAAAAAATCACGTCAATATGAAGCGACTTATAAAAAATTCAATAAAGGAGCCGCTAGGTATAAGTTGAGTAAATTCATCAGAATTTCGCTTGCCACCACAACTATACCCGGAAAAACGGATGGCACTAAAATCATAACGTACCAGGGGGGTATTGCTGTAGATGAAGACAATAAAAAAACAGCGGCAAGATTGGATGGGTTTTGGCTGCTGGTGACCAATCAGATTGAGAAAAAAGGTGATGATTATCTCGTTTCCGCCAAGGAAGCGATAAGTCCATATCGAGAAAAGGTGATAATAGAGGCGGCTTTTCGCGATATCAAATCATTTGTTGAGGTGTCTCCAGTTTTTGTATGGACGGAAGCCCATGTCAAAGCACATTATACTATCTGCGTATTATCTCATCTAATAAATCGCACATTAACGTTACGGCTGCATGAAAATGGCGGGGATGTGACATCGGAGACAGTGTCTCACGAAAAGCTGTACGCCAAGCTTTCAGGCTGTATGATTGATGAAATCAAAATAAAAAATGTAGGATTAACAACACATAACATGACTACACCCAATGAAGATCAAGAGGAATTATTAAATCGAATTGGATTGAAACAATTACTGCGAACCGATGTAGTAAAAAAAATACGGACTGCGCAGTAAAATAGAATTACGTCTACGAAAAAAATTCACTAATATAGTAATTACACCAGGTTACCATGCTTAAGTGGTAAACTTGGGATGAGTTAAGTAAGGTGTCCCAAAAACCCTTTCAAACCCCTTTTGGAGAATTTTATCCATTGAAGGCAGATGGACCAGGGATATCCTTCCGACGTCTCGACCATTCCCGCTCTTACCGGATTCAAATGACAGTACCGTGGGGTCACAGGTCTCGAATCTTGCACTTAGAGACGTATTTCTTTTATATGTTTGTCAATGCATTGAAGCGAATGAGCAGATAATTCAAAATGTCTGTAATTTTCTTTCCACAAAGTTGTGGCTTCGTCTACTGTATCGCGCACAATCTGTAATACAAAATGCTGTGGTAATTGTGATTTTTGGGACATTTTCCTGAAAACCTCCATAGAAATACTCTGCATATGCCTGGTGTTGTAGAGTTTTAATGCCAGCTTGTCATTCGGGATATAGGGGATGATCGAGACCATATCATACGCTGGTGATAAAGCTGCCGTTTTTCCGTCCAGGTAGATAAATGACCAGTTTTTCAGGTGCATATCGCCATTACCGATCAGGATGGTAAACGTCAATCGTCGAATGAAGTCTTTCAGCCCATTTTCACCCGTTAGAATCCAAATCATATTGGCGATATTGCCAAAACTGACTCCTTCATATTTTTTATCAGGATAAATGTTGTAAACCTGCGCAAAATCTTCAACATGAATCCGCCGCCCACCAAGAGCCCTGTCAAAACGTTTTACTGCCAGTGCCGATCCGCCGGCTAACATACCCATTTCCGGCAAACCACCAATGTCTTCCAAAGCAATCAGTCGAATTTCAGGAGTTGGAATTCCGATCATCGAGGCCAGCTGCATCATGGCAAATTCATTTTCCGGAACATGCATGTAGTTCTGCGCAGGCAGTTTGATAATCCAATCTCCCCCCACACCTTTTGCAGGAATTGTCAGACCGCCTCGAGGTTTTGCGACGGCTGAAAATTTCAACTGAACCCCGGCAAGGGAGAAGCGATAAGCGTGTTTGTCTTCATCCTGCTCCGTATCAGTCGAGTTACATGACAATCCGCTGTTGCCTCTCAATGGAACAACAGTCACTGCACCCGGCAAGTCTTCTCCTAAGAGCGTAATCAGCTTGAATTCCGCCGTCGGCTTGATATTTCCCAACTGTGCCAGGTAGTTCCTCATATGGCCTTCTGGGAGCAAGTTGGAAAAAAAAGCAGGTAGTTTCACTGAAGACGCCTTGCTTTCCGGAATCAATTCACCTGATGCTCGAAAAAAATGTTTTCCCACTCGGCAACATAGTTAATGTGCCGATGGCCGCATCATGCAGATAAACTTGCAACAAGTCGGTCATACGTCGTCCTCTTCGTCTGGCTGCCAACGCCGCTCATGTTCCTCATCCCCCTGTAACATCGCCCTGACTTGTGACAACAGTAGCCTGGGTACAAGAATCAGTTCATGATCCAACACCCGGGCCATATCAGACACTGTGGAAAGCCGCGGATCCGTCACCCCTTGTTCGATCTTCGAAACATGGCTTTGCGGCAAGCCGAGTTTTTGCCCCACCTCTACTTGTTTAAGCCCCATCGCTTGCCGGGATGATTTTAATTGGTCAATAATAGTTTTCATGGATATATGGTAAAGCATATATTTAATCAAATAAATATGTTTTAGCATATATTGATCGAGTCCAGAGAAGATAGGCAGTCAGGATAGGCAAAAGCGGAGAAAAAGGGGACAGACCACGTTTTTCCTAAAGCGATAAAGCCGCATTCATTAATGATACCCTTCGAGTATAAGTACCTTGGTGATAACGCTATCCCTACGATTTTAAACAACGTACTTGAGTTTCTTGTTTTTATTTCGTAAGAGAAAATCACGTCC
>JAAELB010000880.1 GCA_024227155.1 Desulfobulbaceae bacterium
CGACATCGCAGTACATGACAAAGCGGCTTTCAGCGCATTAGTCGACGCGGCTAAAGGCGCATTAGCTTAATTATTAACTAATTAAGTTTAAGTTCTTTCGGAAAACGGCGAGCAGGATGCTCGCCGTTTTTCGTTTCAGCCTGTTATTTTTAAAAATACTAGACTTCTGGTTTTCACTGTTATTCGCCTGCTCGTCGCTAAAGAGTAAATTGTGGAAAAGTTTGATCTGATTAACATCAAAAAAGCGCTTGCAAATGCGAAACAATCTCAGTTTGAATAAGGGCATTACAGGAGCAGGCTACTAGTCACTCTTATCGAGATTGGTAAACACGAACTGCTTCCGAGGGGCACAGCCCGGATTATAGCTATATGTTTGTGCGGCTTAACGATGAGTGCTTCTTTTTGAGGAACTAAGAGTGGAGAGGGTAACAATCACATTAATAAAAGATGTCTTCCACTTTACCTTACTCGCGTTCTTGTCTATGAAATTAAGCATACTATGTATGCTCGTTTTCACGGATTTTACTACGGCTGAGTCAGTAGATTATTCGAGCCTTTTAGTGCAAGAACGAAAAACGCATTTCGTGCATCTTTTATATCTTGTCTTTTTCAGCCCAATATTGGAGACATTAATATTTTGCGTCTTTATTTATTCCGTTTGCCAGCGGATAACGGAGAATAAATACATTTTTATACTGTGTAGTACCCTCACTTTTTCAACATTTCATTTAGTGAAAGAGGGCCACATTGGTTTCATATTGTTATACACCTCTTTTGGTGGTTTATTGTTCTCTTACAATTACCAGAAACAAATAAGACGACATGGAAAGTCGATTGCAATTGGAACTACCTTATTTATTCACGCAGCGGCAAATTTGGCTGTAAATTTTGTCTAGCAAAAGAGCACAGCATCCGCTTCAAGGCTAGTGCCAGGGCTCAGAGGCAAAACAGGTGTTAGAGGAAGTATGCCTGAAAGTATCCACCCGTCTTTACACAAAGAGCAACCCTCATTTACTCTTTAAAATTGTCTGAACACCATTACACAACAGGTTTTACTGGGACGTTAAAGTTGAGATACCAACTGAGCAGGTTTACAAAATGGCTGCTGCATACAGAAAACTACCGACCTAATAGTACTGTTGCTCAATATATTTTAACTACCTTCTCCCTGTGACTCGGTTTGCAGCCTTAATTGTTCCCAAAGAAAATCACTGACCGGGCCAGATTGTTGGCCCAGCTTACGCACTGCGCTTATTTCACCGCGAATGCTGCAGGTTACGTCGCTCAATTTGAGCGCAAATAACTCGCCTGATGCTAACTCATCGGCAACCTTATCGCGAGGAATATAACCCCATCCCGCGCCTTTCATGAGCAGGGCTTTTTGGGTGTCGCTGTCGTTTGAACGAATGGTAAAAGCCGGCACCACGCCCATCATTTTTTCGATATTGATA
>JAAELB010000881.1 GCA_024227155.1 Desulfobulbaceae bacterium
ATAGAGCCAGCTCTGCTACAAATCTTTCATATCTGGCAGCCTCTTCTTCAAGCTCTACAGTGGCAGTGTCGAGTTCTTCCTGGGCGTATTCCCGGTCATCATCATCTTTACACTTTGAGAGCTGTTTTTTGGCACTTTTCACTTCCGACTTTGCTTCTGTGATCTGCTCTTTGCCATATTTTGTCTCGTATTTGAGCTCTTCTTCCCTCTCGTCCATATCTTCTTTAAGACTACGGACATAATCAGAAACATCAGATTTTTCCATATACCCGACTTTCAGCATATACTTTTTGTATATCTGAACTGCTCTGGCTGTGGAGATCGGTTTATCTAAGGGTGTAATCATTCCCAGAGTCATCAGGGAGAAAGCTGATTCATCTTCCATATCAACCCCTTCAATCTTGTTTCTTGTGAGGGACCCGGCTAGTTTTTTCAGGATCCCTTTTTTACCAAAAAATTGCACCACACCCTCCCCTTTTCATCGTTATTATCAATTTGAACTTAAATCTTTCCGAATATGCCTTGTTAACTTCGACATTTCAAGAGCTTATTGGAAGGGTGGCATCATTTGCTTGACTCATCTATGGAAAAAATTGTCAATTGTCCAAGCAGCCAACTGAAGATATCTCCTATAAGTGTTGATTTAGTGCCTTAGAAATTCATTCAAAAAAAACAGATAAACGAAGATTTCGATTGAATTTCTAAGGTACTAAAATCATAGTAGTCACGGATTTGCGGCTTTGTAATTTTTCATAACAGAATTACTAACCCATATCCTACAGTATTTAGTGCCTTACCCCTGAAAGCCTGTCATAAAAAACAAGAAATCAGGAGAGTGGTTTGAAGGTAAGAACTTAAAGAAACTACCTAGGCACTTATCCAAGCATTTTATAAATTCCGTTTTATTCGGGTTAAATAGTATATCGTCAATACTTAGTGCAACGGGAGTGCGTTGAATTGATCGAAGATGACTTCGATATCGCCTCCTCAACAAAAAACAAGGAGAAGACAGTGGCAACGTTACAAGAACAAGTCAGAGAGGCCGCAAGGATTGCGCAAGAACAGTGTATGAACGAAGATTTTAATGCAATGTCTTGGTTAGATCTTTTACTTGAAGAAAATCCTGAATCATTTGATGTTTTTTTTGATAAAGCTTGGGCGGATCTATCAGAAAATGAAATGCTTGAAAGAAATGTTGCAATTAGAAAAGTGCTCTAATCGACTATTGGCTGAATTCTACATGTGGTAACAATAATGATAGAATCACAAGCTTTTACAAGTGTTTTCCACAATGGCCTGGAGCGGCTTGTTTCGATAGCCGTTTTTATAGTCGGTTTTGGGCTCTCTGTTCTCATTTGGCTGTTGGTGACAACCGGCAACAGGGATATCAAAAGTTTGCTAACTTTTGCCCACCACAACCGGTCGATGCTGATGAAATGTCTTTTCACGGATGGACCAGGCTACCTTGTTCTTCCTCTTTGGCTGATTCTGGCCGAATATTTTGGTCCTGTTCTGGTGGTTGCAATTTGGGGTTAGATTGCTTCTTTTCCGAAAATCTAGATATCTCCAATCGATCTGGAAATGCTGATTGTAAATATATTGAGTGAATTCAATATATCTGTCCCGTGTTTTAAACAGAAACACAGTAAATGATGGAGACGCCGAGTGCCAATGTACTATTGAAATGCGACATGGCTGGTGACTATACGAGGTTGATCCAGGGAAAGGACCTCGGGCTCGATCCGCTGCAGCTCCTCGACATTCCAGTTGCCGTTGCGCTCAAGCAGCACCAGAGCCTCGGCCTTGGACGCTGCCAGCACCGTTACATCGGCCTGTAGATAATTTTCCTTGTGGATATGCGGCTCATCCAGCATGGACCAGCTGGAAAAGCGTTTACTGTGGCGCCAGACAAAAAGTAACATCGTTTTCCTCTGTAAAATCGATAATGTATAAAATTAAGACAGCAGGGGGGGCCGACTTCGTCATGTTCGAGGTAGTTATCGGCAGATAAGCGGAGACTTCGATCCAGAAAACGATTATTGTACCAACAATCCTTCTTTTCCCTGCTGCTTAGAAGGTTATGTAATGTTCTCATCTCTTAACTTTATTCGTTCAACTCCCGCCAACCCTGTACGAGCCTGGCAAACTCCTGTTGAAACGCCGGACGCCGGAGATTGTCTTTCTTGATCTTGCTTGCAAACTTTTCCCAGCGAGCTTTATCGCCGAGAACGTCAACCAGCATACGCCGCACTTTAACCATTACCTGAGCATTACGAGCGTACTCTTTACGTTCTGCATTACGATCCAAATTCCCCAATCCGGAAAGATAGTATTTGAGAATTTTTTCGGGGTAGCGTTTTTCAAGCTTCTGGGCCGCCTGGATTTTGTAGTTGCCGCCCCAGGATGATATGGGATATCGTCTCTTGGTCAGGATAGCCAGGACCTCATCATACTCCTTGCGATGCATGCTAATTTTCAGCCTGTTAACTTCTTCGGCTTGTTTCAACCGCGAAACAATTTGCGGTTGGAAAAGGCACCAGTCTTCAGCACTGCACAGCTTCTTGAAGGCCTCATATTTTTCGAAGGTCAGGTTGTCAGTGGCATGGTCGAATTGCAGCGCCATGTATTTTTCTCGATCACCGGTTTCTTCAATTCTTGCAGTGACAAAAGAGCGCAGCTCATTCATGCGGCCCTTTGCCTTGCGTAAGCCCTTCTCGGCCACCTGCAGGGCTTCTTCCTTCTCGCCGGAGTCCCAATAAAACGTGGCCAAGTCATGGTAATCGGCACCATATTCCATCCGCCGAGCACGCAACTCAAGATATTTATCCCGATCTCCAAGACTACGGTAAATTCTGCGGGCATGATCTGCCTTCCATTCACCCTTCATTGCCTCAAATTCCTGTGCCAGAGAACGCAGGTCGTCCCCACCATAGCAGGTCGCGTAGGCGACATCGTAGAGCATGTCGTCCAGGCCGGCATTGCTGCTCTCGATAAACGGCAGGGTTAGGTCCAGAATCTCTTGGCGGGAATCAGCATCCACCTTTTTGGAATCCAGCCTCTCTTCAACCTGGTACAACAGTTCAGCAACATCATCCATGGTAGCATAGTCGCCACCACCGCAATCATCCAGTTCTTCCAGATCTGGAGCCAGTTCGCACCAAAGAGCCAGAACTGCTTCACCTTCAGAGCGTTGAACCAGGGCTTTGGAAACCGAGACTTGTTTTTTTAGAAAATCGAAACACTGCCGCCGAACAACAGGAAGTTCCATCGCAAGTTCGAGAATCAATTTTGATAGAACTTTATGAGATGCCGCTGACAGTAACTCAGTCAGGGCATCACCATTTTGGGATTTTCTTACCATATTCACCTACTTTAAATAAAAGACACGCCAAGAATCCACCTCTAGATTAAACAACTGGTCGGGGACGATGCAAAATTTTTCTCAGCTTACGCTTTAAAAAACTGCTGCAATAATTCTCATCCTTTAACAATCTACCAATATCCATACCTATCTGGTGAAATTTTTTTCTATCATACCTACACAGATTAGCTTCAACAAATTCTTTCTCTTCAGGAATTACTCCACTGAGTGGATAATTTGGATCCATCATTTGACCTTGCATGACAAATGTCATCGTTTCTGGAATCTTTTGCATCCTTAAGTAGACAGATGAAAGATATGATTCTGACAGCGTATCTGCCCCCTTCAACATATCATACAGATACGGTATCAAAGGACCCTTAACCTGTACGAGATGAGTATTATCACGAAGCCATTCTCTTACATTTGTTCCTGGAGGAGCATAATCTATAAATTGTTCTGACATCCTTTCATACCTCTTGACTCTAACTGGCTCCCAAGTGCCATCTATGTGAACTTCAGTATGTCTTGGGTTTGCTATTATATCACCAGTTTCACGAATCTGCCCAAAGTCTGCATAATTTCCAGCACAGAGCAAAGCAAGTTCCATTATTCTTGACATAGAAAGCCAATAAATGTCAACAGATCCATCACGTTCTCCAGATGATTCAAGTTGCTCCATCTGATTAACGAGAAATTCCTCATTTAAATAATGATCAAAAACTTGTTCATGCAAATCTCTGGTTAAAAGCATTAGATCAGTCATAATCTTAAGTACTGCCTTCGTAGAATAGATTAATACTGCCAAAACTCCTCAATACGCTCCGGTTCTGTTCTAAAAAACGAGAGCTCTTCAGAGTATAATTTTTAGTCGATGAGATATTTAACAGAATATTCTTTTGTAACAACGATTCTCGTCATTCCAACCAATACAGACTTTCCGAGACAGAGAGTTACTGAGCGGGGCAACCGATTGTAACAAAAATTGATGGCGTTGTCCGTGGGCTGATTGGTGAGGGCACTTCTATCCCTGAGGGGATGAAGGTAGGGGATTATCAAGTGGACATCAGGGCCCGAGGGGTAATGGGGAATACAGCTTTACCGTATCGGAGAAATTAAACTTTTCTCTTAACAATAGGTAGTTATGGTGATAACTTGTCAATGGATGAGTCTGTTGATTTAATAGCATTTTTGTTCAATATTGAGGCAAACCAAAAATTTTACCACAGGCATATAGTTGATATTCCGAGGATAAATTTTTTGGTTTAACGAAGAGATTGGGCGAAAAGGCATTAAATCAACGGGCTCATGGATGTATTTCTAAGCTTTCATGTATTAAAAATGACTGCGCTCGGATACGGCACATGAATTTTTTTAACCGGGCCAGTTGGAGTGAAATCTCCTTTTTAGTGCCTTACTCCAGAAAAACTGCAATAAAAAACAAGTTATCTGGAGACTGTATTGAAATTAAGAACTTAGAGTAACTGGCAAGGCACTTATCCAGCGATTCTAAAAAAGTTTCCGGCTAGTCGGGTTAGTGATAGAAGAGGTGTAATGGTAAAGCACAAATTTAACAAACTCATTGGAACTGGAGAAACTGTTGAAATTAAAGAACAAGCTTTGCTACTGTTAGAGAGTTCAGGAACAGCTGCAATAGTAAATTTTTGTATTGCTCTCTTAACTTACCTCTCAATTCCATCAAAAAGTCACACCTGGTTTGGGTTTATTTTAGCCACCACTGCTTTTCGGCTCTCTCTATTTATCTGGTATAAAAAAAAGTCCATTTTGCCAGAAAGCTCTTCTCTAATTTTCAGGGTCATTTTACTTTCGATACTATTACAAGGTTTATCCTGGGGCTTTGCCTCTGTCTATCTTTTTCACGACGCTGTCGACTTACATAAGTTTTACCTGATTGCTATTATTTGCGGTATGAGTGGGGGGGGGATTCTAACATTAGCACCATCTTTAGTTGCTTTTTCATGTTTTGCCCTACCAAGCACCGTACCTCTTGTCATTGTATTGCTTTTGGAGCAAGCTGATACTTTCAGATATTCAGGACTCATGGGAGTGATTTTTATCGTTACGGTCCACTTGCTTGCAAAGAGGATCAGTTTGTCCCAAATGGAGATACGGAAGTCTAGAAGAGAACTTAAAAATCTTTCTGAAGAACTTTCTGCTCATAAAGACAGACTAGAGATGCTTGTTGAGGAGCGCACACGTGAGGTAAAAAAATCCCGGGAAAATTATCGCATTCTTATAGAAGAAATTAACGATGTGATATTTGAATTAGATCCTCAAGGTAAAATTACCTATGTCAGTCCCGTCATAACTTCACTTTTGGGATACACACCTCAAACCTTAGTAGGGAGTAATTTTACCGAACTTGTCTACTATGATGATTTAGAATCAGTTCAAAAAGCCTATATGAAAGTGAGGTCAGGCATTTTGAAACCATTAGATTATCGAGTTTATAATTCGGAAAATTCTCCTCACTGGGTAAGATCTTCAAGTCGTCCTGTCATGAGTGGCAAAAAACTCATTGGTATTCGAGGTGTTCTCTCTGATATTGAACAAGAAAAAGAGGCCGAAAAAGAAAAAGAGGAATTTCTTCGTCGAGCTGGTGAAAAACAAAAGTTGGAGGCGATTGGTACACTGGCTGCAGGTATTGCGCATGATTTTAATAATATACTGATGGGGGTTTCAGGGCGAACGTCGCTGATGCTCGCAAATATTAATCCTTCAGATAATAATATCGAGCACCTTAAGGCATTAGAAAATTATGTGGAGAGTGCTACAAGCCTTACATCCCAGTTGCTAGGCGCTGCTAGAGGTGGAAAATATAACCCAAAGCCAATTGATCTGGGCCTTCTGGTTGATTCTACTTTATCTTTGTTCGGAAGGACTAAAAAAGAAATTGCAACAAACTGTAATAATCCTGAATCACCTGTTGTCGCAGACGTTGACGAGAAGCAGATTGAGCAGGTTTTTTTGAATATATATGTCAATGCATGGCAGGCGATGCCAAATGGAGGTACGCTCGATGTACTCATCTCAACTGTAAAGCTGGGGATTCGCGATTGTGAACCGTATCAGACGATACCTGGTGAGTATGCTAAAATTTCTATTACTGATTCGGGACAAGGGATGGACAACCTCACCATACAAAAAATATTTGATCCATTCTTTACAACTAAAGATAAAGAGCGGGGTACCGGTCTTGGATTAGCCTCAGCATACGGCATAATAAGAAATCACGGTGGATTTATTTCCGTGTTTAGCAAAGTAGATCTGGGGACCACATTTACAATATTCCTTCCATTATCGGATAAGGAAATAGATTTGACACCTGAGAGTGAATTTCGGATTACCAAAGGCTCAGGGCAAGTTCTGCTAGTCGACGATGAGGAGTTAATTCTTGAAGTAGGCCAAGCCTTGTTGCTGGAGCTTGGATTTGAGGTAGTTGTGGCAAAAGGTGGGGCGGAAGCTATAAAATGTATAGTGAAAAGCAAAGATGAATTTGATCTCGTTATTCTTGATATGATCATGCCACAAATGGATGGCAGCGTAACTTTTGATAAAATTCGAGAAATATCTCCTGAGGTACCAATTATCTTATCCAGTGGTTACTCAATTGATGGGCTTGCAACAGAAATTCTCCAGAGAGGTTGTAACGATTTCATCCAAAAGCCATTCAATATGGCAGAACTATCCAACAAAATTAGCTGTGTCCTTAATGCGTAGTTTTCTCAGGACTCTCTAAGTAGCAACCAGGGTTAATTCAGATTAGGCTTGAAGACCGTAAATAGCTGAATTTATAACGGCTAAAATGTTCTGCTGATCCGAGGTGAATTAGCTCTTTAGCTTTTCTGATGGAAGCTTGATGGTAAGTGTGGAAATATGTATTGACACGCTTCGAAATAGAAGGTATCAATTAAATTAGATATAGGTAACGAAAACGGTTTTGCATAGTGCAACAAAGGCCGAAGTTGAGAGAAAATGTTAAATAATAAATTGTATACAATAATCAATATACAATTATTCGATGATTTAAAAAAATACGAGGAAATCTATGTTTACTGTCATTGGAGAGCGAATCAATACAACTCTTAAAAAGGTACAGGCTGCAGTTGCAGAGCGAGATTTTGAGTACATTGCAAATGATGTCAAATTACAAACTGAAGCTGGGGCAACGTATATAGATGTTAATGCCGGCGCTCGTATTGGTCATGAAGAAGAAGATATGAAATGGCTTCTTGAGGTGGTGCAGGGTGTAACAACCCTACCGCTTTGTCTAGATAGTCCTGACCCAAAAATCCTCGAAGTGGCCTACGGTCTTGTCTCTAATAAGCCCCTGGTGAATTCAATAAGCCTTGAGAAAGATCGTTTCGATCCCATGATTAAATATCTCAAAGGGAAAGAATGTGGTGTTATTGCTTTGTGCATGGATGATGCGGGTATGCCCAAGACGGTTGAGGATATAGTCGCCCGAGCAAAGACACTGGTCAAAGAATTGGAAGCAATTGGGTTCCAAAGAGAAGATATATTCATTGACCCACTGATTCAACCTATGAGTGTTGATGGCAACAATGGCAATGTAGCTATGGAAGCAATAAAAACTATAATGACCGATCTTGAAGGTGTTCATACTACCGGAGGCCTGTCTAATATATCTTTTGGTTTACCGGAGCGTAGAATTGTTAATCGCTGTTTTCTAGCTATGATGATAGCAAATGGTTTTGATTCCGCCATTATGGACCACTTGGACAAAGACATAATGGCATTGACCACAACCGCAGACATGATCGCAGGCAACGATGATTTTTGTATGAATTTTCTCAAGAGCGTACGAGCCGGGAAGGTTGTTTCTTGATGAGACAACTTTTACCCCCAAGATAGTAAACAGTATGAAGGCACTGATAAAGGACTCATTACTCTCGTCTTTAGTGCCTTATAAATTATTTTCTGTGTTTTTGTGGCAGAAAATAATTTGGTGAAGGTACTTATCCAGGCATTTTACAAATTCCGATTTATTCGGGTTAGAAGTAAAATAGGGCTAACACAAAGTTAAGGAGACTACAATGGCGCTTAGTAACCGATTATCATTTTTCAATGAAGAACAGTTGGTATTGTTGAGAGAAAAAACCTTTCACCTCTTAGAAAACCATGAGTTCAAAATTGATCACCCCGAAATGATCAAAATTCTTGATAAAGCTGGTTGTAATGTTGATGTTGAACGTCGCATGGTGAAGTTCCCACGGCAATTTATTCAGGAACAAATTGACAAGGTTCCCAAGGAGTTTACTATCGCAGGCCGTGGCGGGAAATTTCCAATGAAATACCCCCACCCTGATAAACTGTTTTATACCCGTACAAACACTGGTGGCCAATCATGGCTCGATCCGGATACTGGTGAGTTTCGCCGTGTAACCTCAAAAGATCTTAAATATTGGGGGCGCCTTGCCGATCGTCTTGACCATATCGATTTTTATGCTTCCATCGTCCCTGATGACGTTCCCCATCCAACTGCTGATGTACATACTATTCGCACCGCGCTAGAGAATGTTGAAAAAATGATCTGGGTTCAGCCCTACACCTTTGAAACCGTAGAGTATCTTGTGGAGCTCGCCGTTGCCGCAGCAGGTGGAGAAGAGAATGCGAGGAAAAACCCACAACTGAGCTTCATTACTTGCTCTTTGACTCCCTTCACCATGAAGGATATGGATGTTGAGATTATTCTCCAGTGCGCTCGTAAAGGTATTCCATTGCTGCCTTGCAGTCTCCCAGGTAGCGGTACTACCGGTCCAATGACTACACCAAGTGTTGTTATTCTTTCGGCAGCGGAAACTTTGGTGGGACTTGCTCTCGCTCAGACTGTACAGCCAGGGTTACCAATTATTAACACCTCCCTGCAGTTTTCTGCAGACATGCAGACCGGACGAAGCCTGCAATCTACCCCTCTGGCACTGCGTCAGGCTGGACTCTTTACCCAGTTAATGGAAAGAGGCTTTGGTATTCGCGCTCATACCTACGGTTCCGGAACTGACTCTGCTCATATAGATGAACAGAGCATGATTGAAAGGGCAGTGCAGACAATGCTTATTGCCTCCGGTGGAGCAAGCGTACTTGGAGCAGCCGGTCAGTTTGAGGTAGCCTGTGCAGTATGTCCGGTTCAACTGACCATTGATAACGAAATATTCCGTCTCACCAAAGAAATCCTCAAAGAGATGGTCTTTGATGACGATGCCCTGGCCATGGATGTATTAATGAAAACCGAACCGGGTGGTCAGTTCCTCACTGATATGCATACACTGTCCCATTGCAGAGATAATCAAATGCCGATTAATTTCTGTTCGGATGCCAGGGATACCTGGGAAGCCAATAAGCGAGGAACCTTGAAGGAAAGAGCCAAGGTCAATATGGAAGATATCATGAAGGATGCAGGTCCTGTGGAGTATTCAGAAGATATCCTTAAGGCAATGGATGATGTCGTCAAAAGGGCAGATAAAAAAGTGATTGGTTAATATAAGGTACTTATCTAGACTTAAAAAAATATTTAATATGAAAATTGGAGTATAAAAATGGCTGATATTAACACGATATTGGAAAGTTTGATTCAAGGAAATCTTGAGAAATTACAGGTGGATGTGCAGGCGGCAATCGATACTGGACTCGCCCCAGGAGATATCCTTAATGAAGGATTGCTCGCCGGTATGGATATTGTCGGTTCTAAAATGGAAAGCGGTGAGATGTTTATCCCGGAAGTATTGATGTCAGCCAGAGCAATGTCTGAAGCTTTACAGATTCTTAAACCGTTTTTGGGTGAAGATTCCTTAAATGCTTCAGGTAAGGTTGTCTTCGGAACGGTTAAAGGTGATCTCCATGATATCGGCAAAAACCTGGTTCAGATGATGCTTGAAAGTTCCGGTTTTGAGGTGATCGATGCGGGGGTAGATGTTGAACCTGAAAAATTTATTGCCTTGATTAAGGAAGAAAAACCAAATATCGTTGGCCTGTCCGCCCTTTTGACTACCACCATGGGGATGATGCAGCAGACTGTTGATGCCATTAAGGAAGCAGGTTTGCGAGATAGTGTAAAAGTGATCATAGGTGGTGCTCCGGTAACCCAGGAATTTGCTGACCAGATTGGTGCGGATGGCTACGCTGCTGATGCCGGTTCTGCATCTCGTTTAGCTAAAGTATTGATGGCTTAAGCGAGCTTATTTTTAACCACGAAGCACCAAATGGGGTTTCGTGGTTAAAGAAGGGTAATAAATCAACCCGACTAGTCGGAAACTTTTTAGAATCGCTGGATAAGTGCCTCGAAGGTCTCATTTCATTCGCTATCTGGTGGTAAAAGTAAGCTCACGATTTCATAAGGAGTTCCTGAGTTTCTCGGAGTCTGCGCTACCTGTTTTTTATGACAGAAATGAATTTATAAGGCACTAAATGTCTGATAATATGAGAATAGGTCTATTAATTAGACGCTTTAGACAAGAAAAAAAATTGACCGTGATTCAATTGGCTGAGCAGGCTGAACTCTCTGCACCCTACGTATCGCAACTGGAACATGGGAAAGCTTCTCCATCAATAGCCACCCTTCGCCGAATTGCCGTTGCACTTGATGTCCATATTGTCGAGTTTTTTGCTGATGAACTTATTAAGGAACCAATAATTCTTCCTAAAAATAAGTGGACTAAAATTTCACTCCCGGGTTGGAATGCTAGTGTGAACCAAATGGTTCGCATGGTGGGGCACAAAAGGATGCAACCCTTTTATACAACTATCCCTCCCGGGGGAGGAAGTGAAGAAGAGTATTCCCATGCAGGGGAAGAATTTGGCTTTGTCCTTGAGGGAGAGTTAACCTTGAAAATTGGAAAAGAAGTTCATATCCTGACAGAGAATACTGCCTGTTATTTTTCCTCTTTGACTCCCCACTCCTGGCAGAATGAGACCGATCAGCCGGTGAAGTTGATCTGGGTGGTAACACCGCCCGCCTGGTAAAAGATTTTAAAGAAGTTGTTGGTTGCTTCCCGTTTACGGGGTTTGATTTTATCTGGATAATTCCTCAAAAGGTCTGAAAAATTATCCAGATAAAAAGCTTATCCACCCATTTTGGAAGGGAGATAGGTAGCAAGTACCGGAAATGCGATTAGCAAACCGACCACTACAAAAACAGCGAGTAAAAAGGGTATTACACCCCGAAAAATAACCTCTACTTTAACGTTTTTTGCAACCCCAGCAATGGTGAAAATGTTGAGCCCAAGTGGAGGCGTTATCAGTCCTGCCTGCATCATAAGTACCGCTACAACACCAAACCAGACCGGATCGTAATGAAGTGCTGTCATTACAGGAAAAACCACCGGCATGGTCAAGACCATCATTGAGATAGCATCAAGGAAGCAACCAAGGAAAAGATATACCAGGATAATTGCCAGCAGGATAACACTTGGGGCGACATCAAGGCTGGTGACCCAGTTGGCTGCCTGCATGGGGATGGTGGAAAGTGCGAGAAAGTAGGTGAAGATACTGGCTCCCGCCACAAGAAAAAGAACCATAACGGAGGTGCGAAGTGCCTCTTGAAGGGCGGTTATAAGTTTCTTCCAGGTTAATTTACGTTTTATCACCACTGATAAAAAGAGCAGGGTGGCTCCAACAGCTCCCGCTTCGGTGGGGGTAAAAAGACCGCCATAGATACCGAACATGACCAGAAAAAAGAGGGCAAGTGGCTCCAAAACTCCACGAAGTGAAACAAATCTTTCCTTCCAGGTAATGGCTTCAGGCTGGGCGGGTGCAGTTTCCGGGTTGAGTTTTACCCAGATAATGACCACTGCACAGAAGGCAATTGCCAGAATAATGCCTGGAATCATTCCAGCGACAAGGAGTTTACCGATACTTTGCTCTGTGAGCATACCGTAGACAACAAAGCCAAGGCTTGGTGGAATTAAAAAACCCAGTGTCCCACCTGCAGCCACAGCGCCGGTGCTTAGTTTATCTGAGTAGCCGAATCTTTTCATCTCTGGAAGAGCAATATTACCAAGGGTGGCAGTGGTAGCAACAGCGGAACCTGAGACAGCGGCAAAGGCGGCGCAAGCGGCAATTGAGGCGACTGCAAGGCCTCCAGGCAATAGTCGCAGCCATTTATCAAGACATCCATATATGTCTTTTGTCATCCCTGAGGCACCGGCAAAAGATCCCATAACGATGAAAAGAGGAATGACCATGTACGGATAGGTGGCCGCCTCATCGTAGACAGTTCTTGCAGAGACAGGCAGTGCGGCGTCAAATCCTGAGAGTAATGCTATACCGCTGAAACCGGCAAGCATCAGTGAGAATGCAATGGGCATCCCCAGGGCAAGCAAAGTAAAAACAATGCAGATTCCTATAATACCAATAGTCACTGGTTCCATTACTCACCCCTTAAAGTTTTCAAATGATCTATAATGTCAACGACTACCTCAAGTGCAAATGAAAAGCACCCGATCACTAAGGCCATTCTGAAGGGATTTTCAGGAATGCGCAGCATATCAGAGACGGTTGTTTCTTCTACGGCGATGATCCAGCCCTGCCAGACGAGTACGAGGAGCATGGCAAGACAGAGCAGGCTCAAGATGATTTCAATAACGGTTTTTCCCTTGGGAGGTAACAGATCCAGTAGAAAAGAAACGCGGACATGGGCTCGGCATTGATGGGTATAGGAAAGGCCAAGCAGAATAAACAGAGCGAGCATGTATGATGACAGCTCCATTGTTCCAGGGACGGTGGTAGTAAAGAACTTTCGTAGTGTGACATCCGTTGCTGAAAGAAACATCATTGGTAACAGCAAAAACATGGCGCTGAAAGCAACTCCCCTGGTGAATTTTTGTACAACTGACTTAAATTGCATCTCAGTAAGGCTCCTGTTACAGACACGGGGATGACAGCTGAGGACCCAGCGCCACCCGGCTCAGATTATTTCCATTCAGGGGGGACGGCTACAGCATCACTGCCGTGTTTTGCTACAATTTGGGCCAACATTCTGACAACTTCCTCAGCCTTTGCTGGATCTTTTTGTGCAGCTACCCAGTCCCTTGTTACCTGCTGGTATGTGGCGAACCACTGTTCCTGGGTTGCAGGGTCGAGTTCCTGCAGGGTGACACCTTTGGCTTTTAACTCTACTATCATTTCCTCATATGATTTATGATCCAGACCGCCGGTGTGGGCAAAGGGGTTATGGGTCATCTTGGTAATAGTTTCCTGGGATTTCGCATCAAGTTTATTCCACTTCTTTTTATTCATGGCTAAACCTTCAGTGACACAGCCAAATGTAGCGACTACTCCGTGCTTAACAACTTCGTGGAGTTTGAAGGCCAGAACTAAAGGAGGGCAGGTTACAACACCATCAATGGCTCCGGTGTCAAGGGAGGTATAGACATCACCAAGAGGCATGAATACCGGTTCTGCGCCGAGGTTTTTTATGTACTGAGTCTGCAGGCCGCCTGGAGTTCTAATTTTCAACCCTTTGACGTCTGCAAGGGAATTGACCGGTTTTTTGGTCCAGAGAAATGCCTGGATGCAACCGTTTAACTCCAGAAGATGAACATCTTTGAACTCATGTTTTAGCGCTTTTTCATACAGTTCGTTGCCGATTGCTGCGGCTTTATCTTTACCGTCAATCCACATGGCCATGGAAAGAGCTTCAGAAAGAGGGAATTTGCCAGGGGTCCAGGTTGCTGTAAAGTACCCCATATCACTCATACCGTTTTTTATGATATCATAGTGAGCTGGCCCTTTACCTAATGCACCACCGGCGTACATGGTATATTTAAGCTTACCACCACTTTCCTCTTTTATTGACTCCATCATTGGTGTCCATACGGTTTTTACTTCACGACCAACGGCGGGATGCCAAGTACTGAATTTGAGGTTTTCAGCGACTGTGAGACTACTGGTCATAAGCATCATCATGAGAGACAGTGGGACGATTTTCCAACGATTTTTCATTACTTCCTCCGGCGACAAGTTTTCAGATTTTCAATAAAACAGGGTACTGTTTTATTGGTTTATTGTATAATGTATACAATGGTTCCAGATCATGCCCAAACAAAAGCCTAAACGTAAAGGTGCATTTTTGTCAATCTAAAATATCTGTTGGCGGTTTTGAGTTGTCGGGGACGAGGAAAATTGTCTTGACGCTCCTTTGCGTATATTGTATACAATAGTTTGGTTGTTGGCTTTGGTAATGTCACTGTACAATTATGGTAAGCAGAAGGTTGAAATTTATTTGTAATGTCAAATATGAGAAAAACTACAGAACTTAGAAATCTTATAAAAAAGACAGATAAAGATTTTCTGGTGGCTCCTGGCGCCCACGATGCGTTGACCGCCAGGGTTGTAGAAATGAGCGAATTTCCAGCTGTTTATATGACAGGTTATGGGCAATCCGCCAGTCATTTAGGGCGTCCAGACATTGGTCTCATGTCCATGACTGAAATGGTTGCGAGGGCCCGCAATATGGCGGCGGTGGTGGACATCCCTGTGATTGCTGATGCGGATACCGGCTTTGGTAATGCTATCAACGTCATACGAACTGTTCGGGAATACGAAGCGGCAAATGTCGCTGCGATTCAACTTGAAGATCAGGTTGTGCCAAAACGATGTGGGCACATGCTTGGCCGGGAGGTCGTACCTGTCAAAGAGATGGTCGGAAAAATTAAGGCGGCGGCGGCAGCGCGCACGGATCCAGACTTTATGATTGTGGCCCGTACCGATGCCCGCACTAATTATGGTATCGACGAGGCATTGGATCGTGCAAAGGCTTATGAGGACGCCGGTGCAGATATTCTGTTCGTAGAGTCACCGGAAAGCATTGAAGATATGTATAAAATCAATGAGGTACTCACAAAACCCACCTTGGCGAACATGGTCGAGGGAGGACGGACACCGTTGTTGCCAAACAGCAAATTGCATGAAATTGGTTACAACATCGTGATTTATCCGACAGCATCAATTTTTTATATGGCCCAGTCGATGTTGCGACTGATGCAGCATTTGAAAAAAGAGGGTTCGACGGTGGGCATGATTGACAAGATGATTAGCTTTGAGGATTTTAACGAACTTGTAGGCCTTGAGAAAGCTATTAAGGAATTAGAGGATCTAATGGCCGGTTGATCGACAGGGTCGCCGGACAATACTTATATGGAGGAAATATTTTATGACGGATAAGAAAAGACCATTGGAAGGATTGCGTGTTATCGAGATGGGCGCATTTATCGCGGGTCCATTTTGTGGGCAGATTCTCGCGGATTTTGGGGCGGAAGTTATCAAAATAGAAGCTCCTGGGCACGGCGATCCCATGCGTCAATGGGGCAGGCATCGTCACAACGGCAAAAGCTTGTGGTGGCCGGTACTCGCCCGTAACAAGAAGTCTGTAACCCTGAATCTGAAAACCGAAAAAGGGCGTCAAATGGCAAAAGAGCTCATTGATAGTGCCGATATTCTGGTTGAAAACTTTCGAGCGGGTATGCTTGATAAATGGGGAATGGATTATGAAACCTTAAAGGCAAGTAACCCCGGTCTGATTATGATCCGGGTTAGTGGTTACGGCCAGACCGGACCTTATAAGGATAAGCCGGGTTTTGGCAGTATCGGTGAGGCCATGGGTGGAATTCGTTACATTACAGGCTACCCGGATAGACCACCTACGCGTATCGGTGTTTCCATTGGGGATTCCCTGACTTCAGTTTTTGGTGCAATCGGTGGGCTGGTTGCATTGCATCAACGTGATAAAACCGGTAAGGGGCAGATGGTTGATATCGGTATCTATGAGGCTGTTTTATCTCTGATGGAGAGCATGATTCCAGAGTTTCAGTTTGCAGGTGAAATTCGAGAGCGAACAGGGTCTATTCTGCCGAATGTAGCGCCATCAAACATATACCCAACATCCACCGGCGGATTTTTTGTCATTGCTGCCAATGCTGATAATATTTTCGGTCGTCTCTGTAAAGCCATGGGGCAGCCCGAACTTGCCGAAGATGAAAGATATGCAACCCATAAGGCGAGAGGTGAGAGGCAGGGTGAACTTGACGATCTCATTTCTGAGTGGACTAAGAACTACACCGCCGAAGAACTTCAGAAAATGATGGATGATAATGGGGTGCCGGCAGGGCTGATTTTCACCCCGCGTGAAATGTTGGCAGATCCTCATTTTAAGGCACGTAACGCGATTATTGAAGTTGCGGATAGATCATTTGGTAATGTGAAGATGCAAAATGTTTTTCCACTTCTGAGTGAAACTCCTGGAACTGTTGAGTGGACCGGGCCAGAACTTGGAGAGCATAACGAGGCAATTTACGGAGATGTCTTAAAATTAGATGAGGCAAAGCTTGAGGAATTGAAGGCTGAAGGCGTCATATGATACCTGGTTATGAAGGAATAAAAGGTAAGAAACATGAATGAAAGAGTTGAAATTGTAGACGTCTCACCTAGAGATGGACTGCAAAACGAGTGCAAGGTTCTTTTGCCAGAGACACGGTTGCAATTGATTCATCTCCTGGAGAAGGCCAATGTAAAATCCATCGAGGTTGGATCTTTTGTGCATCCAAAATTTGTGCCCACCATGGCCAATCTTACTGAGATCTGTCAACAGTTGGATTTTACAAATGGGCAGCAGCACTACACTGCCTTAGTACCAAATCTTAAAGGATTTGAATTAGCAGTTAAATCCGGGTTAAAGCATGTGCGACTGGTCATAGTCGCGAGTGAGACGCTCAATGGGAAGAATTTCAAATGTTCAGTTGACGACTCTTTAAAGGGATTTGAGCAGATTGCCGCAATATCCAAAGATGCCGGTGTGGCCTTTGGCGTGATAATAGGAGCATCATTTGGCTGTCCCTATGAAGGTTATGTTTCTCCTGCCCAGGTAATAAAACTGGCGAGCAGGATGGTTGAGTTGGGGGCCGATGAGGTTATGCTTGCGGATACTACCGGGATGGCAATGCCAGATCAGGTTGAGTCCCTGTGTGGTGAAGTGATTGACGTTGTTGGTAAACTACGGCCAGGGCTTAGGATAGGCGTTCATCTACACAATACCCGGAACACCGGCTATGCAAATGCCTATGCAGCGTTCAAGGCGGGCATTCGGCTTTTTGATGCGTCCCTTGGCGGTATTGGTGGGTGTCCTTTTTCTCCCAATGCACTTGGTAATATAGCCACTGAGGATCTGGTTCACATGTTTAATGGCATGGGCGTTGAGACCGGCATCGACCTTGCGGCTCTACTTGAAGGGACGAAGTGGCTGGAGGCTCAGCTGGAAAAACCAATGCCGGCCATGATAGGAAAAGCCGAGGCGGTTTATCCGACCCTTGGCTCCAGGGTATAGGTAGAACAACCCAAAAGCAACAGTTACTTCAGTAATGGTTGCTTTTGGTATTCCTGCTGTTCTTACAAGTACTTGAAGGTTGTTTTTTGTGATTTATGGAAGTAAAACTACGGAGCATTTCAGGTCTGTAATAAGTAATGCTGAATCGCTGTTTTGATAGATGCTGGTTGTGGCTAAAGCGTAAATTTTATTATCATGGAGGTTAGTATGTTCGTGCATTATTCAAGATGTATCAAGTTGGTGTCCGTTCTTGTCGTTGCCGCCGTTTTGGTCTTTGGTGCTACTGCACAGGCTGCGTTTCCAGAAAAAGCTATTACTCTTATCGTTCCCTGGTCCCCCGGTGGCTCAGGTGATATGACCTGCAGGATTCTTGCGGCAGAGATGAAGAAGCATCTTGGTAAGCCGGTGGTAGTAAAAAACATGCCCGGTGCCGGTTCGATGGTTGGAGCCGCCGCTCTTGCTGCAGCAAAGGCTGATGGCTATACCCTCGGATATCTTGGAATCAGTGCCGCAATTGCTCAATACACTTCAGTTTCTCCGGTGATGATGGATAAGTATGTTGCCGTCTCCGGCGTACTGAATCCGGAACTTGTACTGCTGGTAAACTCTAAATCACCATGGAAGAGTGTTGAGGAGTTTGTTGCCTATGCCAAGGCAAATCCCAAAAAAATAAAGAATGCCAATGCAGGTGCTGGCGTTATTGATCATCTTTATTCAACTGAATTTTCTCGAGTGGCCGGGGTTGAATTCACCCAGGTCCCTTACAAGGGATGGGGCCCATCCCTCGCAGCTTTAGCAGGTGGTCATGTTGAGTCAATGTTTGTGGCAATTGGCCCGGCAAAAGCTCTGATCAAAGCAGGAAAAATTCGACCCATTGCTATCGCTGGCGGTGAACGCCATTCCGCTTACCCAGATCTTCCCACCATGAAAGAAGGCGGAGTGGATATTTCCATGCCATTTTGGGAGTCGATTACTGTACCGGCAGGTACTCCTGAAGAGGTCATCGATGTTTTGGATAAGGCTATCGAGAAGTCTTTTGCCGCAGCAGGTGTACAGAAGAAAATTATCGATTCCGGCCTCAATATTTCTTATTTGAATCATGAGAAGACCGGAGTCCTGCGAAGCGACTCAAATGAAAATGTGAAGCGAATGGTTGAAGACGCCGGTTTGCGGCGGTAATGCAGTTGTTACTGCTCTGTAAAAACAGATAATGCAATATATTAAAAGAGATTCCTGGTTGACCTTGATCCTCTGTTCTGTGCTCGGCGGAATGATTCTTGTGAACACTATGGGTTACCCGTCTAATCAGGGACAGGGCTTTGGCCAGGGACCCGGGTTTTATCCCCAGGTCCTGGCCTGGTTTTTGATCCTTCTCGGAGTTCTGGTCGTTTTTCAGGATATTAGAGTCGGGATATCAGAGCCGGGGGAACATTTGGCCGCTAAAGATCCAGGCCAGGCAGGGGGCGGGTGGCTGGTTCCTGCAGTTATTGTGGTCTGTTTGATATCAATTGCTACAATGGAATTATGTGGTTTTTTGCTGAGCGGTTTTCTGCTTACTTTAGTGACTGTACGGTTGATTAGGGACGGAGCCCAGGTCGACAACTGGTTTGTGGATCTGGGTTTTAGTGCGTGTATTATAGCTTTAGTTTTTCTTTTGTTTCAGCTGTTTCTGGGGATTCAATTGCCCCAGTCTATGTTCTTGCTTTGAGTTCTGTTGTCAAGTATTGGAGATACTACCATAGTGAGTAGAGGGTGATGAATGGAAACTTTTGATCTTGTAACAGCTGGCTTTTCTTCCTTTACAAATTTTTATTCTATTTTCCTGGTTATCGCCGGTTCGTTTCTCGGCATCTTTTTCGGTGCAATCCCCGGGCTTACGGCGACCATGGGCATGGCTATATTTCTACCAGTCACATTTACAATGACTGATCTCAACGGGATTATCTTTCTCGTAGGGATTTATGTGGGGTCCTGCTATTCCGGCTCCCTCTCCGCCATTCTTGTTAATATTCCAGGAACACCCTCAGCCATTGCCACCAGTTTTGATGGGTATACCATGGCCCAGAAGGGCAGGGCCGGCCAGGCGATTGGCTATTCCACCATATCTTCGGCAATCGGCGGATTGTTTGGCATTATTATACTGATGTTTGCAGCTCCTTTGCTGGCAAGCTTTGCCCTGGATTTTGGTGCACAGGAGTACACGGGTATCGCTCTACTTGGTATCAGCGTCGTCAGCTATATCAGTTTTGGCTCTACCCTGAAAGGACTGATAGGTGGGATTATCGGTCTGATGCTTGCAACAATTGGTCAGGACGTGATTTCCGGCTATCCCCGGTTTACCTTTGGTTCGCAAAATTTGCAGGCTGGCTTGCAGATGATCCCGGTCATGGTGGGATTTTTCGGAGTCACGGAGGTGCTGACTAAACTGGAACAACAGGGAGCTCTTCCTGTCCTAACGTCAAAGATCAGTAATGTGCTGCCGAAAATTTCAAAGCTCTACAGGATGTCGCCGATGATGGCGTTTTCATCGACAATAGGTACCTTTATTGGAGCGGTGCCCGCTGCGGGTGGAGCCATTGCCTCCATGGCAGCATACGGGATCCAGAAAAGGTTTTCCTCTAAGTCTGAGCAGTTCGGTACCGGCATTCCGGAGGGAGTTGTTGCAGCAGAAGCGGCGAACAATGCCGCCGTTGGCGGGGCTTTCGTGCCCATGCTCTCCCTTGGTATACCTGGGGATCCACAGACTGCAATTCTTATTGGTGCTTTGATGATCAACGGTCTGGCCCCGGGGCCAATGCTCTTTTTGACCCGTCCGGATTTAATTTCGACCATCTATTTAAGTAACGTACTTTCAGTGATCACTTTTGCTGTGATCGGCCTCATGGGTGCCCGTTACTATGCCCGTTTGCTTCTTGTTCCAAGACATTATCTGCTTCCAGCGATTATGATATTCTGCATTATCGGTTCCTTCGCTATTCGTAATACTGTTTTTGATATCTGGGTGCTGTTGGGCTGTGGGGTGTTAGGCTATCTTTTGCAGAAAATCGGTATTATGCCCGCCCCGGTTATTTTAGGCTTTGTCCTTGGGCCATTGTTGGAAGATAACTTCCGTCGATCGCTCATTATGTCAAATGGTGACTGGACAACATTTCTGACAAGGCCTATCAGTCTTGGGTTGATTGTTATCAATATCTTTATCTTGCTGGGCCCCTATCTTATTAGTTGGGTTAAAAAGAAAAGAGCTGTGTCTGGTGATGGTTCTGCTACTTAGTGCCTTACTCCAGAGACACTGTAATAAAAAACAAGAAATCTCGAGACTGTATTGAAATTAAGAACTTAAAGTGATACCCAGATAGTGAACGTAGTGAGACCTTCGAGGCACTTATCCAGCGATTCTAAAAAAGTTTCCGACTAGTCGGGTTAGTTCCATATAATTAATTCCCTATTTAACTACATCTTCCAGAGCTTCAAAGAGATGTTTCGGTAGGCTCAATGTACGGTAGATGACGCTGTATGGTATGGTGGCAATTTCGCGAACGATACCGTAATTAACTTGTGGGTCGTCGAAAGCGCCGGTAATTTTCAAATTGATTGAAGGCTCATCTTCCTCCCCTGTCATAATATATCCTAGTATAGGGACTTTTCTAATGTTTTTTCGGGCTTGAGTCGTTACGTTTATGTCTAAGTCCAGTGTCCCCTCTGTAAAATCGATGGCGCCGATCCCACCTGCCTGAAGTTCTGGTGAGGTTATCTCGATTGATTTAAAGCTTGTCACACTGTCCTTGAAGCTGATACCGATTATGGCCGAATCGATTTGCATTCCTTTGGTGCTGTATTCCGGTATGGAAAAGGTTATAAGGGCGGGAATGGTATTAAGTACAGCCATCACGTTATTCAAGGTCTTGAAGTTTTTCAGTACTGTATCGTCTATTTCGATAACGGCTGTGAAATCGCCTAATTTACCTTCTGCCGATAAAGACATCTCACCTCCTGTAAAACTGGATCGGTGGATAAGCTCCCCCATAAAGACATCATTTAAACCCTGTCCGCCCAGGCTGAACGAATTGCCGTTAATTTGTAACAGGAGACGACCTGGGCCGTGGTCAAGAGTTGCCGTAAGTGTGTCGCCCAGGTGTTGCAGTTCGATACGATCCGCCAGAATACGGCTTTCCGGTTTGAGTTGTAGGAAGGTGTCTTCCACCGCCAGGGAAACAACGATGGGGGACTCTTTTCTACTATCGCTCTTCAGTGCTGCTTTCAGGTCTTTGATAAACGAGAGAACGCCGGGGAGATTGTAGCCAAGGTTATTGGATGAAAGATCCACCCTGTTCTCTGCATAACTAAAGTGCAAGTCCTTGTTTATGGTGCCAGTTATTCCTTTATCATCCAGGCGGCCGATTATATCCAGGCGTGATTGAAAGCCGTCCCCGTCGATTAGCATGGGGATAGGGATCTCCACTGATGCGGTGAATGAATATGGCAGGGTTCCGTTCCTCGATGAAATTGCGAGGTTTCCCTGCTCTACTCCCAGAGTTGTAAGAAAAAGTGAACGCGATGATAGCTTTGTAAGATCACTGAAAACAGCAAACCAGTTACCTTCCTTCTCTGTTGTTATCCGCAGATCGACCTCAGGGAAGTCAAGTACGAAATTGTTATCTTTTTCGCTAATGGTAACATGTGTTTCATGCTCGATTACCAGGTCCTTGCTAAGATGCTTCTCGGTGATGGCTATTTTAGAGAGGTGAACCTCACCTTGTTTTTCAGGGATATTGTAATAACCTGAAAAAAAGCTGTCAAAAAAGACACCATAGCTCACCCTGTTGTTATTTACGCTGAGGGTACTGTCGTCGTATTTTAATCTGACCGGGTACAATTTCAGAGGAACCTGGTTTAATCGTATTTCGGCGATATGATCAGTCAATATTTCGAGTTTATCGGCATACCGAATATTGATCGGGAAGGGTGTTGAGTCCAGGACCATGTCATGGATCTCCAAGTTAAGCAGTTCCCAGTTGAGGTTGTATTCCAGCCGTTCAAAGAAGAGAAAACCAGATACCTCGGCCTCAATACCAACTGGTGCACGGACAAGTAGTTTTGAGAGCTGTATGGACTTTTCGCGAAGATTGATGGGAGATTGGAAATTCTCCAGGGAAAAGTTCAGTGAATCAAACTGCCAAAAAGATTCTTCCATTTCGAGTTGATTGCCGGATGGAGAAAATCTGCAAGTTATATGTGGGGGAGTTTTTTCCGGGTCAAGCCGGACGAATGATGTGCCGATAGGAATTTTCACCTGTTCCGGAGTGAGTTTCACGGTCCCCTGCTTTTTGCGAAAATCGACTTCTGCAGAGATGTTTACCCGTAACAGCTCATCATTGTAATACTTTAAATGATGAACGGTTAGCTCACTGTTCTTGAGATGTATACCACCATCCCGCACACTGTAGGTTTTTCCTTGGTAAACTATTTTGCCAACATCAATTGAAAAATCCGCTTCAACATCAACCGTTAAACTGTTCAGGTTAATTGTAAGCGTCAGGTAGATTTCGGTTTTTCCGCTGACCTGCTTTATAGGAAACGGAATATCGTAGTAGTTGAGCAGGGTCGCGACCTTATCATCGGCTGCAGCGGTGGTGATAATATTTGCGGTCAACAGAATGTTGTTGTGGTCAGTAAAGTTAATGTCGAGTCGGCTTTTACCTCCGTTCTTCCCATTAAACTTTGGGTGGTGGGGCCTGATATCGAGGATACCTTCGGAAAATGTAATATCGGTATGTGGTGCTTTGATCGGTGCAAGACCGGGAGCAAACGTATACTCTGTGTCATCAACCCTCACTTCCGCTTTCAGGGTCTTAAGTATTTTGCCGGGGGCGTTCCAGGGGATTGTTCCCTGGACTGATTTTAGATGGTATCTGCTGCCGCGTAAATAATCTGTGATCCATTTTTCGATGTTCTCTGTTAGCCCGAATAGTTCAACGAGTGGATCAATGTTTTCTATTTTTCCCGCATCCCTTCCTGAAAAAGAGATGCTTTCCCGGTTGGCGATAAAGTTGAGGGTGACCGGAAATGACTCACCAAAGTCACAATGGATTTCACCGGCTGCGTACATGTTTTCAGGTTGAAAACTGATCTTGCCCGAGCCACGGATCTGGTGTTGGATGCTTGTCGCATCAAGGATGTTTAATACTATATTGTTTTGTTCAAAATCTATGCGGGAGTGAACAATTATTTCTTCGGTTTCAACATTCAGGAAAAATTCGCCGAGTTGAGATTGCTCAAGTATTATCGATGTTTGGTGTTCTTTAAACCGCAACTGCTCAATCTCAACCAGTGAAAATATGGGGAATATTTTGCTCAACAGATGGAGCTTCCGTAGCTCGGAAACATCGGTGGTACCTCCTGTGTTTTCAATGGTCATTGTCTGCACCTTCAGTTCAAGCTTTTTGTGCCAGACAAGTTCAGCATTGTTTACAACGATGCTGCCAAATTCGATCCGTTCTGTCTCTATCCCGTGTTTTAGCAAAAAAACAGAGAGTAGCAGTAGAATGAGAGCAAAGACAGCAGCAGCCATAAGGCAGCGTAACAGTACACTTTGGCCACGCCTAAACATTATTCTCACATAGGTTCTCCAAGTGAATGGTCGTTTTCGACCGGATGATTCGGAAGCGGTCTTGGGGCTACTTGTTTTTTACTGCAATTTTTCTGGAGTATCTAAAAGGAATTTAACTCATAAATAGAGCCTTGCAACCATCACCTGATGGGATTTTCCTGGAAACTGGGGCAACAAGTAATAAGTATGTCTTCGTGTCGGGAAATTCTCTAACTCGAAAAGAGATGATTTTAGCTTTTTATGGTAAAACTACTCTGAGATATTTAGTGCCTTGGAAATTATTTTTTAGTACCTTAGAAATTATTTTCTTCGTTTTTGTGGCAGAGATAAGCGTAGACTTCGAAATTAATTTCGTGAAGATACTTATCCAAGCATTTTAGAAAGTTCCGATCTATTCGGGTTAGGTAAGTAGGAGTCAATCCATAAACAATAGCAGAAGAACAAATCAAGAGGAGGATCTATCATGAAGATGTCTGCACTTATTGTAATCGCACTGATCGGAAGCATCTATTGGCAATCTATATTTTCAACTGTTTCAGCGCAAGGCAATGTCGCTGTTATAGTCGTTGATATGCAGGGGGATTTCACAACCTGGAAAAAAGGCTCACTAGCTGTTGCCGGTGCCGATGAGGAGTACGTGGCAAAGGTGAAGATTGCAACAGAAGGGTTGGCCGCAAAAGGGTATCCTGTCTTTGCCACCCAGGATTGGCACCCAGCAGACCATGTATCTTTTTTTTCCAACCATGAAGGGAAAAAACCATTTGAGTTGATTCAGGTAGAAAATCACACTCAGATTTTATGGCCTCCCCATTGTGTCCAGAACAGTCAGAACGCCGAAATTTTGCTCAATCCGAAGCTTTTCAAAGGGATAGTCAAAAAGGGCAAAGATAAGCGTTATGACAGCTACTCTGGCTTTCAAGATGATGGGGGTGTTGAGACGGAGATGAACCATCTCCTGAAAGCCAGCAACATCCATGAGGTTATTATTTACGGTCTCGCTACTGATTACTGTGTGAAGGCCACGGCGATTGACGCACTGGAGGCGGGTTACAAAGTTACGGTTATAGAGGGGTTGTCAAAAGGGGTGGCATCAGACACCACGGCCAAGGCCTACGATGAGATGAAACAAAAAGGTATTACTGTATTAGAGGAATTATAAGGAGTGAACCCTACCCGGTTTTTGCAGTTAGCTCACACCAGCTGTCATGAAGGGCCCTGTTCTTTGAGCAGGGCTTTTTTCCTCGTCTCCTTTTAGTGCATTACTCAATAAAAGCAGCAATAAAAAACAAGAAAGCTGGAGAATCATTTAACATTAGGAACTTAAAGTCTACCACCGTGGCACTTATACCCCCTTGTGGGGTGTTAGTGCATTTGCTGTGATAGCGATGATAGGAGTGGGGCTTTTACTACCATGTCTTTCTTCGTTGTTACGGATGGTTTTCGTTGCCTTATACCCGTCCATAACAGGCATCTGACAATCCATGAAAATGAGATCGTAGTCGTTTTTACTTGTCTTGAGAGTGGCTTCCCTGCCATTTGAAGCAAAACTGAATCTACATCCAAACTTCACTAAAAGGGAAGAGATTACATCCTGATTGGTTACATTATCTTCCGCAACAAGGACGTGCGTGGCCATTGGTCTCTTCAATGATCATGTTATATGAAGGATATCTTATATAAAATCTCCACTTACAGTGGAGGTCCCTAAAAGGTTCTACCTATCCGAGGTGAGGTGAATTAAGTCAAATTTTCCGATCCAGAAAATAGTATCTGTTATTGAGGAAGAATTCCCTGGCTGGAATATTCTCATGTAATCGCCACCTTTAAGGGGCTTTAATAGCGAGCGCAAATAGATTAATAATGAGAAAATATAGTGGATTGATGATAGTTGGCACCTTCGTCTTTTACCTTCTGAGTGTTGTAGTACCTTCTGTAATGATTATTTCTACAACTCTGGCGTGGCTGGTGCCACTTGTTATGTGGCGCACCCTGGGAAGGAGGGCGGTGCAGCAGGCGCTACTCCTATTGTTAATCGGTTTTGTAACCATCCTGTTTTCAGCAAACCATGGCGTCTTTCCTGGTTGGAAACAAATATTTTCAGCAAATCTGCCACTGCTCGCCATGTTTGTTGCTGTTGCTTTTCTTCCCTTGACAAATCAGGGACTCGAAGATCCTGATCTGCCGAAAGGTAACAGCGCAGTCGTGACGACGGCCCTGGGGGCCCATTTACTGGGAGCAGCGATTAATTTATCGGCAATGTTCTTTTTTGGAGATAGGTTGCAAAAAAATGGAACGTTAACCAGGGATCAGATGACTGTTCTTGCACGTTCGTTTTGCGCAGCTGCATGGTGGTCGCCATTTTTTATTGCCACCGGTGTCGCTCTCACCCACGCTCCTGATATGCATTGGAAAGAAACTCTTATCCCTGGTGCCATCATGAGTGTTGTTGCAATTGCTTATTCCATCGTTGAAGTGTGTTATCTGAGGAAAAGAGAATTTTCCGGTTACCCTCTACGGATAGAAAGCTTAACTGTTCCAATTATTATGGCGGCGGTTGTTATCTCAGTGCATCATTTTTGGCCTGGAGTAAATATACTCCTTCTTATTTGCCTGATCGCGCCTGTTGGAGCTTTCATTTTTATGAAGGGCAGGCCCAGGGGGGCAACAATCCATGATTTTATAAATAATAGAATGGGATCAGTAAATAGTCAATTTGCACTGTTTCTTGCCGCGGGTGTTTTTTCTACAGGTATCAAATCGATTACCCAGGTATACCCTGTACTGTTCAGCCTTGAAGGTTCCGCGTTTACCCCATTATTGTTTACTATAAGTTTAGCTGGGATGATCGTTATCGGTTTTATGGGCGTCCATCCCATTGTCAGTATTGCAATTGCCAGCCCGCTGCTTTTGCCCCTCAACCCAGATCATTCCCAATTGGGATTTCTTTTTCTGAGTAGTTGGGCTATCTCAACCGGCAGCAGTCCATTGTCAGGGGTGGGATTGGCTCTGGTCAGCAGGTATAGAGCATCCCCTCGGAGGATAATAGAAAGTAATTGGCATTATGCTCTAATTATGTGTGCTATTGCTGCTGTGTTGAACTTTATGTTTTTTGTTGATTGAAATTTGTAGGAAATACTTTGGCCAAAACTATAAATTTTCCCTCATCCTTGATAGGATGAGGGCATGATTTAATCAAACCCCGATAAACGGGAAAATAAGTCGGGATAAGTGCCTTGGTGGTAAAAGTAAGCTCACAATTTCATAAGAAGCTTCTGAGTTTCTCGTTTTCTATGAAAGAAGTTCAGGAATAATGCACTAAAATGGGGGAACAAAATACTTTATGAAGAACACTATTATTTCACACGTACCAGACAATCCCGACTGTACTAAGCACTATCTTTTTTATCTCCATGGTCTAATTATTGAGGAGGCGGGTATTCGGCCAAAGAGCGAAGAACATGGATACTATGAATATGAACTCATCCTTCAGGAGTTGGCGGCAGAAGGCTTTATTGTGGTCAGTGAAGCCCGTGAAAAAGGGACCCAGGTGCAACCCTATGCCGCAAACATCGTTTCACAGATAAATACACTGCTGAAAAACGGAATTGCACCCGGCAACATTACTGTAGTGGGTGCCTCCAAAGGCGGGATCATTGGTGCTTATATCTCTAATTTAATCCGGGAACAAGAGATACATTATCTTTTTCTGGCCGGCCTTTTTGAAAAGTGTCTGGTTGATGAAAACCTGAAGCTATACGGCAATGTGCTTTCGATTCACGATCGGGCTGATAAATTGTCGATCGTTCCTTTATTGTATTTTCAACGCTCGGAAGGATTGGGACAGTTTGAGGAAATCGTTCTCTCTCTTGATATTGGACATGGGTTGATTTACAGGCCATATAGGGAGTGGGTTGATCCGTTTTTGCAATGGATGAAGAGAAAATGAAAAAAGTGGTTCATAATGAGACATGACTTGTTTTGACACATCTACTGTTGTCCCACACATTGCTGAGAGGGAAATATCAGCAAATTCATTTTGTGTGTCATAATGCGACACTTTTCTTTTCGTTTAAGCGCTGTCTAAAATCGTGTTAGTGGATATCTGCCACCAATGTTAATGTCCGTGAATACTACACTGTTGTGTTTGTAATATTCTGTGTTAACAGTAGGTTGTAATGTTTTGATTGTCTCTTGAATTACTTGGTCTAAAAGGGATAGAAGCAGAAGTCCGAAGATGGCATATTGTTTGCGCAGGGAGCGGACGGCATTACCACCAGCTGCGGCTTTATGTCTTTATTCCAGCAGGAGCTGGCGGATCAATTACCGGTACCCGTCGCGTCTTCTTCACTGATGCAGGTCTCCATGGTGAATCGGATGCTGGGTGGTGGAAAACGCACCGGGGTCATAACCGTAAAAAAAGAGTCTCTTTCCGATGATCATCTGCGTGCGGTTGGTGTCCCTCTGGATACTCCTATTATGGGCACAGATCACGGAGTGGAGTTTACCCGGGCGGTACTAGGTGATGAAGAGCGACTTAATACTCGACTTGCCACTGAAGACCTGGTGAAAACAGCCCTGATGCTGAAGGAGAAACATCCAGATGTTGGTGCCATAGTTCTTGAGTGTACCAACATGGCACCTTATGCAGCTGCAATCAGGCAGGTTACAGGATTGCCAGTATATTCTATCTACAGCTTCATTCAGTGGTTCCAGGCTGGACTCCTTCCCAGACCGTTTGATCGACAGGTTATGGATCCGGGAACTTTTCCAACGGGGGATGTTCTCTCCTAATAATCGCTCCCCTTCTTTGAGCAATTTGTAACCGTTCACCAGCACCCCATTTTCGTCCGATCAGGCCTCCTGGTATAGCCAACTATAGCCAGGAGACCAGCTTGAACGAACCTGGAGCACTGGACGAACGGTTACGGACTCTGGTTATGCAGTCTTTTGAAGGGGGCGGTGAACGGTTACAGCAATTTCTTGTAACTTTTTTACGTTTTAAACAGATAGGGCCATTATCCATTAAGCTATGGATAATGGCCCTTTTTAATTTTCGAGCAATCCCAGAGGGTGTGGGGGATGTCATGTTTGAGAAGGAATTCTCAAACTGAGTCATGTCGCACAATGAGACAGTGGCGTTTTTCACCACCGTTACACGGTGAGAAAGATTGATTGAGTATAACTGTCTCATAATGACACAGGCTGCTGGTCTTTCACCGTACCGGCGATTAATACCCATGATCACAACCAGGTTATAGGAGGAAAACAATAAAGACTATTTTTTTCATGTAGTTAGATTGATTCGTGAGATGCGAATTTAAAAGTATTCTCAAAATGCCATAGTCAATAGCCAATTGGCACGAAAATGGCAACTTGCAATCAACAATAGGAAATTAATTGAACCCTGCTTCAAGTAAGCGGAGTTCTAGACAAACGGAGACCAGCGCGTGAAAAAAGTTGACATAATCGTTATTGGCGGAGGCCTTTCAGGTGCCTCCATAGCTCTGGGCCTAGTCCGTGAAGGAGCAGGGAAGGTTGTTATGTTTGATGAACAACTTCCAACCCAGAGACTCTCACGGGGAAACTTTGGCCTTACCTGGTTCATGCCCAAAGGTGCTAACAGTCCGGTTTATGCAAGATGGAGCCGGATGGCAACAATGTTGTGGCCTGAGTTTGCGGCAAAACTTGAAGAGGAGAGCGGCTACGACATAGAGCTTGAGTGGAATGGTGGGGCCATGCATGCCATTGGTGATGAACAGTTTCAAGCGTATGCTGATTCTATTGACACCTTGACTAAAACCTGCAGTGAGGAAGGTCTAGACTACCCTGTCAGGATGCTGGATCGTGAAGAATTTGCCTCGATGATTCCCGGGATGAAGTTGGGGGATGATGTTACGGGTGCCATGTATTCAGCAGAACAGGGGCATGTGAACCCTCTACCCCTGCTCGGAGCACTTCGCTGCGCTTTTCAGAAGAAAGGTGGAGAATATTTTGGCGGGCTTAGCGTATCGAAGATTGTGCCAAACGATGATGGTACTGTGACCGTGCTCACCTCTCAAGGTGACTATCAATGTGATAAGCTTGTGGTGGCGGCAGGACATGGGTCAACACGTTTGCTTGCGGATCTTGGAGAAAAGCTTCATATCTATCCCCAGCGCGGTCAACTGATTGTGACCGAGCGGGTCAAAAAAGTTCTACACTTCCCAATTCTTGCGGTACGTCAGACAATGGATGGAACCTTTATGATAGGTCTTTCTACAGAAGATAGCGCCTATGATCCCAAGGTAACTGTTGAGGCGATGAAGAGCCAGGCCAGTGGAGCGATAAAGCTTTTTCCTGAACTGGCCAACCTCAATTGGGTCCGCGGCTGGGGGGCAATCCGGGTAATGACTAAAGATGGCTCTCCTATTTATGAGAGACTGCCTGGGCATAAAAATATCTATGTGATTGCAGGTCATTCTGCTGTCACTCTCGCCCCTGTTAAGGAGAAGCATATAGCCAGCTGGATACTGGAAAAGGATGAAGCTCCCCAAATTTCACATTTTAGTAACGGAAGGTTCAATGTTTAAATATGATTCAACAACAACCGAAACGGTTGAAATAGTGCTGGACGGTGCCAAGGTAGAGGTTCCAGGTGACATGAATGTCGCCGCCGCTCTCCTTGCAATCGGTAAGATCACATCCCGAATATCACCCACCTCAAAAAAGCCATGCTCTCCCCACTGCCTTATGGGGGTCTGCTTTGAGTGTTTAATGGAAATTGACGGAGTGCGCCGTCAGGCCTGTATGACTACGGTTAAAGGTGGGATGGTCATAAATCGTTATCTTGAAAAAGCTGAAGTTGAAGGGGCAGAAGGAGGGCAGTCATGAGCAGTCATTACGATACGATTGTAATCGGAGCAGGGCCGGCTGGCCTTACCGCAAGTTCTTGTCTGGCTGAAATGGGTTTAAAGGTGTTGACCCTCGATGAACAGAACCGAATTGGTGGCCAGATATATAGAAATGTTGAAAAGGCATCGGTGGACAACCTGGTGAAAATGGGGCCGGAATACCGTCGTGGACTTGAGTTAGGGGAGCGTTTTCGTAAAAGCGGTGCAGAATATTCTGGTAATTCGTCCGTATGGAATGTGGAACCTGAAGGTCGGGTCTGTTTCTCAAAAGATGGTGTCTCTGAAAGAATAACCGCCAACTACATTGTGGTCGCTACGGGTGCCATGGAGAGACCGATGCCGTTTCCCGGCTGGACGCTTCCTGGAGTGATGGGCGCCGGTGCTGTGAATGGGTTGGCCAAAGATGCTAATCTTTGCCCTTCCGGTACAGTAGTCCTCGCCGGTAGTGGTCCACTTTTACTTCTTGAGGCGGCTCTTTTAATAGAGAAAAAGGTTAAAATAGCGGCCATTCTTGAAACAACTCCCAAGTTGCCATCTCCTGCAATCTTGCCCCATCTGCCAATGGCACTCTTTGGAACCGCTTTTCTCATGAAGGGAGTGAAAATGCTCCTGGATATCAAAAAGTCAGGTGTACCCCACTACAAAGGGGTGACAAACCTGAAGGCGCTGGGAGAAACTGCGCTTACAGGGGTTGAGGCTGAGTGTGGCAGTAAAAAACTCAACTTTTCAGCTGAGATGCTCTTAGTCCATTTTGGCGTGATCCCTGATAGCCATATCTATCGGCTGTTCGGTTGTCACATGGAGTGGCAAAAAGAGCAACGCTACTGGTACCCGTCAACCGATGAGTGGGGGCGCACAAATTTTGAGAAAATCTTTGCCGCCGGTGATGGTACAGGGGTATCCGGGGCCCTGGCAGCAGAATTTAAGGGCGAACTCGCGGCGCTTGAAGTGGCCAGTTGTCTAGGGCTTATACCTGGATATGAGCGTGATCGCCTCGCGGAACCTGTGAGGGAGGCGATAAAAAAAGATGGCTATCCCCGTCCATTAATTGATGCCTTTTTTGCTCCCGATCCTAAACGGTTTTCCTTTGATGATGAGACGGTTCTCTGTCGTTGTGAGAACGTCACCGTCGGCGATGTCCGAAACACAGTTAAGCAGGGTGTAACTGATGTAAATGAAGTGAAGATTATTACACGATCAGGTATGGGACCGTGCCAGGGGCGAATGTGTGGGCCTGCTCTGGGTGAAATAGTTGCGGCTGAGCTGGATAGCACTATTCAAAAAGCTGGGCTGCTGAGTGTACGTCCACCCCTTAAGCAGATACCTCTTAGTGAGGTGGCATCAATGGATATTGTTTCGGACGGAGTTGATCCGGCAAACCTTTTTAAAAATCAAAGTAAAAAAGTAGGCCATTAGTGGCTTACTCCAGAAAAACCGCAATAAAAAACAGGTAAGCGTAGACTCCGAGGAATCTGGAGACCTTAATTGAAATTAAGGACTTAAAGTAATCTGCAGATAGCGAGAGCAGCGAGACCTTCGAGGCACTTATCCCGACTTAATTCCCGTTTATCGGGGCTAGGAGAAAGAAATGAGCAACATTACACGTATGGAAACATCAGCACGGATGAGCAAAATTGTCATCCACAATGGTACTGTCTATCTCTGTGGGCAGGTGAGTGACAGCGCTGATGGACCCATTTCCATGGGCCGTCAAACAGAAAATATGCTCGCCAAAGTAGACTCTTTGCTTGAGCAGGCGGGTAGTGGCCGAGAGTCTATCCTCTCCGCGACAATCTACGTTCGCGATATGAAGGATTTTGCAGAGATGAACACGGTGTGGGACAGTTGGATTCCAGAGGGACATGCACCCGCCAGGGCCTGCGTTGAGGCAAGAATGGCGCGGCCTGATCTGCTGGTTGAGATCTCAGTTATCGCGGCGTTAAAGTAGTAGAAGGGTATTGGAGGTGGTTTTGCTCTGAAGCTACCGACATAATAAGCAAAAACTAACGATTATCAGATTGAGCACCACAGTCTCATTTCTCGAAGGAAACCATAAAGGTTAAGAGGAGAAAGGTATGGAGAGATTCTTTAAATATGTACTGCCGCTATTGATCAGTGTTGTTGCGGCAATGGAGTTTTATCAGGTTTTGATGCGATATGTGTTTGAGATTCCTATCATGGGCCTTGATGAAATGCTTGTTTACCCAACTCTATGGCTGTATCTCCTGGGAAGTGTAAACGCTGCGCGGGAAGATACGCAAATTAAGGCAAATGTTCTGGATGTTTTCTTAAAGACAGATAAGGCCCGCCTGGTGGTTCGTGTTATAGCGGATGTGATGTCGGTCATCGTCTCATGTTGGCTCACCTACTGGGCTTGGGATTATTTCGTATACGCTAAACGGGTATGGAAAGAAAGCCCTACCCTCTATATTCCGACCTTCTGGGCTGAGTGTTCTATCTTTGTGGGAATGGCCATGATGACGGCGTATAGCGGCTGGTATATGTATAAAAATATAAAGAAGTTAGCCGCCTCACCTTCAGCCGCAAAGGAGTTCTAAGATGGAAATTGTAACTGTTTCTCTACTCGCACTTGGGGCTCTCGTTCTTCTGCTCAGTTTTGGTGTACCGCTGCCATTCTGTTTTGGTGGAGCCCTGATGACTATGTATTTTTTGGGCGATGCTGCCATGGAAGGAACTATGGTATGGGGCTATTCACAGCTCGCCAACCCGGTACTTCTCTGTATTCCGCTGTTTGTTTTTGCCGGAACTATCATGAGTGAAAGTGGTATTGCCGCAAGTTTACTGAAATTTGTCAATGTTTTTGTAGGCCGTATTCGTGGAGGGCTGGGGGTCGTGGCCTCGGTTAGTTGTGCTATCATTGGGGCCATCTCTGGTAGTGGACTCACCGGGGTTGCAGCCACAGGGCCGCTGTTGATTCCTGAGATGGCTGAAAAGGGGTATCCCCGTGGATATGCCACAGCACTTGTGGCAAACTCTTCTGTTCTTGGGCTGTTGATCCCACCGAGCGTCACGATGATTATCTACGGCTGGGTAACTGATACCTCGATTCTTGCCTGTTTCCTGGCAACCCTCGGTCCCGGGCTGCTTATCACATTTCTCTTTTCAGTCGTTAATCTTGTGATGGCAAGAAAATTTCCATTAAAGCTAGATCCGCCAGCGACAAAAACCGAGATAATAAAAGATGGACTCACTTGTACATCACGGGCAATACCAGCGCTGATTATGCCCCTTATTATTCTGGGTGGGATTTATGGCGGTATCATGACCCCCACGGAGGCTGCCGCAGTTGCTGTAATTTATGCAATTCCAGTGGGTTTTCTGATCTATAAAGGGTTGACCTGGGAAACCTTTTTAAGGGCAGCTAAAAGCTCTGCCACCGCTGTCGGTGCCATCATGGTCATGATTATTTTCAGTCTTATGCTCAGTCAGATCTTTGTCATGGAAGATGTTCCCCAGGCATTGGTTGAAGGCATTTTCACCATAACTGAAAATAAGGTTCTACTGCTTATTCTAATAAACTTTCTGCTGTTTTTCGTCGGCATGATAGTCAACGATATTACAGCGATCATTCTCATTGCACCCCTACTTCTTCCCCTTATGGAAGCTATTGGTGTATCGCCAATCCAGTTTGCTGCCATAATGGGAGTGAATACCGCAATGGGAGGAGTCACCCCACCATATGCATCAATTCTCTACCTTGGTATTCGAATAGGTAAGGTGGAGTTTTCAGAAGTTATTAAGCCCGCAATGATTCTTATTGTTTGCGGTTATGTACCCGTAGTTTTTCTAACCTCTCTCTGGCCTAATTTGTCTCTGTTTTTTCCTAGACTATTTGGCTACTAATCAAAAATTACCAACAGGAGTAAAAAATGAAAAAGCGTTTTTTCGCCAATGTTTTGATTCTCGCAACCAGCATGGCTCTTATGGCAGGAACCATTCAGGCAAAAACATTAAAGATTTCCCACCTGAGACCCCAGGGAACAGCTATAGATAAGGATCTTCGCTGGTTTTCAGATACCTTAAAAGATGTGTCTGGTGGCAAATTAAAGGGCAAGTTGTATCCCGCAAGTGCCCTGGGTGATTATACCATCGTACAGGAAAGGGTTGGCCTGGGAGCAGTCGATATGGCATGTCAGCCGCCATCGTCAGCGGCAGACAAGCGTTTTCAACTGGTGTATTTCCCTTATATGATGAAAAACTGGGATCAGGCTAAGAAAAATTACAGTGCTGGGGCACCTTTGCGCAACGTTGTGGCGGATCTTTATGCTGAGCAGGATATACATCTGCTGGCTGTCTGGCCAGTCTATTTTGGTGGTATTGCCTTTAATACCGAGGTGAAGGGTGCGGGAGACCCTGATGCAGCAAAGGGAATAAAACTTCGCGTTCCTCCAATGAAAACCTTTCAGCTCCTTGCTGATACCACAGGCTACCTTGGAACACCAATTCCTTTTTCAGATGCCTTTACCGCTGTGCAGACAGGGGTTGTTGATGGTGTGATTGGCTCAGGCGCAGAAGGGTACTATTCCTCTTTTAGAGATGTAACGAAAAACTACCTGCCATCTAATACCCACTTTGAAGTGTGGTATCTGATAATCAGCAAGAAAAAATTTGATAAACTCTCTGATGAAGGAAAAAAGCAGCTGCAGGATGTTGCCAATCAGTTTGAAGATCGTCGCTGGAATGTAGCGGAAGCGGACCAGAAAGCTAACGAACAACGCCTTGCTGACTATGGTGCAACCATACTTCCAATCAGTGATGAAGAGATCGCCGCTACCGCCAAGAAAGTCCGGACAGTTGTGTGGCCTCAGATTCTCGAAGATGTGGGAACCGAATGGGGACAGTCCGTTCTTGATGGTATAGTTGAGTAATTTTACAGCTTCTATCACCCCACAAGGAGGTATAAGTGCCTTGTCGGTTATTTTAAGTACCTAATTTCAAAACACTCTCCTGATTTCATGTTTTTTATGACATGCTTTTAGGAGTAAGGCACTAATCTTCCCTGACAAGAAGCTGTCGGGGAAGATTGTGTTTTCAATCAAAGGGAGGCCACTATGAAGAAGGGGAGTTATATCCTGCTTTTAAGTTTGGCGTTGTTAATCGTTTGCAGTTGTCAACTCTATGGAGAAACATCAGACCGATGGAAAGTTGGGCATATTCGTCAATCCGGTTCCGCAATAGATAAGGATCTGCATCAGTTTATTGATCGGATCAGCACTGAGATTGATAATAAAATTGTCTTTGACATCTATCCGGGTAACAGGTTAGGCGATTATTCTGTGGTACAGGAGCGTGTTTCTTTTGGTGAAGTGCAACTCTATGTTGGACCACTGGCAACCTCTATCGACAAGCGATTACTTCTTGCAACGATTCCATACTTGGTTAATAACTGGTCCGAGGCCAGAAAAACCTATGTTCAGGATAGTGATCTCTTTAAAATAGTAGCTGGCTATCTGGAAGAACAGAATATCAAGCTTCTTGGGGGGTGGCCTGTCTATTTTGGTGGCATTGGTCTGAGAGAAAATCCACCTGAGCCTGGAAATCCAGACGTAAATAAAGAAATGATAATCCGGGTTCCTCCCATTCGCAGTTTCGAGCTGGCTGCCAGGGAACTTGGCTATACTGCATATCCCATCACCTGGACCTACGCAAAGATGGGATTAAAGACCGGAATGGTTGATGGTATAATCGGTGGCGGTGCTGAAGGTTACAGTAATTTAACGGAATCAATTAAGTACTATATTCCGGTGAGAGACCATTTTGAATACTGGTTTATGTATATGAACCTGAATACATGGAATGGGCTCTCAGAAGAAGAGCAATTACTCTTTCTCGGAGCAGCCAAAAAGATGGAAAAGGACCGTTATCTCGTTGCTGAAACCCAGGAAAAAGAAAGTATCCAGTTATTAAAGAAGAGAGGTGTCACAATTCTCGAACTAAGTGATGCTGAGTTGAAGGCAATGCGGGATAAAATCCAACAAAAGGTGTGGCCGCAGCTGGAAAAAGAAGTCGGGCCCGAGTTTTCTCGGATATTAGCTGAGATTCAAGAAAGATAATATAGCTGCACTACTGGGGCTTTGTCAAAGTGACAGAGAACCTGCCGCTCTGCACGTCACCCGCCATCTGTTTTACTATCGTTCCAGTTTGTAATGTTTAACCTTGCGATAGAGCGTAGCACGAGAAATCCCCAGCCTCCTAGCTGTTTCAGCCATATTGAACTCTGTTGTATTCAATATGGCTGAAATCATTTTCTGTTCCATATCCTGCAATGTTCCAGCCGTTATGGTCTTGTCTACTGCAGTCTGCTTCTCAAGAGCGAGATCTTTAGCTGTAATTATATCACTATCACAAACGTGTAGTGCTCTTTGGATGGTGTTTTCCAGTTCTCGAATATTTCCGGGCCAAGCATAAGACACCAGGGCCTCAAGGGCGTCGACTGTAAATTTCTGTTTTTGCCCTGTTTTTCTAAGAAAATAGAGTGCCAGGGCCTTGATATCCTCAGCACCTCTATCCCGTAAGGGAGGGATCTTGATTTGCAGGATATTTAAGCGATAGTAGAGGTCTTGCCTGAAACGATTTTTTAATATTGCCTCCGGTAGATTTACGTGGGTCGAGGCAATTATACGTGCATCAGTTTGTAGAACTTTTTGCCCTCCAATCGGTTGGATCTCCCCTGTTTGCAGTACTCGTAGCAGCTTGACCTGCATGTCATGGGGCATATCACCAATTTCGTCAAGCAGGATTGTTCCACCGCTCGCCAGTGCAAACTTTCCAGGACGACCTCCTTTTAAGGCACCTGTGAAGGCGCCCTCCACATAGCCAAAGAGTTCGCTTTCAAGCAGTTCTCCAGGGATGGCACCGCAATTAATAGGTACAAATGGCTGGTCCGTTTGAGCTATGCCATTATGGATCGCCTGGGCAAAAAGCTCCTTGCCGGTTCCGGTTTCGCCAATGAGCAAGACAGTAGAGTTTGATTGCGAGGCGCGCTTGGCCAACTCCACCGCCTCTTGAAAAAGTGGTGAGGTACCGATAAGGGAATCAAAGGTGAAAAATGGTTTTGTCCCGGAAATTTTATCAACCAGTTTGCGAATATTATTGAATTCGGCAAAGTCAATCACGGCACCGAGCAATTTTTCTGTTTTAGAAACAACTGGCTGAGCTGAATAAAATATGTGAATATCTCTATTTTTGTCCTGGATATGCGCTTCTCTGTTTTTCCAGTTATTAGGGTTTGTTAGTAGATTCTTTAAATCGATGCTCATATCGCCAAGCTTGGAGACCGGCTGTCCTTCCAGATCATTACACTGCAGGATCTGTTTACCCTGGCGATTAATCTTTCTAATGTGCAGTTTTTTGTCCAGAGTGATTAAACCTGTTCCGGATGATTCTATGACACTATCTAGAAAACCGATGTAGAGGGACATCTCCTTATTACGGCGCAGCAGTCTCATATGTCTTTCAATGGAACGTGCGGCGAAGGTGATCATGATCAAGGTATGAGGGTGGACAAGACTTGAAACGCCTACCACACAGAGGATGCCTAGTAAAGATTTGTTTTGACCAAAGATAGGAGCCGCCGAGCTGGTGAAGCCGTGGGCTCGTTTACAATAATGATCTTTGTCGTTCAGTTGTATTGATGCCTGGAGTTTTAGGGCAAGACTGGTGGCCGTTGTACCAACATCTTTTTCTGTCCACCTGTACCCCGGAGAGAAATTTCGATCAGCTGAATTTTTTTTAAACGCATCTGCACCTGCGAAATGAAGGATATATCCATCACTATCGGCAAAGCCCACCAGAAAGTCCTCCGGTGACATAAGATCATAAAACTCGTCAATGGTTGCGTTTACCAAGGCTAAAGTTTCCTGGTTTGCAGTTTTGCGGCTTTCAAGCTCAGTGGCAGATAGTTTTAGGTGATCTTTTTTTCTTTCTTCCCGGTCTATGCCGTAGGTTTTGGAACGTTTATGTGAACGTTCAATAACCTTCTGCATCTGCTCAGTTGTAAGAATTGCTCCTTTCAGACTGTTGTTTTGCATAATAAGTCAAGTGGAAGAGGGGATGTCTAGTTCTCAAAATGGTTATGGACCGAGTCTTGGGATGTTTCCCTTTTACCAAGATTACTTTATGTATAACGTATTACCCGGATTTCGCAATCAGTGGGAGTGCATTTATGAGGTGAAATTGTTGAAACGTGAGGGGGGGGAGTGGTACAGAAAAAAAGTGCGGCGTTCATCGACATATCTCTACTATATCGATGAACGCTACGGTCATTACATTACTGCTGGGCAGCAAAATAATTTTTTGTTTCAGAGACAATTACAGGGGTAAGCATGATCAAACCGATAAGGTTTGGAATCGCCATAAGCCCATTAAGGGTATCTGAAATGTTCCACACGAGGCTCAGTTTAGCCACCGCACCAACACCGATGAGGCAGATGAAGAGAATACGGTATGGCATGATAACTTTTTTACCAAAGAGGTATTCAATGGATTTTTCCCCATAGTAACACCAGCCCAGCATTGTTGAATAGGCAAAAAGTACAATACCAATAGTTACAATCAGAGCTCCACCAGGCATGCCCAGTTGAAAGGCACTTGTGGTCAGCTCAGCACCTGTGAGTCCGCTGGACCATGCACCGGTGAGGATGAGAACCAGTCCTGTCATGGTACAGACAATCAATGTATCAATAAAGGTCTGGGTCATTGATACCAGTGCCTGGGTTACAGGATGCTTGGTCTGGGCAGCAGCAGCGGCGATCGGCGCGCTACCTAAACCTGATTCATTGGAAAATACACCGCGGGCAACACCCATACGAATGGCGAGCATTATACCTGCACCGGCAAATCCACCAACCGCTGCAGTTGGGTTAAATGCCTGCTTGACGATGAACAACAGGGCTGAAGGAACTTCGCCAATGTGGGTCAAAATGATATAACAGGCGGCGGCCATGTAGAACACGATCATGATAGGAACCAAAATACTGGTAACTCGACCAATACTCTTGATTCCGCCTAAAATAACGGCTGCTGTACAGACCATCAGAGTAATTCCGGTAACCCAGGTGGGGATACTGAAAGTGGCTTCAACCGCATCGGCTACTGAATTGGACTGTACCATATTACCAATACCAAATGCTGCAACGGCAGCAAATATTGCGAATATGGCACCAAGCCATGGGAGGTTGAGGCCTTTAGAGATATAATACATAGGCCCACCACTCATTTCACCATTTTCATCAACTTCTCTGTACTTTACTGCAAGAACAGCTTCTCCGTATTTGGTTGCCATACCAACGAGGCCGGTAATCCACATCCAAAATAGAGCACCAGGACCACCAACTGCAATTGCTGTTGCAACACCGGCAATGTTACCAGTACCAACAGTGGCGGAAAGGGCGGTCATCAGAGCCTGGAAATGGGTGATATCTCCTGGCTCGTCGCTATCTTCTTTTCTCTTGATGAGGGCAAGATAGAGAGCGTGCCCTAACTTAGTAAACTGTATACCGCGAAGAGAGAGTGTGAGCCAAAATCCAGTACCAACAAGCAAGATTAACATTGGAGGACCCCATGCAAAGGCGCCTATTTTTCCAACGAGTGCTTCAAAAGCTTCCATATAACCTCCTATTTATCCTGATAAATACGTCGCCTGCCATAACCAATTTATGGCAGGTTAAATTAACCTCTATCTATATTAAGCATCCGTTCCCGAAGGTCTAGTGCCCTTGTATGCAGAGGGTATCACGCCGTGCAGGTCAAACTCTGGTTTTTGATATAGGGTATTTTCCCGATTTTGAGTAGTGTTTTTTTTGTTTATATAAAACTTATTTTCAGCAAACGGAATTTATGGTCCTTCCTGGGAGGACGTTTTTTGAGCAGTTTCAGAAAAAAATCCTCTGTCCATGAAAGATATTACGAATGTAGTGGCATATCAAGTGCTTTAAAGGAAGTTTCAAGAAGAACTTCAGCTAAAGTGGGGTGTGCATGGATTGTTTCGGCGATGTCCTTCACCCCTGCGCCCATGTGCATGGCAATCCCTGCTTCTCCAAGGAGATCAGTTGCATGGGGGCCAGCAATATGCACACCCAGGATTTTACCTGTCTCGGAGTTAGAGACTATTTTTGCCTGGCCTGCAATTTCACCAAGAACCTGGGCCTTTCCAGAAGTTCTGAAGAGAACGGAGTCAGCTCGAACATTGTCAAATTTTTCTCTGGCTTCCTTTTCCGAAAGCCCAATATTGCCTATCTCAGGAGAAGTGAAAATGGCACCGGGTATTTGCTCGTACTGCATTGATTTTTCAGCACCAAAGCAGTTCTCGACAGCTATCTCTCCTTCAGTGGAAGCGACGTGTGCGAGCATCACCTTGCCGGGCCCCAGCAGATCCCCTATTGCATAGACGTCGCTGTTGGAGGTGAGCATTTTTTCATCAGCTTTTACCCACCCGCGTTCGTCCATTTCAACTCCAATATTTTCAAGGCCAAGCCCATCACTGTTTGCCTTTCGTCCAATACAAACTACAAGTTTATCAGTTTGTTCTGTTGTTATTTCACTTTCTTTTTTGCTGGGATTATCATTAAATGGAGAAGGGCCACATGAGATTGTGAGTTTTTCGTCTTCCTGTTTAGCTGACTGGACGGTTCGGTTGACAAGGAGTTTGATTTTTCTCTTCTTCATCTCCCGTGTCAGCAATTTGGAGCAGTCTTCATCCACAGACGGGAGAGGAAGAGGTCGGTCAAGGGCTTCGACTAAAGTGACATTGGCACCAAGGCTGTTCCAGATAAAAGCAAACTCACAGCCGATGACTCCGGCCCCGACGATGGTTATGTTGTCAGGAATTGTCTCCAGGTCGAGCACGTCGTCACTGGAAAGAATGGTCTGGCCATTGAACGGAAGTGAAGGAATTGTGGTGGGTCGACTTCCCGTTGCCAGTATGAGTTTGTCCCACTGGCAGGTTAGCTTGTTGCCGTCATTCTTTGTTATTTCAAGGTGGTTTGGCTCGGGGATGTATGCACTGCCCTCAATGTATTCAATGCCGTGTTTTTTCAAAAGGCCCAAAATTCCACGTGCCTGTGTTGAAATAACAGATTCTTTGCGCTTTATCAGCTTGCTCATATTGCAGGAAGGAACCGAGCTGTTTTCTATACCAAAATCATCAGCTTTTTTTATGTTTTCCAGTAAGTCGGCAGATTTTTTTAGGATTTTTGAAGGAATGCAGCCATAATTAAGGCAAGTTCCACCCACTTTTGCTTTTTCTACAAGAGTAACTTCAGCACCCATTTGAGCAGCTCGTATTGCAGCAACATATCCACCAGGACCAGCTCCGATTATGGCGATCTTTATGTTCATAACCTTCCTCTTTTATTATGAATTGTAAATGGTGGCTAGCGCTCGTTTTGCTACTAACTATCGTAAAAAGCACAGCCTCTGCGGTTGTAAAACGTAAAAAATTAGCATCTTCGTTGACAATATGAACAATATAACGTAAAATAATTGCGAAATCAATGAAAATAACCACAGGTACAATGGTTCTCGTTGTGAGGACCTAAGCTTTACATTCCTTTTAATCGTGGTTTTCCAAAGGAGGTGAACAGTATGAACGAAGAAAAAAAAGCTACTCTGCTGCACGGGTGGCACGTGGAAAATGGCGCCAATATGGCAGCTTTTGGCGACTATAATATGCCTCTCTGGTATCCCTCCGGAGTAAAGGGAGAGCATCTTGCTGTTGTCAATTCAGCTGGGCTTTTTGATACAAGCCATATGGCGGTTGTAACCGTGGCAGGTGAAGATGCCAGAGCATTACTGCAGATTTGTTTTTCTAAGGACCTGGAAAGATGCCTTGGTTTGAAGAAGACACCTCTAGCAGAAGGTCGTTCTGTTTATGGTCTCTTTTTAACAGACGCTGGCCATGTTCTGGACGACTCTATTGTCTCTCAGGTTGTTGGTAGTCTGTATATGGTGGTCGTAAATGCTGGGATGGGTGGCCCAATTTCTGCACATTTGAAAGAGCATGCTGGGGAAATGAAGGTTGAAATAAGCGATTTCACAGATCGTCTTGGGAAAATTGATATTCAGGGACCTGCTTCAGCAAAAATTCTCGGCAAACTACTTAAGGAAAAGGATCTGGTTTTTGATAAATTCCCATATTTTTCCTTCAAGGGATGGTTTGATGAAAGTGTCGATGGAGTCACACTTGTACAACTAAATGATGGCACTCCGATACTCCTTTCCCGTACTGGTTATACCGGTGAATTCGGCTTTGAAATATTTGTTGGGGCGGATAATGCTGTCTCGCTTTGGAAGATGTTGATAGAGGCCGGCAGGGACGATGGGCTGGAGCCATGTGGATTGGCTGCCCGAGATTCTCTTCGTGCAGGCGCGGTACTGCCCCTTTCCCATCAGGATGTTGGCGACTGGCCTTTTGCTGAAAATCCCTGGCCGTTTGCCATGGCCGAAAGAGAAAGTGATGGTTCGTTCACTAAAGACTTTTTAGGGGCAGGAGCCCTTGCTTCACTTGTTCCTACAGAGTTTACCGTACCTTTTGCTGGTTTTGATCCAAGAAAGATGGGTGTCTCAGAGAAATCCTATGTGGCTGATGAGAATGGAGACAAAATTGGAATGATTTTGACCTGTGCCACTGATATGGCCATAGGTCGGGTAGACGGTAATATTGTCAGTATTGCAACATCTGTTGCGGACGGTAAACCCGAAGGATTTGTGCCAAAGGGGCTTTCTTGTGGCTTTGTCAAGGTAAACCGGAAGCTCAACAGTGGAGATATTGTCTTGCTCACAGATGGCAAACGAAAAATAAAAGTAGAGATTCGTGATGATGTCAGGCCGGATCGGACAGCCCGTCGGCCCATGAAAGAGATGGTATAAAAAAGGAGAAGAAAATGAAAGAAATTGATGAATTGAATCTACCGGAAGATGTGCGTTATACAAAAGACCATGAGTGGGTGAAGGTGGATGGCGACACAGTTAAAATAGGCATTAGTGATTATGCCCAGGACCAGCTGGGAGACATCGTTTTTGTGGAAATGCCCGCAGTGGGTGACAGCTTTGATGAAGGTGAAGAGTTTGGCACACTGGAGTCAGTAAAGGCAGTGTCAGAAATGTATGCGCCACTTGGTGGAGAGATTGTTGCCGTTAATGAAGAGTTGGAAGATACACCGGAACTGTTGAACCAGGACCCTTACGGCGGTTGGATTATTGCAATAAAACCAAATGATATGGCGGAGCTTGATCAGCTTTTGGACCGCGCTAGCTACCTTACGGTTTTAAAGGGCGAGTAGCCCTCGTTGATAGATACCAATTTTAAGAGTGAGGATATACCATGCGTTACCTGCCACATACCGATGAAGATATTCGGACTATGTTTGACGCCATTGGGGTAAAGGATTTCGAAGATCTTTTTAGAACCGTACCCAAGTCGTGTCGCTATGATAAAGAGATGGCTTTACCTGAGCCTAAGACTGAATGGGATTTGGATAAATATATGTCTGAAATCCAGTCAATGATGGGGGTAACGCCAGAGCACAATGTACTGATAGGTGCGGGTCGTTATCAACACCATATCCCCAGTTCGATCCCATATGTTCTGGGACGCTCTGAGTTTCTGACCGCCTATACCCCGTACCAGCCGGAAATGGCACAGGGTACCCTGCAGGGTCTCTTTGAGTACCAGACGTTGACCGCAAGACTTTTAGGGGTTGATGCTGCAAATGCTTCCATGTATGACGGTGCCTCTGCTTTGGCCGAAGCACTGCTTATGGGACTTCGCGTTGCACGAAAGAAAAAAAGAGTAGCAATGTCTGCAGCTATCCATCCTCATTTCCGTGAAGTGGTGTACACCTATTTTCACCCAACCGAGTTTGAGATAATTGAGCTGCCATTTTTAGAAGACGGCAGGACAGATTTCTCCGCACTCGCAGGGGAGGAAGGACTCGCAGCTGTTGCTGTGCAATCACCTAATTTCTTTGGTGTTGTTGAAGATATGGAAGCTGCGGCAGAGGCGATTCATGGTGCTGGAGCTTTGTATGTTGCGGCTTTCTCAGAACCGATGGCCTTTGGTATGCTGAAAAGTCCGGGTAGTGCAGGGGCGGATATCGTTTGTGGAGAAGGCCAGAGCTTTGGTATGCCTACTTCTTTTGGAGGCCCGGGGCTTGGAATGTTTGGCTGTAAAAAGAAATATATTCGCAACCTTCCGGGCCGCCTTGTGGGAGAAACCACGGATCTTGATGGCAATCGTGGTTATGTCTTGACTCTTGCAACGCGCGAGCAGCATATACGACGGGAAAAAGCGACTTCAAATATCTGTTCTAACCAGGGGATTTGTACTATTACGGCAGCAATGTATATGGCCTCTCTTGGTGGCAGTGGTCTTAGAAAACTGGCAAAACTAAATTTTGATAAGTCCGAATACCTTAAAAATGGTCTTCAGGATGCGGGTGGAACCCTCTGTTTTTCCTCTCCCACCTATAATGAATTTGTTGTCGAATTTAAAGATGATTTCAGGCCTGTGCAAAAGCGTCTTTTGGAACAAAAAATTGTGGCCGGCCTCAGTCTTGCTAAATATTATCCGGGTTTTGACAATCGCTATCTTTTCTGTGCTACCGAAACCGCATCAAAGGACGTTCTGGATACAGTTATCAGTGAGGTGAAAAAATGAAAAATGCACCAGGAAAAAGCGGATTGATCATGGATGAGCCTCTTCTCTGGGAGAAGGGCAGAAAAGGTAGACACGGCATGAGTATCCCTGTAAGTGATGTGCCCGAGGCATCACTGGCTGGCGATCTATGTGGGGATGGGCCTGATTTTCCTGATCTGAGTGAGGTTGAGGTTGTTCGGCATTATACCAGGTTGTCCCAGTGGAACTTTGGGGTTGATACCGGCATGTATCCCCTGGGATCATGTACCATGAAGTATAATCCTAAAATTAATGAAAAACATGCCGCAGCAGAATCATTTACTTCAGCGCATCCTATGCTGGAGGACGAGTACTGTCAGGGTACCCTGCGCATAATTTATGAGCTTCAGAATTATCTCTCACAGATCACCGGTCTTGATGCTGTATCCGTACAACCGGCGGCGGGAGCCCATGGTGAGCTCGCTGGAATGTTGATCTTTGAGGCGTACCATCAGAGCAAGGGCAAAAAACGTACAAAAATCCTCATGCCGGACACCGCCCACGGTACCAATCCCGCAAGTGCAGCGCTTTGTGGCTATAAACCTGTGCCAATAAAGACAGGTGAGCGTGGAATTCTCAATGTGGATGAGATTCGCGAGCTGATGGATGAAGAGACCGCTGGTATTATGATTACCAACCCCAATACCCTTGGCCTTTTTGAAGAAAACATCCGTGAAATAGCTGAGATTGTCCATGAAAAAGGTGGTCTGGTTTATGGTGATGGCGCTAATATGAATGCTATCATGGGCATAGTTAATCTGAAAAAATGTGGTGTGGATGTACTGCATCTGAACCTGCATAAGACCTTTTCAACTCCCCACGGTGGTGGAGGTCCCGGCGCCGGTCCGGTATGTGTTGTTGAAGAACTGGAGAAGTTTTTACCCTCACCTCGGGTGGTATTTGATGGATCTATGTACCTGGCTGAGACGGATCGACCTGATTCCGTTGGGCGGATGCATTGCTTCCATGGCAACTACGGGGTATTGATCAAGGCATTTGTGTATATTCTCAGTATGGGTGCTGAATATCTGAAAAAAGCCAGTCAGTATGCGGTACTAAATGCCGCTTATGTCAAGGTGAAAATGAAGGATCATCTGCATCTGGCCTTTGATCGCCCATGTATGCATGAAGCTGTATTTTCCGATAAGAAACAGCAGGAATTCAAGGTGAGTACCCTTGATTTGGCCAAAAGACTCATGGATTGCGGTTACCACCCTCCCACCATCTATTTCCCTCTGAATGTTTCGGGGGCGATAATGATTGAACCAACAGAGACGGAGAGCCTTGAAGAACTGGACACTTTTATTGATGTGTTGAGGCAGATTACTGCCGAAGCTGAAAGTGATCCTGAGCTGCTGCACAGCTCGCCCAATCGATTTAGGGTTAAACGGTTGGATGAGACCCAGGCTGCAAGAAATCCCTGTCTTTGTGGATGAGGATACAATGAAGGCCTATCTTATCGACTTAGGGAAGATGAATTACGGGGACGCCCACAGCTTTCAGCAGCAGTGTGTACAGTGGCGTCTTCAGGGTGATGATAGGCCTGATGTTTTTCTTATTACCGAGCATCCCCCCGTCTTTACTCTTGGCAAGAGAGGTGGGCGGGGGAGTCTTACCGTGGCTGAGAATTTTGTCAAAAGCCGGGGCGTGGATATTGTCCAGACCGAGAGGGGTGGGGATATCACCTATCATGGCCCTGGTCAGCTTGTTATCTATCCCATTGTTCATCTGCGCAGGTCAAAGCTGTCTGTGAAGAATTATGTCGATATGCTGGAAGAAGTGATGATCTCCTGTGCTGCCGACTCCGGAATAGTAGCAGGACGGGACGAGCGAAACCGAGGTATTTGGGTCGGCAACAATAAAATCGGCAGTATAGGTATCCGTGTCAGGCACGGTGTTACCTTCCACGGGCTTGCACTCAATGTAACCCTGGATTTTGAACATTTTAGCTGGATTCAGCCCTGCGGCCTCAATGGAGTGGGGGTGACCTCCATTGAACGTGAAGCCGGAAAGCCGATTGATTTTTCTCTTGTGAAGAAAAATGCGGTGAGCCAGTTGAGCATTATTTTTAACCGACAATTTATAAATGCCGAAAAATCACTTGTGGTGGGTGGAGAATGAAAATAATTGATAAAGGTGATATCAGAGTTCGTAAACCAAAGTGGTTAAAACGTAAACTGCCCAGTGGTCCTGAATACGAGCAGATGAAGAGGCTGATTCGTAATAATAGCCTTGCCACCGTATGTCAGGAGGCGCAATGCCCGAATCAGTTTGAATGTTTTTCAAAAGGTACAGCGACTTTCATGATCCTCGGGGAGCGATGCACCAGGAATTGTGGTTTTTGTGCTGTTTCCAATTCACCCCTGGGTCCGCCAGATCCTCAGGAGCCAGCCAGGGTTGCTGAAGCCGTTTCCTCGCTGGGGTTAAAATATGCGGTTATCACCTCGGTGACTAGAGATGATCTAGATGATGGTGGTGCATCACATTTTATTAACACTCTGGGTGAAGTTCATAAAGTTGCACCCCACACCCTGATCGAACTTCTGATTCCTGATCTCCAGGGCAATTGGCGGGCTCTTGCAAAGATACTTGAAGCGGGTCCCAATATACTTAATCATAACCTGGAGACTGTTCCTCGCCTGTATTCACGGGTACGACCTGAAGCACTGTATAAACGGTCACTGGAATTGCTGCTGGAGTCTAAAAAAATTGCTCCGGCCATCCCAACAAAAAGTGGTGTCATGCTGGGACTCGGTGAGAGCAGGGAGGAATTACTGGAAACCATGGACGATTTGCGTAGGTATAAATGTGATATTCTCACCTTAGGACAATATCTGCAGCCCTCAAAAGATCACCTCCCTGTGGAGCGCTTTGTACCACCGGAGGAGTTTGCTGAATTGAAAAATGAGGCCTTGAATCTTGGTTTTAAAGGAGTCACCAGCGGCCCCACAGTTCGCAGTTCCTATGAGGCCGAAGAACTCTATCGTGAGGTTATTGAGAGCGTAGAGTAACGGCTAGCCCGAATCCGGGCTTGTTCACATCTTGATAGTACCGGGGTTAATTCTTTTTTCTCCGGTGCCTTCTCTCCCGGAACTTCGGTTCCGCTTCAATCATTTCCACTTCTGTAAGTATCTGCAGGTAGGTCTGATATCTCTCCCGTGAGATCTCTCCTTCTTCCACCAATTCAGTAACCGAACAGTCCGGTTCTTCACGGTGTTTGCAGTCCCGGAATTTACATGGCAACTCTACAGCCTTCTCAAAGCCAGGGAAAAATGTGGCAAGTTCTGCAATTGTTGTGTCCACAAGGCCAAAATCGTTAAATCCGGGGGAATCCACCAGCTCGCCCCCCCTTGGCAGCATATGGAGGGTGGATACAGTTGTTGTGTGTCGGCCTCTTTTTTTTGTTTCACTGATTTCCCCGGTGGAAAGGTTGATATTGGGGAGCATTTTATTGAGTATGGAGCTTTTGCCAACCCCTGTAGAACCGACAAATATTCCACGATGCCCTTCACTGAAAAAATCTTCTAAAGCGTGCAGGTTAATCCCTGTTTCCGCACTTACCGAAAAAAGTTCCACTGAGTCTTTGAAGATGGGCTGGACTGATTTGTAATAACTCTTAAAACAATCCAGATCAGATTTATTCATCACCAGAACCGGGGTGAGATTTGCAGCTCGCGAGGCGACAATTGCGCGGTCAATAAAGCCGGGAGAGGACATGGGTTCGCAGGTGACAACGATACAGAGGACATCAAGATTCGCCCCTACGATATGAATTCCACCCCGGGCGTCCATCCGGCAAAGTTCAGATTGTCGCTCGAGTCGGTTGAGGACTTCATCTTCCACCTCAACATTGTCACCCACAACGTGGCCTGAGTTTCTTTTGACCCGGACCATCGATTGCTCGCCACTGTCGGCAAAGAGTACATCTACGGCAACTCCGTAATGGGCGACTATAATACCCTTTCTTTTTCCGTCGTTTTGTTGTTGTTTTTTCAAAGTTGTCAATTTATTTGTTGGAAACGAGCCGTAGCCCAATGAACATCATAATTGAACCTGTCAAACCATTGAACACTCTGTTTACCGTACAGTTTTGTAACCAGTTCCGTGCTCGATCAACCATTGCTGCGAGAACGCACTGGTAGAACATGCCGACACAGAAGTGAATTAATGCCACCAGGAGAGATTGCAAAAGTGGCGATTTTGCCGGATCGATAAATTGGGGCAGGAATGCCATATAAAAAATGATCGTCTTAGGGTTGAGAACGTTCGATAAAAAACCTTCCTGTATTGAGCGTCTGAGGGTAACGGGTTGAACAGGCGTTGATCCATTAGGCGCTATAATAGGTTTGTCATTCTTGTAAGCCTGCTTCCAGCTGCATGCTCCTAACCATATGAGATAGGCAGCTCCAGCAAGTTTTAGCCCAGTGAAGGCCCATGCTGTATGCAGGAGTAACATGGAAATGCCGAGAGCGGAGAGCGTTGCATGCACAAAGAGTCCACTACAGATCCCAAGAGAACTGGCGGCCCCGTCATTCCAGCCGCCCCGGCCACTGTTTCTGATAACCAACAGGGTGTCAACGCCGGGGGTCAGGGTGAGTAACGTTACGGCTACCAGGCAGGTGAAAAAGGTGTGGAGATCCATAACTCAGTTCTGTTTATTGTATATTTGAGTCTTTATCCTCTTTGATGCTTTTCAAATGTGTGAGAATGAATAATGTTTTCCTGCAAAATAATGTAATGGTACACTGTTACAGCCCCTATATCTATTAAAAAAGGTGGAATGATGTTTATTGAACTGTTGAGGAAAAGGCGTTCTATTCGCCAGTATGAGGCAAAAGCGGTGGAGAGTGAAAAAGTAGATCTTCTTGTGGAAGCAATGTTGCGATCTCCATCGTCCAGAAGTCTTAACCCGTGGGAATTTGTTGTCATAGAAGATAAAGAGATGATCCAGGATCTCGCAAGATCAAAGCCCCATGGGGCAACTTTTATGCAAAATGCCCCTCTGGCAATTGCGGTATGTGCAAACCCTGAAAAATGCGATGTGTGGATTGAGGACTGCTCTATTGCTGCTTTGAATATCCACCTTGCTGCAACGGATCTTGATCTTGGCAGTTGCTGGATTCAGATACGGATGCGGGATTACGATGGCGAGACCACTGCCGAGGATTATGTAAAAGAGAAACTGGGATTAAATGCTGAAATGCGGGTGGAGGCTATTGTCGCCATTGGCTATGGCAAAGAAGATAAACCGGGGCATCAGTTGGCAGTCCTGCCCTTTGATCAGGTGAGCTATGAAAGGTTCGGCAACAGGAAACCATGATCTGTAGCGCCGGGGTTTCTACTTGTCAAAGAGCAAGGAAACCGCGCTTCAGTGAAAAATCGGACATTAGCCTTTTTTCCGGAATTTTGTTTCTTTATAGCTGGGTGAAGCCAGGTATGGTCTATGGGCGTTCCTAAATGTCGGAACTTTCACTCGTTTCCTGAAGATATGCTCTGAAATTGAGCAGCAAAGCGAGGGCAACAAGAGCGGCAGCAGTGAAAAATGCATCTTGCATGCCGCTTATCTGGGCCTGAACCGGGGCCAGTGTGGCGCTCTCTCTGTCGATTTCACCGGCGTACAAAAGAGTGCGTCCAGCCCAGATAGCTCCGATGACAGCCACACCTATTGTTTGTCCCAATGTTCGCGACTGTGCCATCATCCCTGAAACAATGCCAAGTTGGTGGCGAGGGGCAGCTCCCATGATAGCGCTGTTGTTGGGCGACATAAAGATACCGATCCCAGCTCCAATGGCAAATATCCGTATCCCGTAGCTCAGTGCGGTGGTCTCCTGACTCAGGGTACTGGCAGAAAGGTAACCTATGAGCATCACCACAAGGCCCACCATGGTGATTTTACGGCTGCTGATAAGATCCGACAAGGTACCGGAGAAGGGAGAGGTTATTCCTAGCATTAGCGGAATTATGCCCATGAGTAACCCCACTTTCATAGGGGAAAATTCAAGGATATTCTCCAAATAAAAAGGCAAGAGAATGACAGTACCGCCAAGAGCAATAAAACTTATAATCCCGGTAGTCAGATTAACACTGAAAATCCGGTTAGTAAATAATTGAGGATCGATCATCGGCTGTTTGACTTTATGCTCTATAAAAACAAAAACGGCAAGCAGCATTATACCAAAGCTGGTGAGCACGTAGACAAGTGGGTGGGAAAATCCCTGTTGCTGGCCAAACGTCAAACCCAATAATAGTGACAAGAGACTGGAACAGAGGGTGAATGCCCCCTGGATATCAAATTGCTGTCCTCCTTTCGGTTTAAAATCAGGCAAAAATCGTAACGCAAGGATTGTTCCCAGAATGCCAATCGGCAGGTTAATAAAAAAAATCCAGCGCCAGGAAAGCACGCCAAGGATCAACCCTCCCAGGGCCGGGCCGGTGACGATTCCGGCGGAAACTATGGTGCCAATAATCCCCATGGCTTTGCCGCGCTCTGCCAGCGGAAATGCTTCAGTGATAATTGCGGCTCCAAGGGCCATGGTCATAGCGGCACCAATCGCCTGCAAAATTCGAAAAGTCACAAGCCAGTTCACGGTTGGAGATAGTCCGCACAGGACTGATCCCAGAGTGAAAACGACGAATCCGAGTACATAGATAGATTTTTTGCCAACCATATCTCCCAGCCGTCCGATACCGGCCATGGTGCATGTTATGGTAAGCAGGTAGGAAAGTACTACCCATTGAACAACTGCAAACTCAGTGTTCAGGCTACGCACCAGTGTTGGAAGTGAAACATTAATGATACTTCCATCCACTGTAGCAAGAAAAACTCCTGTGCCTACCGCAGCCATAGTGTGCCATTTGCGGCTGTAGTCTACATCTGAGGACTGTGGTGAAGATTCTGTTTTCATTTGCTGTTTCTGCATTTCTAATTCACTGTTCTGATGGCTCAGGTCATTTGCCTGGGTGGCTATCTTTTGCCTCTGAATCTCCAGTTCGCTGTTCTGTTGTTCTAGTTGTGCCGTGAGGTTTTGAATTTGTCTGAATGCCAGGATGCCGCTCATCCGGGCGGCCTGGTCGCTAATATGTAGTTGGGTCTGAACCGTTTCGGCCATGAGGTTAAACGCGGTGGTCAGCGTGCCGAACTCATTTTTCGAGACATAGTCGCTGCGTGCATCCATCTTCCCCTGGCGAAACTGTTTTGCTGCGTTTGCCAGCTGCAATGCTGCTATAAGATCATCAAGAATTGCTCTTTGCTCAGAAGATATAAGGTAAACCATTGTCAAGATTGATTGTTATCGAACACGTTTCGAATTAATACAGCAATATCTTTTTTAGCAAGTGGTTTTAAGGCAAATTCTTTGATACCTATAGTCTTTGCTTCTTTCTCAGAAATTATAGTGGAGTAACCTGTACAAAGGATAATAGGAATATCTGGCCGAATCTGCAACATTCGCCTGGATAGATCGGCACCTGTCATTCCCGGCATGGTTTGGTCGGTTATAACGAGATCGAACTGGTCGGGCTGCTGTTGAAAGGTTTTCAAGGCATCAAAACTGTCATTTCTTACGGTTACATTATAGCCAAGTCTTGTGAGCATATCCTTACCCATCTTTGTGAGAATTTCTTCGTCATCAATGAATAAGATTTTTTCATGTCCCGTGGGAACCTTATCCGCAGCTGCTGTCCTGTTGTCTGTATGTGCATTATTTTCATAGACGGGAAGAAACACATGGAAGGTGGCACCTTCTCCTTTTCTGTTATCAAGAGAGATGAATCCGCCACAGCTCCTGACGATTCCATGGACAATAGCCAGTCCCATCCCGGTGCCCTTGCCGACTCTTTTGGTTGTGAAGAATGGGTCATAAATTTTTTCTGCTACCTCAGCAGGTATTCCTGTCCCTGAATCCCGGACCGAAAGCTGAATGAAGGTGCCCGCCTCTATGGTAGTCTCAAACCGTAGGTCTTCTTTGTTTAATTGTGCTTCTTTCAAAGAAACACGTAATGTCCCGCCTCTCTTCTCCATTGCATGGTATGCATTGGTGCAAAGGTTCATCAAGATCTGATTAATTTGAGTAGGATCGGCAAATATGGGCTTGGTTTGAGGTTCAATCTCCTGAATAATTTCAATAGTAGATGGGAGTGTCGGGCGCAGCATCTTCAATGTTTCTTTCACCAAACTGGCTGGTACAAAAGATAAGCATTTGGCGTCTGATTGACGGCTGAAGGAAAGAATCTGCTTCACAAGTTCTTTTGCCCTGCTGCTGGCTTCGAGAACCTGTTCAAGATCCTTGGCTACCACTGATCCTGTTGGGCTGTCATCTCTTGCCATTTCTGCGTAGCCAATCACAACGGAAAGGATATTGTTGAAATCGTGAGCAATACCGCCGGCCAGAGTGCCAATAGCCTCCATTTTTTGTGCTTGCTGTAGCCTCTCCTGCAAGGACTTACGCTCTGTCATGTCTCTCGTCACACCCTCAACACCCAATACTGAACCGTGCAGATCCTTGAAGAAGTGTGCACTGGTCGAAGCCCACCATGTTGAACCATCTTTCTTTTTGAGTTGAGCTTCAAAGTTTTCTACGTGTCCTTTATCGTTAAGCAGACTCAAAAATACGTCCATCTCTTCCGGGTTCACGTAAATTTCATCAGCCATTCTCATGCCAATTGCCTCTTCTTGACTATAGCCGGATAATTTTTGTATAGAAGCGGAGACAAACACTATTTTTCCCTCCATGTCAGTGCGATATCGGAGGTCTGGTGCATTTTCTATAAGGTTACGGTACTTCAGTTCACTCTCCAGAAGGGCATGTTCATTTTTTCTGCGAGCAGTTATTTCAGATCTCAGTCGCACCAGGTAGATAATTACACACCCGGTAAACAGAATAATTCCAGCAGTCAGTAAGAGCAAAAACCATGTTGCTCTCCAGAAGGGACTGCTTACAACTATCGTCAGTATCGCCTCCTGCTTCGGTTGGCACCAGATACCGTCATTATTAGAACCCGCTACGCGTAGCGTATACACTCCACCCTTGAGATTGGAGTATCTACCATTTCTTAAGGTGCCAGCACTAAACCAGTCGTTCTCCCATCCTTCAAGTTTGTATCTGTAGCGGTTATGTTCCGGCCTGGTGTAATTCAAAGCCGCAACACCAAATTCAAAGAAAGGTTTTTTCCAGGAAATATTTATTTGGGAAACCTTTTCCACTGCTTTGTCGGTGACTACTACTTCGCCGCCCTGGGTGATTGAAGTAATGTAAACAGGGGGGATGAAGTCGTTATTCATGATGAGCTCAGGGTAAAAAGCGGTCACCCCTCTGGGGCCTCCAAACCACATCTGGCCATCACGGGTCTTATGATTCGCCACAAACCAGGGCCCGCCAATCTCTATACCGTCTCCTGGGCCGTATACCTTATAGTCCAGTGTTGTGGGGTTGAACTTTATTATTTCCTCAGTTGATGAGGCAACCCAGATGTTGCCTTTATTATCCTCAAGCAGTCCTTCAAGGTTGTCTGAGGGAAACGTGCCATTGAGCGTTGAATAGTGTTCAAAGCTGTTGTTTGTTCGATTAAATTTGTTTAACCCGCCACCAAGGGTGCTGATATACAAGTCCCCTGAAGAGGTGATCAACAGGTTGCAACTGGCATTGCTGCTGATGGTGTCAGGTTTCTCTGGGTTGTGGCTGTACACCTTAAAGGTTTCCTGTTCTTTGTTAAATCTATTCAAGCCACCTCCCCACGTGCCTAGCCATAAAGTGTTGCCGTCCTGCCAGATTGCCCACACCGAATTGTTACTTAGACTTGCAGGGTTGTTCGCGTCGTTCTTGAAATATCGTATTTCCTCTGTCTGGCTGTTGAATCGAACAAGACCATCTTTGTGAGTAGTCAGCCAGAGAATTGCAGCATCTTGAGAATCCTGTATTATGCTGGTGATAAAGGAAGAGGAAATTCTTGAGTAAGATTTGCTGTATGTCTCATTTTTTCTGTCGAATATGCTGAGCTTTCCGGTTGTCTCCCCTATCCAGAAAGTACCTCTGTCATCTTCAAGAAAAGCATATGGGTGATGCCCCTCAATGGGGATGTAGGTAAATTGACCACTTGTTTTGTCAAATTTATTCAGTTTGTTTTTATCCGTTCCGAGCCAAATCACCCCATTACTATCTTCATAAATAGGAAGAATTGAGGTTCCTTTGAGACCATGGGGTGAACCGGCTTCATATTTGTATGTTATAAACTTCCTGCTCTGCACGTCATGTTTATAGATATTACCTCCGGTGGTAGTTATCAGCCAGATTATGCCGCGCCGATCTTCATACATATATTTTGCATCACTGGTGGGCAACTTTCTGTGATTCTCATCGGTGTAGCTATAGACTTTAGATTGAAGAGTTATTGGGTTCAGGACTGTGATGCTACCTTTACTATAATGAAATATCCAAAATCTTCCTGACCTGTCTCTGGTTATCGAGGTGATTTTCTTGTCCGCGAGAAGACCTCCTTTATCGGACTGACTGGTATAATGAACAAATGACTCAGATAGAATGTCAAACTTATTCAATCCATTTTCCGTGCCGATCCAGATATCACCGTTTGTGTCTTCGGCAATAGCATTGACTTCATTACTACTGAGGCTGGCAGGAGAATTGGGATTATGCATGAATCGGCTGAATGTGGTTCTGTTCTTGTTGAGGCGATTGAGCCCATTTTGAGTTCCCACCCAGATAGTCCCCGCCGAGTCTTCAAATATGGCTCTAACCTCATTGTTTGATATACTGTTCACCATATCTGGATCATGAAGAAAACGTGTGAACACTCCAGATTCTGGATCAAGTCGGTTGAGTCCATTTTGGGTTGCAACCCATAGATATCCATCCCTGTCCTCGATCAGAGACTGGAACTGATTGATCATACCGATTGCATCATGACTTATGGAGTTGGACTCCACAGGGTTGTGTTTGAATTGGACAAATGTGTTGTTGTCTTTACTGTACTTATTGAGTCCACTCCTCGTCCCAATCCATATCTGTCCTTTTCTATCTTCAATGATAGCAGTTACTGTATTGTTAGAAAGCCCTGAACGGCCTCTCATATATATTGTTGAATCAAGCCCATTCCATTTTATCAGTCCTGCTTGACCTCCGATCCAGAAAAAACCATCCTGATCCTCAATAAAACCGGCACCAATTGCACTGTTGTATCCGATGTCAACTTTTTCGAAACTGTAATCCTCTCCTGCAACGACAGAGCAACAGGAGAGGATTGTCAGCAATGCAGGAAAGATTCCTGCAGAAATTAAGACTATGAGACCTTTAAGACTGAAGAGGATAGACGGAAGCTTTTGGTATGTTATCATTTTTTCCTGTTCAACTTTTAAAATGTTTCAGGCTAACGCTCAACATATCTGTTCTTTTGAAAGGTCGATTGTCCTGTATTATACCATTAATAATTCTTTGCATCGAGTTCTCCTGGGACACTTATTGGATGACTGGGCGACAGACTGGCAACTGCGACTACACCTCTTTTTTATGTTCTTCATTGAACTCTTGTGATTAATCTAACACCCCACAAGGGGGTATAAGTGCCTTGTGGGTAAAAGTAACTTCACGATTTCATAAAGAGTTCCTGAGTTTCTTGTTTTTTATGACAGAAGTTCAGGAGTAAGGCACTAATCATAGATGGAAAATCATGAAATGGATTTTGGTGAGAGCTTCAGTCTCATCTCAGGTTCGAAGATGTCTAGAGATAAGCTCTTCTCAATACAATTGTAAAGTAAAATTGCACTACAAACTTTCCAGGATGAATGGTAAGGGGAAATATGAAAATTGTGGTGTGGTGTCAGATTGTTATGTCGTGGCAGGCGTTCGGTTTTTCAAGAACCAGAGGTCGTTAAAACTATTACTCAGAGAATAGTTGTCGGCACTTCTCTCTCTATTATCTCCTATGTGTGATTACTATCCAGGATTTTGCGAATTAAAATTGCAATATCATTTTTTGAAACCGGCTTTGTTACAAATTCTCGTATTCCAATAGCTTTAGCCTTTTTTTCATTCATGATGGTTGAATAGCCGGTACAAAGGATAATGGGAATATCAGCTTGAATCTGTAAAAGTGTTTTGGCGAGTTCACTTCCTGTCATGTTAGGCATGGTTTGGTCTGTGATGACAAGGTCAAATTGATTTGCGTGGTTCTGAAACGTTTCCAAAGCATCAAGACTGCTTGTTTTCGCGGTGACTTGGTAGCCAAGCTTTTCAAGCATTTTTTTAATCATATTGGCAATGATTTCTTCGTCATCAACAAAAAGAATTCTTTCTGTTCCGGTAAGAAGTTTCTCATCTGTACAGATTGCCAGTAGGGGGTCACTCTTAATAATCGGCAGAAAAATATCAAAAACTGTTCCTTTGTCAGGTTTACTGTCCAGGGAGATAAATCCTCCGTAGCTGAGAACTATGCTATGGACAATTGAAAGTCCCATGCCGGTACCTTTGCCTGTTTCTTTGGTGGTGAAATAGGGGGCAAATATTTTCTCCATAGTTTCCTTATCCATACCATGGCCGGTATCACGTATCGTTATCTGGGCAAAGACGCCACTTTCGATATTTTGATTGCATAAGATGTCTTCATTACTGAGAAGTGTCTCTTTCAGGGATATATCCAAAGTACCACCACTATTTTCCATTGCATGATAACCATTAGTACAGATATTCAATAGTATTTGCAGGAGTTGTGTCTGGTCGGCTAAAATAGAACCAGTGGGCTGACAATCCCCCTGTTTGATGAGGATTGTGGATGGCAGGGATGGGCGAAGCATCTTAATTGCTTCCCTAATAATTCTTTTTGGCTGCAGGGGGATGCGTTTCGTGTCTGATTGACGGCTGAAAGCAAGTATCTGTTTGACAAGTTCTTTTGCCCTGTGTCCGGCTTTTATTACCTCACCTAAATCCTCTTGAATAGCTGGTGTCTGTTTATTCTGATAAAGCGCCATTTCAGTGTAACCAAGGATAGCTGTGAGGATATTGTTGAAATCATGGGCAATACCTCCGGCTAAGGTGCCAATTGACATGACTTTTTGCGATTGATACAGTTGTTGTTTAAGGGAACTCCTCTCCAATTCTGCGCGCTTGAGATCACTGATATCCGTGATTGTTAGCAGTACTTTTTTATTTCTTCCCACTGTCAGTAAAACAGTAGAAATGAGAAAATACAGAGTGATTTCTTTGCCATTAATAAAAAAGGTTAAGTCACCTTCTTCTTCTTGGTGAGGAGTGCCTGTTAGAAAAGTTTTATCAACTCTGGTTCTTATAGGGCAAAGTGTGCAGTCAGGTGTGTGGTTCCACATCCTTTGCCTTCAAATGAATGACAACAACGTAGAGCGTCACCGCCTAAGCAGCCAATCAATTCTTCTTCGGTTTTTCCTGAAAAATCTATGCCGCTACGGTTAATTTTATCTATTCTGCCTTTTGTGTTAACCAGTATTAGAATGTTCGGGGTGCTGTTAAATATGATGTTTAAAGTATCAGCCTGGGTCGCACTGTCAACTTCGCCCTGCTTCAGTCTGGTGATGTCGGTTTGGGTGCCAACCATTCGAACGGCATGACCTCTTCTGTCACGAGTCACGACTTTTCCCCGTCCCAATATCCACATCCAATCACCATTTTTAACACGTATTCGATACTCTACTTCGAAGTCATCATTGTGATTATTCAGGCAATCTAAAAATGCCTTAAAGACAGTGGTTTTGTCATCGATGTGAATTAATTTACTCCAAGCCTTAATATCCAACTGGAACTGATTTGAATTAAGGCCGAGTAAAGATGACCAGTTGGGGCTCAGATATACGTCATTAGTCTCTACATTCCAGTCCCAAATACCGTCCTGAGTTGCTTCCATGGCGAGCTTGAATCTTTCCTCACTCTGACGTAATGCCTTTTCCGCAGAATCGAGTCTATCTTTGATTTCCAGGTCACTGACTTCTGATTTGCAGTGGGAATCGTTTTTCATGAGTATTCCCTGTTTCGCAGGTGCCCATAATTTCGAGGAGATTGGTGTGTTATTTTGGGTTCGCTTGTATGGAGTTGAACACTACTCCACTCCAGATAGACATGAAGAAAAGTCTAACTGGAGTTTGCAGACGACATAGTTGCTTGAAAACTTAAGCGACCTTGAATCTCCCCACCAAAGTGTTGAGTTGCTCAGCCAATTTGGAAAGATCATTGGCACTTTCATTCACGTTCTGACTGCTGTTATTTATTTCAGCGGACCCTTCACTTATTTGATTGATATCCCGGTTGACATCTTGTATTGCGATTGAACTCTGAGCCACATTTTCGTTTACTTCTCCAATGCCAGAAGCAGCCTGAGCTACATTTTCTGAAATTTCCGATGTCGCTGCAGATTGCTCTTCAACAGCAGTTGCGATAGTTGAAATAACATCATTAATTTCATTAATAACACCAGAAATTGTTTGAATGTCTTCGATGGTGGAATTTGTTGTACCCTGCATTTCATCTATCTGATTCTTAATATCCACAGTAGCTTCCGCTGTTTGCTTGGCAAGCTCTTTGATTTCGTTTGCAACGACAGCAAATCCTTTACCTGCTTCACCCGCTCTTGCCGCTTCAATTGTAGCGTTAAGTGCTAGTAAATTCGTTTGTTCTGAGATTTCTGTTATGGCCTCGGTGACTTTGCCGATCTTCCCGGCAGCCTTGCCAAGATCATTCATTTTGTGGGAAGTCTGTTCTGATTGTATCACTGCACCTTCTGAAATAGACTTGGCCCGCGCTGCATTTTGGGCGATTTCGTTGACGGTTGCAGACATTTCCTCAGCTGCTGTAGCTACCATGCCAACATTACTTGCTGACTGTTCCATTGCAGCTGAAACAGAACTCATGTTGACACTCATTTGCTCAGAGGCAGATGCCACACTGTTTGAACGATCTGATGCGGTTTCTGAGGTAGATGAAAGTTGTGTCGATATAGCTGCCAGCTCAGTTGAGGAAGAAGATAATGTATTCACTCCGGTAATAATCTCTTTAATCATTGAACCGAGTTCTGTTACGGTTTTACTTAAAGAGCTAGACATTTTGCCAACTTCATCCTGCTGGTCGACCTTCAAAGTGTTTGTGAAATCCCCCTTTCCGACTGTTTCGACAAAATCAACAACTTTCTGCACGGGACCGGTTATTGAGCGAGTGAGCACAATACCAAATATAATGCCGACAACAATGGCGATGGCTGAAATAATCAGAGTGAACCTGATGGCACTTTCACTTTTAGCCTGAACAATTGGTCCAAGAATGTCCTGTTCACCTTTTACTGAAAGCTTTACATCTTCAACAGCGGCAGCAACCTGTGGGCCGATCTTATCGAGTGTATTGGCAATAATATTATTGCGTTCCTGAATAATTTTATCAAGGTCAGTGAAAGCATCTATGTATATTTGTGCTTCTTCTTTAACCTTGTCATTGAGAGCACGACGGGTTGGGTTTTGAAGCATTTTGTCGAGGATACTAACTCTTTCGAACACACTAACGTATTCCGCTTTCACCCTGTCAAAATCTGCAGGTGCGTTAGTTCCAAGATATTTCTGGCCATAGAGCCTGCCCAGCAACATATGTCGGAGAACAATACCTGCTTCATAAGCGGCATCGGCATCACTATCATCCTTTGCGGTTTGCATGATTTTAGTTAAGGCTTTTTCCATGCTGGGTCCGTACCCTCGGAGCCTCTCATTAACTATCATGTTACGTTGCACCCGGATTTCCTTTACTCTTTCAAAGGCTTTTTCATACTCATTCATTCTCTCGTTTACAAAATCAATCTTCTTTGCTCTCTCCGGGTTGTTGATTTCTTTCTGAGCTTCTTCAATAAAAGTATTCATTTTCTCTACATACTCATCAAACTGCCGAATATCTTTAGCACTGCCGGTTGCGTTAAAGTCTTTGACATTCATTCGAACCATCAGCATGTTGGCCTGCAGTCGACCGCTTAAGTTGGTATCCCTTGCGAGCCCTCGATAATCAACAAAACCGTCTGTCACCCCACTTATTCCACGCCATGAGATAATTGATACAGCAGCAAGAAGTAGTATTACGACTCCGAATCCCATACCAATTTTTGCTGCAAGACTTAAATTTTTCATTGTTACTCCAGTTAAGATGAATAGTTCCGTATATTAATATGCTTTTGCATGAAACATGCCTTATTGTCGTAGTGGCGAAAAATATTCAAAAAACAATACGTTAAGAGCTGATTTGTAGACGGATATACGATGATGATTTTCGCGATACTATTTGATTTAAGGAAGAGTCTAATTTTGTAGACATGGAAAAAGCAGTGAACCACCAAAGTCGTTCGTGAATTTATGATTCACTTCTATAAACACCTGAAAATCTGTGTTATTAACCTTGTTGGCTTGGAGGGCTGATTGTCTCGCAGGAAGAGAGACTGGAGGTATGAAATTCTACTTTGTCAGACTGTCTACTTTATTAGACTTTTCGGCTTTCCACATGTATGAGCCCGTTGATTTAATGCCTTTTCGCCGCTTTGAAATAAGGCAAAATTATCTCTTGACGACTTCGTTGGAGTGTGCTAGTCAATAATGTGTCTAGTTGTTCTACAACTAGACATTGGTTTATGTGCTGTTAGATTTATTTTACAAAGGTAAGACGCTGTAGGCAAGATGACCAAATCTATGAAGCAGGAAATTGAGGAGAAAACCAATGGTGCGATCAAAATCACTGTTTATCCGGCTAACCAACTCGGGGATTGGATGGAGGTGTCTGAGCAAATCATGCGCGGTGCCGTCGATATCGGAATTCTTCCGGTTTCTCCTTCCTACGACGCTAGGCTTCAGGTAAGAGTTTTACCCTATTCGGTTATGAATTGGACTGAGGCTAGAGAAGCATATCTCGGCGAAGATCCTTACCTGCTCAACATCATGTCTGATGCCATGGACGGGATAGGGCTGAAGGCTCTCTCTGTTGTTGCACAAGGCTTTGGCGGTGGCGGATTTGCATCTGTCCCTGAGTTTGACGTTCTTGACCCAAATTCAGACAAGCAAGGCTACAAAATGCGTTTCCCACCGGGAAACCAGGCTTGGGAAAGTCTTGTTCTGGCTCTCGGTTTCACTCCTACCCCTGTTCCATGGGGTGAACTTTTTATCGCACAGTAGACCAAGCTTGTTGATTGCCAGATTGGTGGTCAATCGTATAACACATGGTCATCCTTCAGGGATGTCACCAAAGTATGGGTTCAGTACAATACACATTTCCAGAACTCTTTTGCCTACATGAGTAGCAAATCATGGGAGAAGTTAACGCCTGAACAGCGGAAAATCGTACAGGACATAGCAACCAAATATGGTTCAGAGAGCTTTGTCTCTGCAATGGAGGAAGACCAGCATTACAGTGAAGCTTTGACTGAGGCAGGGATCAAGGTTGTACAGCCGACCGATGAACAACTTAAAGTCCTCGCAAAAAAGGTACGGGAAACAGTATGGCCCGCCATGGATAAGGTTATCGGCAAAGAAATCATGGATGTTATGAGAGAACACGCTGGCCTGCTGTAATCATAAAGCATGGATACGACTGCCCTGTTCCGTTCCAGGTACGGTTCAGGGTGAAAATCTGTGAGCCTGGAGTTCACGTTACTGTAAACGGAGGATTTGTATGGGAATACAGGGAAACATGCTCTGGATTGGGCTCATCAAAATGCAGCGGTTGATTTTGGTGATTTCAGTATGCATATCTATTACGGCTGTTTTTGCCGAAGTTATTCTTCGTTATTGTTTTAACAGCTCATTTGTTGGTATCGAAGAACTTGCCGCCTATTGCGCTTTCTGGATGTATTTCATAGGTGCTTCCTACGGCGCCTACGAGAGAAGTCATATCAAAGCTGAGCTGACCCATCTTATTTTCGGAAATACCATGAATTACGCAAGATGTCGTGCCCTGACAAGTTTCATATCTTTTGCTGCGGCTACCTATGTTATTCCCTGGGCCTACGATTATGTTGTGTGGGGTTTTGAGAGGGGAGAACAGTCAAGGTCAACTCTCCTAGGTTCCACCTACCCCGTTGTCTATTTTCAGATAAGTATACTTATTGGCCTGTGCCTTATGGCCTTCTACTTTTTGATCGAATCCATTCAGTGGGTACGTATTATCCGGGAGAATGACAGGAGGTCTGGGGGTGGTGGCAGTCATCGTCTCCTGCGTTTTTGGCGCTATCTCAGGTGCTGCAGCGTCTTCGGTTATAGCCATCGGCACGATTATGATACCCCAGATGGAAAAACATGGGTATCCACGGGGGTACTCTGCTGCGCTTATCAGTTCCGCGGCGGTGCTTAGCACCATGATTCCACCAAGCCTTGCTATGATCATGTACGCATTTGTTACAGGTCAGTCAGTGGCGGCGTGCTTTTTAGCAACCATGGGACCTGCTCTTATGCTTGCTGTCCTATTTTGTATCATCAATGTATTCATTGTACGCAAGATGCCTTCTATAGAAGTGCCTCCTCAAAGACCGTTTAAGGAGCACGTGACTCTGCTTAAACAAAAATCCCAAGCTGCTGTTGGGGCCATCCTTATGCCTGTAATGATTTTAGGTGGGATCTATGGCGGCATAATGACTCCAACAGAGGCAGCGGCTTCAGCAGTAGTTTACTCCATCATACTGGGTTGTTTTGTATACCGTGAAATGAAGCTCGGCAAGACTCTTTTTCTTTTGAGATCTTCAGCTGTTGCGACGGGAACAATGGTGCTTATGACTTTTTTTGCTGCTATCCTCGGGACAAATCTTGGCATGGGAATGATGACTCCCCCCATGGCGGGTATTTTATATATAGGAGCAAGAACAGGAAATGTAACAATCGACAAGATGATGAGGCCGGCGCTGATGCTGATTCTCTTTGGTTCAATACCGACAATTCTACTCACCACCTTCTGGGAGCCACTGTCTATTTATCTTCCAACTTTAGCTGGTTTCATTCACTGATTTTTTAAAAAATCTCCACACAATGGGAAATTTGTAATGCGTATTGAAGCTGTAGAATTGATCGAGACCTGTATACCGCTTAAAAAAGCTTATAAGCTCTCGAAAAGATATGGTTATCTCAAAGAAACCAAACCGGTAATCGTAAAAATAAACACTGATGAAGGTCTTTTGGGCTACGGAGAAACAGATCCGATGGGTAAGTTTACTGGAGAGACACCTGAATCGGTAGCTGTGATCATTAAAAATGATCTTGCCCCTGCGATTTTAGGCAAGGATCCAACTAACGTAGGACGAATTACAGAAATAATGGAGGACGTGGTTCGAGACAACCACATGGCCAAAGGCACAATCGATATGGCATGCTATGATCTTCTCGGCAAGGCCGCAGGAATGCCTCTCTACCGTCTGCTCGGTGGTGCACTCTACGATGATCTTCCAATCATGGGTTCTATCGGAGGTGGCACCATAGAAGAAACGGTGGAAGCTGCAGAGAAAGTCAGAGAGTGTAAGTATCATTCCATCATGGTGAAGGTTGGGGGGGATCCCGTACACGACGGCAACAGGGTGCTTGCAGTTCGAGACATTCTGGGTAAGGAATATCCGATTATTCTTGATGCAAATCAGGGCTATGATATGGCTGCTGCTCTTAAGTTTATAAATATAGCTAAAGAAGCCGATCCGGTACTCTATGAACAACCCATTGATGCCGAGAATATTGAGGGTATTGCTGCAATCCGCCGCAAATGTGGAGTGCCGATCTCCGTTGATGAGAGCCTGCTTTCTTATCGTCATGCTCAGGAAGTGATCAGATTGGAGGCTGCAGATGTTTTCAGCATTAAGGTCTGCAAAAATGGGGGGATAAAGCAATCGCTGGCGATCATCGAGCTTGCAAGGAGCAAAGGCATCGATATCCTTTTCAACTCAATGATCGAAGAGGGGATTACCCAGGCAGCATCTCTTAATATCGCTTTGACAGTCCCAAATCTCTATCAGTATGGCCATGCATACTTTTCCCCTTTACGCCTTCAGGAGGATATCACCGACTACTCCACAAATATTGTTGATGGCAGGGTGAGGGCCCCACAAGCACCTGGTCTGGGAATTAAAGTGCTCGATGATGTTCTTGAACGGTACACAATCAGAAGATCGATCATTCAATAATTAAAAAAGAGAAAAGCCAGCAATCTTGCCGCTGGCTTTTCTCTTATAACGTAACCCGAATAGATCAGAACTTTCTAAAGTGCAGAAGAAGGTGTCACTACCTAATCACCGCCTCCATTCTCATTAGGTGTTTTGTCATCTCTTTGCACGCATTTTCAGTATCTCTGGCAATAATGAACTCAAGAATTTTTTCATGTTCATTGATCATCGTTTCCCATGTCTCTCTTGGTAGATCAAGATACCTGCTTCTTTGGGCCTCAAATTCGCTTCGAATTGAGTTCAGGAATTTCACAGCCAGGGAATTCCCCGCAATTTCTGCAAGAACCCGATGAAACTCTGCCCTGGGTTTTAGGCTTGATTCAGTAAGCTCCCTATTAAACACCTGTTCCTGTCCAATGATGGTTTTAAGTCGTTCAAATTCTTCGTCTCTCCCACGTTCGATCGCCCAACAGACAATCTTTGTTTCAAGCAAAATTCTGATCTCCATCAGCTCAATGATAGAAACATTTTCGGAGAGGTGCTCGGTTAGCTCACGGTTCATGACTTGGGCAATAGCATCTTTCGCCACGAAAGTTCCCTGACCTGGTTTTGCTTCGATTATTTTCAGAATGGCAAGACCCTTGAGTGCCTCTCTGACAATGTTTCGGCTCACATTGAACATGCTGGCGAGTGATAATTCTCCTGGGATTTTTTCCCCCGGTTGCCATGTGCCCTCCTTGACGGCGTCAAGGATCTGCTGGGTCACATTTTCGGAAAGCGTCGATTTATGTGCTGGTTTAAACAAAACTACCACCCCTAATAATTATTTCGGCAAACTTCATATATTCCTTTTAAATAATAGGTAAAAAGGTAATCACGTATTGCTACGTCGTCACCTTCAAGTAAATAAGCAATATCCATCCTTTCGTCGTAACCGTTCACCGCCCCCTTCAAAAGACTACATAACCAGAGTCCGTAACCGTTCGTCCAGTGCTCCAGGTTCGTTCAAGCTGGTTTCCTGGCTATAGTAGGCTATGCCAGGAGGCCTGATCGGACGAAAATGGGGTGCTGGTGAACGGTTACCTTTCGTCAATATATGACAAACCCACAGAGAATAGCATCATTGTGGTAAAATCGCTATTAATCCATTGATAGCCCAGCCCCGATAAACGGGATAAGGAACGGCAAGAGAGACGGGGTAAGTGCCTTGTGGGGTGTTGGTTCAATTTATTGTTCGTACCTTGTCGAGGAAAGTACTTACCTCCTGGTTGAGGACATCGGCCTGCTTGGCTAGTTCATCAGCGTTGTCGAGTACCATATGTGCAGCAGAACTTGTGTTTTCGGCAGTTTCCATGACAACCACTACGCTTGAGGTTACTTCCTCTGTACCTGCCTTTGCCTGTTCCGTACATTCACAAATATTTTCTGTGGCTGCAGACTGTTCACCTATAGCTGTGCTAATTGAAGCGGATATACCATCCATTTTTTCAATAATTTCTCTAAAAACAGTGAGTGCACTTATGACATCATCGGCTGCATTCTGTATTCCTTCTACCTGGTTTCCAATCTTTCTGGTGGCGTCTGTTGTCTGTTTGGCAAGCTCTTTGACCTCGCCGGCAACAACAGCAAAACCTTTTCCTACCTCGCCGGCTCTGGCCGCCTCAATGGTTGCATTTAACGCCAAAAGATCTGTTTGCCCTGCAATGTCCGATATAAGTTGAGTGACATTGCTGATCTGTTTTGATGCATCTGAGAGGCTGGCAACCATTTCGTTGGTGGTTTCAGCCTTAGTGGATGCTTCATGGACCGCTTCTGAAGACATTTGGATCTGGTTGGAAATTTCTTCAACCGCAGCTGTCAATTTAGAAGTGGCATCAGAGACGGCGAGAACGCTGTTTGCTGTAGTTTCAGTTGAAGATGCCGCTTCAGAAGAACGCTGCGAACTGCTTTTCGCAGCATTGGAGAGCACCTCGGCTGATCCTTGCAAATCGTTCACGGCACTGCTGATGGAAGAGACAATTCCTCCTATACTTAATTCGAAGGCGTCAGCCATGGAATGTACGCTCTCTGTCAACCGTTGTTTCTCATGGGCATTCAACTGGAAAATCTTGACCGCTTTTGACATCCTGCCTATCTCATCACTTCGATCCTGTGCAGGAATTTCTATTTCGAGCTTGTTGTTTGCCAATTCCCCCATCGCATCCGTCATGATGATTAGAGGTCGGGTGATAGACTTTGTAATTACAAAGACTATCAGGCAGATACCTGCCAGTAAACTCAAACATCCGTAGACGATATATCTCTGCAGCGTGGAGATGTTGGTGGTGAGATTTTCAGTGGTGTAGGTGAGAACCATCGCACCTCCAAGCTCTCCTGTCTTCCATGATGGATGGCAGCGGATACAGTCGGCATTGACGATCTGGGGACTTATTATTCGCACTGTTCCAAGCAAGAACTCCTCAATGACCTCCTGCTCATCAAGCAAACGTTGAAACATCGCCTCATCAAGTTGATCTTTTCCTTTCGCATCGTCAAAAGAGGAGGAAATATCTAAAGCTCCTTTACGGTCATAAAGAGAGATGTCCACAACACCTTTGATATTTTTTTGCTCATCAAGCAACTTTTTGAAATTTTTCATCTGCCCTCTTTCCAAAGAGCCCTTGGTGCCTGATTCAAGAGTTGTCGACAGAGTGTGAACCGCATCAAAATACGACGCAGTTAACCGCTCTTTAACGAAACCGTTAAGTAAAAATCCCCCCGCAGTGAAGGCAACAATCAACACCAGAAGGATGGACAGGATAAACTTCATGGTAATTGAAATATCGGCAAATACGTTTTTACTCATGATACTGGCCCTCGTTCACTTTAATATATGGATTCAAAAATCAACTATAGTCTGTAAATGGGAAAATCCTTCTTTCGGACAAAGTTTGGCGATGAACAGCCAATGCAGGGAGCATTGGCTCCGATACACCAGGTTTGTCCTCCATTCCACCAGCGTGTCGGACAATCGGCGAAAGTATCCGGTCCCAGACAACCCAGCTTAAAGAGACATCCTGGCTCACCAATTTTCTTTGCAAAAATCTCTTGTTGAAAATCGTGATACCGTGGGCAAAGGGCATGAACTTTGTTTTTGAAAAAGAGATCAGGTTGACCATTGGTCAACTCCGGCAACCCGACTTTCACCAGGTGAATTATGGTGTGCCACACCCAATCCGGATGTACTGAGCAGCCAGGGATTTGAACTAAAAGAGGATGGAAATTCTTCCTCTGGTAAAATTCACCAAGACTGATGGCACCGGTCAGATTTCCTTCCGCCGCCGGAATGCCTCCATGGGTGGCACAGGTACCGATGGCGACAGCACCGCTCATGGTTTTGTTCGCCTCAACAAGGTATTGTGCGAGGGGTTTTTCGCCGATAATACATGCCTTATCCATATCCCAGGGAATGCTTCCTTCCACGGCGAGGAAGTATTCACCCGCATCACCGGAAATATACCTTTCTATCAGATCCAGGGCCTGACTTCCGGAGGTCGCAGAGAGGTCAGCATGAAAACCGAGCTTGGAATAGGCTGTAATCATCGTTACGGCGGAAGGGGATTCGGCCTGCAGAAGAGATATAGAACAGCCGGTACAAGACTGTCCCTGGAGATATATCAATTTTGGCACCGTTGCCGGGTCGAGCCTTTTCAGGGCGGCGGCAACGGGCTCAGGAAGACTGGGTAAACTGAAAGTGGCACTGAGGGTTGCCGCCATTTTTAAAAAATTTCGTCTGTCTAGCATGCAAGACTCCTTCAGGTACGGATATACAACATAGCTCTATGGTCAACTTAAGAAAACCATAGAGATTGACGCCGTGTTTTCAGTGAACAGCGCAGGCAAGGCAGGGATCAAAAGAGCGAACGATCCGATTGGCTTCTATCTGTTCCTGCGGGGTCTCGACATAAGTTCCAATGAGGGCGGATTCCATCGGGCCATTTCGATCATTATCATCTTTGGGAGAGCAGTTCCAGGTGGTAGGAACTACGCACTCGTACTTGGCTATCTTATGATCTTCTATACGGATATAATGTAGCAACGCCCCCCTGGATGCCTCCGTTGCACCAAATCCTTCTCCTGAGCTGGGAATCTGATATTCGGCCATAGTTGGTCCGCCATGATTGATACGTTCAGTTTCTTCCATGAGAAAATCTGCAATAACAACTGCACTGATTGCTCGACAAAGGTGGCGTCCCAGGACAGAATTAAGTTTATCAGCAGTAATTCCTACCTGCCCGGCAAAATGGTCGACCAGTTGTTTAATTTTTGAATTGTTACCCTGCTGATAGTCGACCAGAACCCTTGCCGTAGCACCTACCTCCACCACCTTATTGTTATAACGTGGAGCTTTGATCCATGAGTAGGAAGTCTGTTTGTCGGGGGCCGGTTGCAGTTCTCCCTTTCTTACCCGTAGCCCGGATCTGGAAGAGTAATGCGAGTACCTGACGTCTTCGGTTATTGCATTGAAATCTACCGCTGAAACCTGTCCATTTTCCAGAACTCCGGGGGCAAAAAGCCTAGCACTATCTAATTCAGGCCCAAATGGTAACAGCCCATAGGACATGAAACCGCCTTTACTCTGGCCTATCTCCCAATATTCAGGGAATGCCGAGGCCACAGCGACCAGATCGGGAATATATTTCTGATGAATAAAGTTCCGAACTTCCCCTATCAAGGACTGATAGGTGGCAATGTGGTCAATGGTAGCATCCTGACTGCAGCCGCCGGGGAAAATTGCAGTTGCATGGGGAAATTTTCCACCGAATATTGCAGAGGCCCGGTTCGCCTTCTTCTGCAATTCAAGGGATTCTATATAGTTTTTCAGTGCGCCTATATTCAGTTCTGTATCGTCAATATATTTGCCGGATAGCCGCGGCAGAAATGGTGCCGCTGGAAATGGTTTGTTGGAGGATAATTCGCTGCTTACCCACCCCTTTAATGCAACCAGATCGGTATCTGTTCCGGAATAGTTTGAAATTGCTGTAACATCGACAAAATCAAGTGCAGCAAGCTGATAGAAATGGAGAAGATAATCGTAGAGATGGTTCGCCCCCTGAATAAGATTATGCAGTATTCTGCCGTTAGGCGGAATATTGGGACGATAGATGCTTTCCTGGGCATAGGAAGAGGCAATGGCGTGGGCGTAGGGACATACGCCACAGATTCTTTGAGTTATCTGCTGAGCATCAAGTGGATGGCGACCACGTAAGAACACCTCGAACCCACGAAACATTTCTCCGACACATCTGGCGTCGATAATAGTATTATTCTCGACAGTGGTATGGACATTAAGGTGACCTTCTAGCCGAGTCACCGGCCCTAGATTGACCTTCATAGAAACAATCTCCAATGCAAAACTGTTGGTTTGATAGAGAACTTATAAAAAAGCAAAAATATTTTTTCAGTCTATCTTAATAATTTTAAAAAGAATAATTTTTTTTAAAAAAAATATTACTCTCGTCTTTGCTGCCAGTTTAATTGCTCTAACCCTGTTAATGAATCGGGTAACCGGGTGGCAGCAATCGTCGATAACATGCTTGGTTTTGTCAGGAAAACAGATGATATGGTTATTATTCACCAGCTGGAGGAGCTTTTAGATCAGATACTTGAGCTCGCCGCTACGGATTATTATAGAAAAAGATGCCAAAATTCGTAAAATTGACTATGTACAGATGGTTTTGATAGAATTTCAGGGCTACATCAGCAAAAAAATGATCAGGGATAGCTATCCGTCCACCGGAGTTAAAATCAGTAGCAGTAATATGAACTTTACAGACGAACAGTTGCGCATTATCAACCATCAGGATGGTCATGCCCGGGTAAGTGCAGTGGCGGGGTCGGGAAAGACCACCACAATGGTGGCAAGGCTTGGCCACCTCTTGGAGCAGGGCACATCATCAGGGGATATACTGGTGCTGATGTTTAACAAGTCGGCACGGGATTCTTTTGATGTTGCAATGCGTGCCCGCCTTGGGGGACTTGGTAAGCCACTGCCGGAGGTTCGTACTTTTCATTCCCTTGGATTACGTTTGATAAATAGCTTTACAAAACGGGGTGCTCTTGCAAAGTATCGTCTTGTAACCGAAGACTTTGTGGTTGAGCGATTGGCACGACAGGTTGCAAATGAAGTGTACCAGCAATTTAACGAGGAGGAAGGGTATCTCTCAAATGATGATGTAGAGGAATTTATCACTTTTATAGACAGGGCGAAGTCGACAACCAGTGATGCGGCAAAAGTTTTTCAGCAGCTCGATCTGCCCCCTAGATTACGGTTTTTTGCCCAGGCCTTTTCTCTTTTTGAAGAAAAGAGAAAAGGGCAGCGGATACGTTTTTATGGTGATTTGATTTATGAACCACTCATGGCCATGCTTGATAACGATGAGTTAGCAACATGGGTGGGTAACCGAATTGATCATATTATCGTAGATGAGTATCAGGATATTAATGAAACCCAGCAGCAGCTTCTAAAGATACTTGCCTCCTCCAGAGCAAATGTGATGGTCGTAGGTGATGTAGATCAGTGTATCTATGAATGGCGTGGAGCAAAACCGGAATATATCACCAGCAGATTTGCAAAGGATTTTAAAAACCCCATTAACTATCAGCTCTCGTATACCTTTCGTTATGGACATCAACTTTCCCTAGCTGCAAATCACCTGATCTCCAACAATAAAAAACGTGATAGAAAGCTGTGTGTATCCCATCGCTCAAATGGCATCAGCTCTATTTCCTGTGTTGAGCAACTGACGAAACATCCTATTGTCCCTGTCTTGCAGGGTTGGATGGGACAGGGGCGCGCTCTAAGTGAAGCTGTGGTGCTGGTACGTCTCTACGCCCAGAGTGTTCCCGTGGAGCTTGCTCTTCTTGAGGCGGGAATCCCGTATCGGTTAGAGGGGGGAGCGGATGTATTTAACTGTACTGAGATTCTAGCGTTAACCGGCTATCTTAAACTGGTTCTGGGTACCCTTGGTGATGAACCTATTGAAACACGTGAACAGGTTATCTCAGCCATGTGTTCCCAGCCGCATTTAGGGGTGAAAAGAGATGAGATTGGAGCTCTGTCACAGCTGATTGCAGCAGATCCCGGTAGTGCGCCGGGGATCCTCATGCAGTGGAGCACCAGAGATTTCGCCCCTTTTATAAAGAAAAGATTCGCAGCGGCGGCAGAAAACTGGCAGTGGCTTATACACAGTGATTCTTCTGAAGCGGCCGGGCCGTTTTTAAAGCGTCTGGTAGCACGTTTTAAACTATATGATTTTTTCTTTTCATTTTCAGCCCGGGCGGCGACCGCTGAAAACAGGGTCAAGACCTGCGAAGCATTTATTGAATTTGCGACGGGTCACAAACTTTCAGTTGTCGGTCTGATAGAAAAAATAGAGGAATTCAGGGGAGAAAAAGAGAGTGATGGAGGCCAGAGGCTTCTGCTTACCTCTATCCATCGGGCTAAAGGGCTTGAATGGCCCTTTGTTATCCTGCCGGGGCTTGAGGAGGGAAGTTTTCCTTTTTATCGAGACAGGGAAAATGGCGAAGAAATTGAGGATGAGCGGCGACTCTTTTATGTGGCCATAACAAGAGCCATTGAGAAACTCGTCTGTATCCACCCTCTCGATGCTCAATTTAAACGATCTCTCTCATCAAATAACTCAAGGGTTCCTGTGCAAAACATCAGGGCGAGCAGATTCCTTTATGAAGCAAACCTTGGTCTATCTGTCCAGCTTGGAGAACTCCTGGCTAATGATTCATACACGGGGGATGAGCTCAAAGCCGATGATGTTGTCACTGCCACTCAATACCTGAAGGCGCTGGATCGCAAGGTACAGCTTGTGGAAGTGAAAAAGAAAAAAACAGACCCTGTAGTGGTAGATGATAAAAATGGCACCTCTTTTCTTACAATAGATGAAATTAATGAGGGTATGGCTGTCTTTCACCCAAGTTTTGGCAGCGGTATTGTTTCAGCCATTAAGGACAAGAAGCAGGGCCGGCTTACCGTCTGCTTTGAAGAGCACGGGGAGATGATTCTTTTGGCCGCCTATGCTAAACTTGAGGCAAACTGATAATCCCAGCGTAGTAACAACCTTCCGGGTGTAACCATGACAGCTTCATCTGTTGATCTTCATAATAAAGGTATCTTGCAGCAACGAGAACAACAAGCCCACCGTATGCTCTCCTGGTGCGTACTCTGTCCCCGTCGGTGCAAGGTAGATCGACTGGCTGGTGAAACCGGAGAGTGCAAGACCGGGAGATTGGCGCGGATTGCCAGTTTTGGGCCCCATTTTGGTGAAGAGGGGCCACTCGTAGGCAGCCATGGTTCAGGGGCTATATTTTTATCCTCGTGCAGCCTGCGCTGCTGTTTTTGTCAGAATCATGACATAAGCCAGCAGGAGGGTGTTGGTGAGGAGGTGGATGCTCAGGGATTTGCCTCAATCATGTTGGAATTACAGGGCCAGGGTTGCCATAATATTAACCTGGTTACACCATCTCATGTGGTGCCGCAGATTATCAGTGCTCTGGTACTGGCCGTGGAAGGTGGACTGAACATTCCTGTGATTTATAACAGTAGCGGCTATGACAGCCTCCAGAGCCTAGAGTTGCTCCATGGTGTCGTCGACATTTATATGCCGGACTTTAAGTTCTGGGCCCCGGAGAGTGCTTTTCGTTATGCAGAAGCAAAAGACTACCCCGAGAGGGCCAGATCAGCATTACTCTCTATGCACAATCAGGTGGGTGAGCTTCTGCTTGATGGCAATGGCGTTGCGGTTTCAGGTCTTTTGATAAGACATCTGATGATGCCGGGGCTCGCCAGCGAAACAGAACAAATCCTTACCTTTATCGCGAATTCCCTGTCTAAAAATAGTTATGTCAATATTATGGATCAATACCATCCCTTCGGTACCTGCCACCATTTTCCGGAAATTGATCGCTCTCTTAGTCCTGCGGAGTATAAGATTGGACTTGAGTTTGCCAAACAAGTTGGTTTAACCCGGATTGATCGGAGAGATGTGGCGGATATCTGGCGGTGCTTGAAGCAGTTGTAGGATGAGTCTGAGTTGTAAGTACAAGAGCTACTTTTATTAAGACTGCTCTTATGATACCGTGGTGTAGAGAGTGTAACCAGTTTCTTGTATTATCTACAGATATGAGCGTTAAATTTGGGATTATAGAAAAACAACCAGAGTCTTTGCAAGGGACAAAATCAAAAAGTAAGAGTGAATTATGCGTTGCCCAAAATGTGACCATGAACAGAAAGTCAGCCTGGAATGTGAAGCCTGCGGTATTATTTTTGACAAATATAGGAAGTTTCAGGAGAGAAAAAAAGCGGATGAAGAGGTCGTAGAACATAAGAAAAAATCCGGATTGGTCAGTAAGATCGCCCAACTCGGTCTACTCATTATTGCTGTTGCCGGCACGACCTACTATTTTACGGCTATCCACCCTTTGCAAAACCAAGGCTCTGAAAATGTAGAGTCGCAGGTTTCTGAACCATCTGTAACGACTACTGTCTCACAGGAAAAGGCATCCGTACAACCCCAGTTAACAGCCAAGTCTTCGGAACAGTCCACAGTCTCTGCACCGATCAGTACCCAGGATGCAATTGAGCGAGCCCGCAATGCAACCGTCTCTATTGAGACCCCCTGGGGGACCGGCTCAGGTTTTTTTATCGATAGCAGTTATATTGTAACAAACAGACATGTGGTCGAGTTTGATGAACGGAAAATCGCCGATTTTCGAAGTGAGGTTGAACGGGATCGGCGGATGATTGAGCTTGAAAAACAGAAGATTCGCGATATGAAGAATCAGATGCGAAAGCTTGCAAAAGGGCCAACAAAGAGCCAGCTGAGCATAATTATAAAGAGTCGTGAAAAAACGCTGGCAAAGATTTTACCTCAGCACGATGCCAGGGAGCAAAAACTCGAGGAACTTGAAACAAAAGTACAACCTTCAGATATTAAAATTATTCTCGCCGATGGAACTGAGCACGTTGCAACCTACCTTATGGTGAGTAACAACTATGATCTGGCGCTGATGTCGCTCTTTGCTGGGGAATGGACACCCATCCAGCGGCCCCGCTCAGGGAGAAAGATGCATCAGGGAGATAAGGTGTACGCTATCGGAAGTCCGGTTGGCCTTCGGCACACCGTGACCTCGGGAATTTTCTCAGGCTACAGAAAACATACCGGGGATGGGCAAATGTATCTGCAGACCGATGCTGCAATTAACCCTGGAAACAGCGGAGGGCCACTTATAGATGAGAACGGCTGTGTGCGAGGGGTGAACCGGATGATAATTAGAGACACCGAGGGAATAGGTTTTGCCATTCCTATCGAGATTGTGTTTGAAGAGTTTAGTTCCTCTCTTTTCTGATCAATAAATCGTAACCGTTCGTCCAGCACCCCATTTTCGTCCGATCAGGCCTCCTGGCATAGCCAACTATAGCCAGGAGACCAGCTTGAACGAACCTGGAGCACTGGACGAACGGTTACGGACTCTGGTTATGCAGTATTTTGAAGGGGGCGGTGAACGGTTACGAAAAATCGACGCTTTAAGCTGTTGACACCGGAGGTTGATTCTACTATCTTGCCGAACTGAAATTTGCAGGGGTGGCGAAAGCCTGAGATGATACCCATTGAACCTGACCTGGATAATGCCGGCGTAGGGATTGCAGAAATTTTATTTATCCGTCAAAATTCTCAATCAGCTGTATCCTCTCTTTCTATATCACCTCTGTTTTTACGTTGGATCACTATCAGAAAAACAGGGTGTCAATATGTCAAATCTTGCGGAGCGAACTGCTCAAAATTTATTGCAGATCAGAGAGAACAAGCCTCTGATCCATAACATCACCAACTTTGTGGTGATGAGCTTTACTGCAAATGTACTCCTTGCCGCCGGAGCTTCCCCGGTTATGGCCCACGCTGAAAACGAGGTTGAAGAGATGGCTTCTTATGCCGGGTCTCTGGTGCTCAACATTGGTACCCTCACCGATAACTGGGTCGCCAGCATGGTTAAGGCTGGTAAAAAAGCCACTTCTCTGCAGACACCTATTGTTTTAGATCCTGTCGGGGCCGGGGCGACAAACCTCAGGACCAATGCTGCCAAACAAATTATTAAAGAGACAGGGGTGACAATAATTCGTGGAAACAGCAGTGAGATTCTTTCCCTTGGTTCCTCTGATTTTTCCACAAAAGGTGTTGACGCGACCCATGGGGTGGATGAGGCAGCGGCCACAGGGGGACGGTTGGCAAAAGAACTTGGCTCAACCCTCGCAATTACAGGCCCGGTTGATCTTATCACCGATGGTGAGCGAGAGGTTCGAGTGGAAAACGGCCACTCGCTTATGCCGTATGTCACAGGGACCGGATGCTCCGCAACTGCCTTAATTGGGGCCTTTGCTGCTGTTGAAAAAGATCCCCTTGCCGCAGCTGCAGGAGCACTTGCTTACTTTGGTCTCGCCGGTGAAAAAGCTGCGGAAAAGGCGGAGGGTCCAGGGAGCTTTGTACCTGCGTTGATTGATGCTCTCTACACTATAACTGTTGACGATCTTATCCGCGGTTGCAGGATCATTGAAGCTTAGGGGAGAGGAGGATGGCCCTTAAAATCGATTATTCACTGTATCTTGTTACGGATAGAACCCTGTCTCGAAAAAGGAGTCTGTCGGCGATTGTCTCGGTGGCCGTCCTGGGCGGTGTGAGTTGTGTACAGCTTCGGGAAAAGAACTGTAGTACAAGGGAATTTGTCTCCGAGGCAAGGCAACTTTTGCAGGTGCTGCAACCGAAGAAAATTCCTCTCATCATCAACGACAGGGTCGATGTAGCACTGGCGGTGGGCGCCGATGGTATCCATCTTGGGCAGTCTGATATGGGTCTTCAGGATGCCAGGCGTTTAGTGGGTAAAACCATGATTGTTGGTATCTCTGCTGAATCGACAAAAGACGCGCTTGAAGCTGAAAAATACGGGGCTGACTATATTGGCGTCAGCCCTGTTTTTTCAACGGAGACTAAGGCTGACATCGCACCCCCTCTAGGTCTATTAGGAGTTGCCGAAATCAGGCGGAGGGTGTCTATACCGGTTGTTGGCATTGGTGGAATAAATCTTTCAAATTGTGCAGATGTTATCAGGGCGGGGGCCGATGGAGTCGCGGTGGTTTCAGCAATAGTTGCTTCGGCCTGTCCTGAAACAGCATCACGGGATCTACACCAGGCAGTACGGCAGGCTTTGTCGTAAGATAGCTCGAGAAAGAGTAAGGAAAAGTTGAATGAAACATAATGATAAAAAGCAATACACCAGGGTTCTGACAATCGCCGGTTCCGACAGCGGTGGCGGGGCTGGGATTCAGGCTGACCTGAAAGCGATATCGGCCAACGGATGTTATGGGATGTCAGTAATTACTGCGCTCACTGCCCAAAATACGGTGACTGTTTCTGCAATCCACCCTGTGCCTGTGGATTTTGTTCGCCAGCAGATGGAGGCGGTACTTGGTGATATTGGCACCGATGGGGTGAAGATCGGTATGCTGTTTTCTCCTGAGCTAATAACTGTGGTGGGGGAGCAGTTAAAAAAATATCCGGTGACAAATGTTGTCCTTGACCCTGTAATGGTCGCCACCAGTGGCGATAAGCTTGTTGAAGATGATGCGATAGCAGCCCTGAAAAATGTCCTTATTCCCCGGGCTGATCTCATTACCCCTAATCTGCCAGAAGCTTCCGTCTTGCTTGGCAGGAGCATCAACTCTGCAGGGGAACTTGAGGATGCTGCGGTGGAACTCAGCGAGCTTGGTTGTAGTAATGTTCTGATTAAAGGTGGACATCTTGAGAATGGAGAGTGTGATGATCTGCTCTACCTGGCCGGAGAAAAAAGGAGCGTGAGTTTTCCAGTAAAACGGATAGAAACAGAGAACACCCACGGAACCGGGTGCACCCTTTCTTCAGCAATTGCTTCAGCATTGGCAAAAGGTCTGGCAATGGAAGATGCTGTTGCGGCGGGAAAAAAATATATAACCGGGGCTATTTTATCCGGTGCAAAATATAAAATTGGCTCAGGCCATGGCCCCGTTGACCATTTTTATAATTTTTTCTGAGACGGGCTTTGACGGTAAACAATAATATAGCAGAAAAGAAACAGGCTCCTTCGATTGTCTTTGAAAATGTTTCTTTAACCTACGATGCTATCCCTCTTTTTGACCGACTTTGTCTAGAGATAGAAGGAGGGCGATGCACCTGTATTCTTGGGCCGAGTGGCTGCGGCAAATCTACCCTGTTGAAGATGATTTCCGGGAGCCCTGACACTCCATATCAAGGACAAATAGTGCTTGGAGCAGCGGAAAAAAGTGCAACCTGCGCCTGGATGAGTCAGAAAGATCTACTCTTGCCGTGGTTGACGGTGCTGGAGAATGTCCTTCTGGGAGCAAGACTTCGGGGAGAAGTTGATGATGTTTTAAAGGAAAAAGCCGGGAGTCTGCTGGTGGAAGCAGGGCTGGATAACTACAGTTCATCGCTTCCGGCTGTCCTCTCGGGTGGAATGCGTCAACGGGTTGCCCTGCTGCGAACCTTAATGGAAAACAGACCGGTTCTGTTAATGGATGAGCCATTTTCAGCTCTGGATGCGTTGACACGGTTAAAACTGCAGAACCTGTCTGCTACAATGACCAGAGGGAAGACAGTAATACTTGTGACCCATGATCCACTGGAAGCTCTGCGGCTTGGGGATACAATTATCGTTCTTGCCGGTAACCCTGCAAGGGTGGATACAAGTCTCTGTCCAAAAGGCTCTGCTCCCCGGGATGCTAATGATGAGATCTTCATTCGTGATTATCCTGTCCTTTTGTCCAGGCTGCTGGACGCCGAAAAGTTGTGAAATGGTAATTCTCGGACAAGCTCCTAACTATTCAGGCTGTAACCAGCAGAATACAGACTATTTCTGCAAGAACTTGCAGCCGAAAGGGGTGATGTCTTGAAGCTCTACCGTATCACTACCTTAACAATGGGGCTGCTTTTGCTCTGGCACTGCATAGTGTCACTGACAGGTGCTCCCCACTATATACTGCCGGGGCCACTGCCAGTGGCACGTGCCTTTGCAAGCCACTACCAGATTCTTTTCGGCCATATGTGGATAACCCTTGCCGAAATTGTTGCAGGACTCTGCCTCGGAACATTTTTGGGTTGCAGTTGCGCTCTCAGCATGATTTTGTCCCCCCGTTTAAAAAGATGGATGTTACCTGTCCTTGTTATTAGCCAGGCAATACCTGTTTTTGCCCTTGCTCCGCTTCTGGTGTTGTGGTTTGGCTACGGAATGGCCTCAAAGGTGGCCATGGCCGTTCTCATCATCTTCTTTCCGGTGGCCTCTTCTTTTTATTATGGTATGCGGCGCACTGATTCAGATCTATTAGACCTGGCCCGGATAATGGGTGGTAGTCCTTTTGCTATTCTTCGCTCTATTGTTATTCCTTCAGCAATGCCCGCTTTTGCCGGTGGACTGAGGGTTGCTGCTGCGGTTTCCCCAATCGGTGCTGTTGTTGGCGAGTGGGTGGGGGCCAGCGGAGGGCTAGGGTATTATATGTTGCATGCTAATGCGAGGATGCAGATAGACAGAATGTTCGCCGCCCTGTTTCTGCTCGCTGTTGTATCAGTTATTCTCTATTTTACTGTTGATCTACTACTATCAAAAACCATTTATTGGGAAAAAACCACGGAGTTAAATAATGATTAAAAACATGGGAAAAATAGCTGTCCTGGCCACTACGCTGTGCCTTTTTATGAGCAACGGAGCGATGGCTGAAACCAAAATGACGGTGTTGCTCGACTGGTTTGTAAACCCTGACCATGCACCGCTTTTTGTGGCAAAGGAAAAGGGTTTTTTTAAGGAGCGGGGACTCGATGTTGAGTTTATTGCACCTTCAAATCCCAATGATCCACCTAAGTTTGTGGCCGCCCAAAAAGCCGATATAGCGGTGTCCTACCAGCATCAAAATCAGCTTCACGTGGATCAGGGATTACCGCTTGTTCGAATTGCAACCCTCATTGCCACTCCACTTAACTCACTTGTGGTCTTAAAAGATGGAAATATTAAAAGTATCGCAGATCTCAAAGGTAAAACCATAGGTTACTCTGTTGGCGGATTTGAAACTGTGCTGCTTGAGGTTATGCTGGAAGGAGCAGGGCTCAAGTTGTCTGATGTTAAGCTGATAAATGTTAATTTTTCCCTCTCACCTTCGCTTTTTACAGGAAAGGCGGACGCCGTTATCGGGGCTTTCAGGAACTTTGAATTGAACCAGATGGATATCGAAAACCGGCCAGGTCGTTCCTTTTTCGTCGAGGAATTTGGCATTCCAGCCTATGATGAACTGATCTTGGTTGCCCATAAAGATAATGTGAAAAATGAAAATTTACGAAAATTTGTCAACGGTGTTGAAGCGGGAATGCAATATCTTGTCAATCACCCGGACGAGAGCTGGAAATTGTTTGTCAGTAATGGGCGGCAGGAACTGGATGATGAATTAAACAGAAGGGCGTGGCGTGATACCCTGCCGAGGTTTGCGCTCAGGCCCGGGGCGCTTGATAAAAACAGATATCGCAGGTTTGCCGAGTTTTTACAAAAACAAAAAATGGTCCAATCAGTTCCAGAGCTTGAACAGTGGGCTGTTGAACTGGATTGATGTTATGGAAATGATTTTGTGAAGGTACTTATCCAAGCATTTTAGAAAGTTCCGATCTATTCGGGTTAGGAATTGATACCGGTCAACAAGTTGAAACCGGTATCAATTTCTGAGCACTTTTTTCACTGATTTGCCAAGTTGTTTGATTGAATATGGTTTTTGAATAAATCCACCTGCGCCCATAGTTTGAGCCGCCTTAACATCATCGCTTTCTGAAAGACCACTGGCAATGATAGCCTTCTGTCCGGGATGAATTTCCAGCATTCGTTCATATGTCTCGCGGCCATTTATGCCGGGCTCCATTAGCATGTCAAGCAGCACAAGATCAACTTGTTGACTCTGCAGATATGCCAGTGCATTTTCGCCTGAATCCTGACAGGTGACGTTGTAGCCCAAGAGTGTCAGCATACTCTTGGCCAGATCTCGCAGTTGAGGTTCATCGTCCACCATCAGGATCTTCTCTCCATTCCCTTGCTCCTCTGTATGGTGTCCTATGGGTTTATTGGCGGCGGTGATTTCTCTGGTTGCGGGAAAATAAAGCTCGAAGGTGGTGGCGCTTTCTGTCCTGCTGACGATGACTGCACCCTGGTGGTCCTGCATGGTGTTCCATACGATGGAGAGTCCAAGACCGGTACCGCTTAAATTACCCATCACCTTTTTTGTGTTTGCAATGCCACGGGCAACAGTAAGCAGGTCTGCCACCACAGCTGTAGCACGTTCACCTGCCTCTTTAGTTGCTTCGAGGGGGTGTCTGAGAGCACTGTCTTTGGGTAATTCCGCTAAGAGAAGTTCAGGGTAGCCAACGACCCCTGACAGGATATTGTTCAGGTCATGGGCAACTCCCCCTGCATAAATGTTGGCCATATTTCAGGGAGAGGCTGTAAAGTCCTTTCGAGGGTGAGAAATACAGTCTGTAATTTTGCTTCCACACCTCTTTTGGGAGCGGCCCGAAGAGAAATCAACTCCACCGCTTCAATTGAGGTCTCGGCAAATCGTTCAGCCGATGAAAGATAGAGGTTGATATCAGTCGGGTTAATATTTACCCGATTGTCACTATTCGAAGAGGAAATCAGTTTTTTCAATTCACGGCTTAGGCTGATAACCCTTGCGATTTCTCGCACAGAGGGTTGGGCGTAGGTCTCGTGAGCAGCCTGCAAGCCAATCTGCTCGTATTGAATAAAGAAACTGCCGTGAAGGCGGCGTGCCTTTTCAAGGCCACGATCCATTTCAAGAACGAGCTGTCCAATTGTACTAGGCGGAAAGGGCGCAGTCACCAAACTGATTACAGTTGATCATCCCGGTAACTCCTTTAAAATCTGTAATTGAATAGAGTGTATCGCGTAACGCCTGACGGCCGAGGTGGAGAGTGCCGTCCTCTTCCCGTACCATGGTTTGCTCAATAGCGTAGAAAAGAAGATCTACAGCATCGTAGCCGCTGAGATAATAATCAACTGTTGGTTGTTCGTTAAATGTAGTTTCGTATGAGTTGGCTAGTTGAGCCGCCTCTGCTGTCTTGGGACTGCTTGGACCTACAAAAAACATTCCTTTTGCTAACTCCCCAGTTTCATCAAGAAAACTTTTTTGGATTAAAGCTCCTCCACCGATGAGCAGTATATCTTTGAGAGCCGGTTGTGTTCTGGCCTGGAGGAGAATGTGGTTCCCTTCGGGTTGAAAAAGTGGGAAAAAGAGGAGTTCAGCACCAGAATTAACAACTGCGGCTAACACCGGTGCCATTTCCGTCTCCCCTTTATTGATAGCAGTGTCGAGGACTATTTGCCCTCCGAGATTTGCATAGGCTTTCTGGAAACTATCCGTCAATCCTCTGGTATAGATATCGTTATCATGGATCGTCGCCGCTTTTTGCAGTCCGAGTTGCTTAAAAACATATTCGGCTGCGACTTTGCCGGCATTTTCTTCGTTTGACGCCGTTCGAAAATATCCACTCTGCCAGTTAGGTGCGGCTTTTCCGGCGATAGAGGTGAGGAAAGGTGCGGAATTGTTGCCTGAAATCATAGTAAGGTCAGCCGCTGACATGGTTTGTGATGCGGTGGCTGCCGCTCCTGAACAGGTTGAACCGAAGATGGCAATGGTTTGGGGATCGGCAATGAGTTTAAGGGCTGAATTGGCACCTCCTTCGGGGGTGCATCCAGTATCTTCAATCTGTAGACTAATTGCGTGCCCTGATAAGGTGTTGCCACGTTTGTCAAGAGCGAGCTGCATACCGTTGAGTTGTGCTTCGCCAAGAAGTGCCACTTCTCCACTCAAAGCCTGCAAAACTCCAATTTTCAATGGTTCCTCGGGGGCGATAGTGACACATCCTATACTGTCGGTGCAGGTGATTCGTTGCAGGAGTAGAGGAACAGTGTGGCAATAAGAGTAATTGGAAGCAGGAATATACGAATTAATTTTGTCGGAAACATTGATCACCTCTGTAAAGAGCCGTCCAGCAATTAGATCTTGGGCGTTTGTCTCAGAATCCCCAGAAAAGGCATAATAGGCGATGATTGCATAATTTCAAAACACTCATCAGTTTTCTTGTTTTTTGTGACAGGTTTTTTGTAGTAAAGTACTAACCCCGTATATGGTAATAAAGACGGGATAAGTATCTTAGAAATTCATTCATAAGAAATATGAATGAATTTCTAAGGTACTAAATTTTACTGTATGGAGTATTTAAGGTCAAACTCAGTGAGTGTATTCACTTCAATTAATCTGAATAGATCGAGTTTCCCGCAACCCAGCCTGTTGAAAATGCAGCCTGGAGGTTGTAGCCGCCTGTGTCAGCCTGTATATCCAGTAACTCTCCAGCAATAAATAGTCTCTTTATCAGCTTGGATTCCATGGTCACGGGATCGATCTCCTTGAGGCTAACCCCCCCCGCGGTAACGATAGCTTCATCCCAGGAGCGGTGACCGGTTATGTCAAAACGAAAATCTTTCAGCCAGCTTACCAGTTTCTTTCGTGTTTTTCCTGGAAACTGTGTTGTGTCTATATCTTTAGGAATTTTGCACTCAACAAGGCACACTTCGATGAGCTGTTTTGGAAGTATTCCGCGGAGTATGGATTCGATCGATTCACCTCTTCTGCTTTGAAGATCTCTGATTAAGCGAGCATCAAGTTTTTTTTCATCGAGTGCCGGTTTGAGATCAAGGGCGAGTTGTACACGTTTTTTTGTAGAAAGGGCTTCAATAATAAGCCCACTGAGAGTGAGCGCTGTTGGTCCGCTGAGACCAGAACTGGTAAATGAGAGTTCACCAAATTCCTGAGTTTTTTTCTTTTTATCAACAAAGACTCGCACCTGTACGTTACGCAACTCGAGTCCTGCAAGCTTTCCCAGTGAGGGATGGTTACTTTTTATTGGAACCAGAGCGGGTCGCAGAGGAGTAATGGTGTGTCCCAGTTCTCGTAAAATCTGGTATCCATCCCCGGTGGAACCGGTTCGAGGGTATGATTTACCGCCGGTGGCGATTATTACGTTATCACAACTATATTTTTTATCTTGGCAGAGTATTCCGCAGACGCCCCCATCTTTTACCAAAATTCTGGTGACAGGGCTGTTTTCTCTGGTTTGAACGTGTAACTGCTTCAACCAGTTGTTGAATACTCGAACCACATCAAGGGCGCGACCGCTCTCGGGGAAATATCTTCCACCTCGTTCAAGTGTTAAGGGGAGCCCGTGGGTTGTAAAAAAATCCAGGAGTTCACTGGTGAAAAACTGCTGAAAACACTGTCTGAGAAAGCGTCCGTTTTTGCCGAAATGATTCATGAATTCGATTAATTCAGCATTGTTAGTCAGGTTGCAGCGACCTTTGCCGCTGATGCCAATCTTTCTTCCTGTCTTTGCCATTTTTTCAAGGAGTATAACCTTGCTTCCGCGCTCCGCAGCCCTGCCTGCTGCCATCAGCCCTGCAGCACCACCTCCAATAACTATGGTTTTACTTTGAATCATTAGCTGTCTACTTAATTGAATTGATATTTTCAGGGAGTCTGTCGTATTTTGCAGAGCAAAGGTAGTAACTCAACGCTGTTTGTCTCCATGAGCATACTATAGTGATTAACCATGGTAAATGGGAAAATAAAGGATGAACGGCATTGGGTTTTCCCATGGCTTATAGCCTGTCCTGTTCTTTTCAGGTGAGGTTGGTTGAATATTAATAAATAATGTTTATTTATAGCGAGGTCCGGCGGTTTTGCCGGAGTGTCGGACTCGACACATTGATAATACGTAGAATACAAGAGGAATTAACAGCGAAATCGCTGAGGATAATAGCTATCAGGTAAACGATACCCTCTGGACTATACAGGCTTTCAGGGGGCATACCACTAAAAGGAGAAATATGTCTGAAGTAAAAAAAGGTGATAACGTAAAAGTTCACTACACAGGAACATTGGAAGATGGTTCAGTATTCGATAGCTCCGAGGGAGGGGACCCCTTGAGCTTTGCCGTGGGAAGCGGGCAGGTTATCGAGGGTTTTGAGGAAGCTATCTTGAGTATGTCGGTGGGTGAGACCAAAACAGTGCTCATCCCTGTGGATAAAGCATACGGGCAGCGTAACGATGAGATGGTTATACAGGCACCTATAGATCAGGTTCCACCCGATCTTAACCCGGAATTAGGCATGCGCCTTGAGATGGGTGGTGCCAATGGAGAGGTTCTTCGTGTGGTTGTGGTCGAAATTGCTGACACCCACATAACCCTTGATGCGAATCCGCCACTTGCTGGAAAGGATCTCACCTTTAAACTTGAATTGGTTGAGTGTATCACCCAGTAGAAGTGGTTGTAGAAGTTTTCCCTGTGCAGAGTGGCCATTTTGTTTGCTCTGCGCAGTGTCTGATACGATATGTCCTGATCGTGTACAGGTGCGGTGCTGCTGAATAGTTTTCCCTAACTCATGAAAGTGTTGTTGTCCTGCTCAACGACCTAACGAAACAGCCCTTCCAGTTCTCTCTCGTTTATTCTGTTGTGAATAATTAATTCAGTTGTGTATGATGCGGGTTGCGATGTTCTAGAACGTGGTAAACCATTTGATGTTTTACCTAACTCCGATAAGTAGTTTAAGTCGGATCTCTTTAGTACCTTAGAAATTATTTTCGTGAAGGTACTTATCCAAGCATTTTAGAAAGTTCCGATCTATTCGGGTTAGGTGGTGTGAGAGGATGAATAATAGCGAAGATTTATTCAAAGGAGTTGAAGACTTAATATGCAACCCACCGCCGCACTGGCGGGTGCTGAGCCAGGCAATTATCAATGTTTCCAGGAATTACGTCTTAGCAGTTGACCGGAAAAAAGGGGTTGTTTTCCAGGCTAATACTATTGCCAGTCAAAAATTCGGAATCCTGGTAAGCCGTCTGCTGAAAGATGTATTGCCCGATCTTGTTCATATTGTCGACAAGGCGATGGCTGAAGGTAAGGCCCAGGTTGCCAATTCAATGCAGGTTGCGTCTGGGGAGTATCGGGTAAGCGTTAACCCAATACTAGTGGAAGATGAGTTGATTGGTGCTATCTGTCTGCTGGAAGAGAGCACCGAATTTGAGAAGGTTGCCAAACAGATGCAGTTCTTTCAGCATCTGACCTGGGAACTGGAAGCGATTATCAACTCCTCTTCAGACGGTCTCTTTGTCTGTGACGCCCAGGCTAATGTTATTCGTGTCAATCCTGCCTCTGAGCGTATTCACAAAGCGAAGGCAGAAGAGTTGATCGGAAAAAACATGAGGGACCTGATTAAAGAGGGTTTTATCGACGATTCTGCCGCGCTTCAGGCCAGTCAGCAGAAAACCACTGTAAGCTTGTTGCAGGAAAAAGATAATCGCAAGATGATCTCGATAGCAACTCCTGTTTTTGATAACGACGGCCAGATCATTCGTGTTGTGGTAAGTGAGCGTGACATCACTGAAATAGATAATCTACATCGTGAACTGGAAGAACAGGGTTCGCTGAAAGACCAATTGCAGCATCAGTTACTTGAAATGCAATTGGCTGAATTGAAAATCCATAAGATCATCGCCAGAAGCCCTTCAATGATAAAAATACTTGAAAAGGCGTTGAAGGTAAGTTCCGTGAATTCTACAGTTTTGATCACTGGTGAATCTGGAGTTGGTAAAGGGCTGATTGCAAATTTGATCCATAAAAATTCAGGTCGTGCTAAGAAACCATTAATCAGGATAAACTGTGGGGCTATACCTGAAACACTTATAGAGTCAGAACTTTTTGGCTATGAGGCAGGAGCCTTTACCGGGGCCAGGGCCGGAGGAAAACCTGGTTCTCTGGAATTGGCCAATGGTGGCAGTTTGTTTCTTGACGAAATCGGTGAACTGCCATTATCGGCCCAGGTTAAATTATTACGTTTTTTGGAGAAAGGTCACCTTACAAGGCTAGGAGGGTCAAAGGTCCTTACCATAGACGCACGTATTTTGGTTGCTACTCATCGTAATTTACAGGATATGGTGGCAAAGACCACTTTCCGTCAGGATCTATATTACCGCTTAAACGTCATTCCCCTGCATGTACCCGCTTTGAGGGAACGTAAAGAATGTATCTCTCCTCTCATAAGGTATTATGTTGATTATTTTGCCGATATAGCCGGGACCCGTAAGCGGGTAAGCAGATCTACCCTGGATGCCCTGCTGTCCTATTCCTACCCGGGCAATGTTCGGGAGCTCATAAATATTTGTGAACATGCCATCGTCATGTCGGAGACCGAAGTCGTTGATAAACTGGATCTTCCCAAAGGTGTTGTGGAACGTGCACCAGAGTCGTCACTTGCCGATCACGGCTGGCCAGAGGAAATGAGTTTGAAGCAGATTATGGAGAGTGTGGAGAGACAAGTCATGGTTCAGGCGGTAAAAAAATATAAAAACCAGGCAGCGGCTGCTGAAGTGTTGGGCGTAAGCCAGCCTACCATTGCTCGGCGGCTAAAAAAATACAATATAGAGTAGTGAGACATTTCACGTTTATTCAAATGTGAATAAATAGTTTCTTGTGCTGTGTTCTTTCAGTAAATTGCGTCCATCTATTAGTGGGAATTCAAAGCTCAGAGTTCCTTGCTAATTTCCTTCAATTTCTATTTTCCTGTCAGAAGCGACCATGTTATTAAAATTGTAAGGTGTTGGTATTTGTTAGTATACGTCAGTTATTGATTTTATATCTTACCCTGTGCTTCTTTTATGAGGTTGCTCCCACCAATGCATAGTAGAGCTGTTTTGAGACATTACAGTTGTTTGGCATCATTATTGCTATGTTTTTTGTGAAGCATCTGGGAAATGGGTCGTGTGTCTGCCTGCTAGTTACCGATTAACCTCAAAGGAAGTATCAGAGGAGCAGATAAAAGTATTGTTATATAGGGTATTCGGGATAAAAAATACTATGTAAACGGAGGATCAATATGTTCAATAAACTGATATCAAATATACTGCCGTACATGCCCAAGAAGTTAGTATGGCAGTTCTCAAAAGATTATGTTGCTGGAGAAACCATTGAAGATGCCGTGAACGCGGCCAAAAAACTTAATGAGCAAGGTATTCTGACCACCATTGATGTTTTGGGTGAGTTCATTAAAAACCTTGATGAGGCAGAAGCAAATAAAAACGAGTATCTTGAGGTTATTGAAGCAGCAGAGAAGGCTGGAGTTGATGGTAACTATAGCCTGAAGCCAACATTTTTTGGACTTCTCATAGATAAAGAAGTGGCATATAAACACATCCGTGAAATTGTAGAAAAAGCAGCTTCATACGATAACTTTGTTAGAATCGATATGGAGGATTCTCCCTGTACAGATATGGAGATTGATATCTATAGAAGGATAAAAGAGGAGTTTCCCAATAATGTAGGTCTTGTGGTACAGTGTTATTTAAAAAGAACGCATCAGGATATAAAAGATCTGACGGACATAAATAATGATGAGAGTCCGGTCAATTTACGCTTATGCAAAGGGATTTATGTAGAGCCTGCATCCATTGCCTATAAGAATTATGATGAAATAAACGAACATTTTCTTGAAGACATAGAACTCATGTTGCAAGAGAAGATGTACCCGGCAATTGCAACCCATGATAAGCCGGTAGTTGAAGGCGCCTACAAATTGCTTGAAAAATATAACCCTGCAAAGGAAGAATATGAATTTCAGATGCTTTATGGGGTGACCCCGGCTCTGCGACAGTCTATTCTCGACAAGGGGCATAGAATGCGAGTTTATGTTCCTTTTGGCAAACAGTGGTTCGGTTACTGCACTCGTCGAGTAAAGGAAAATCCAGCTATGGCCAGTGTTATTTTGAAGGCCATATTTATAAAAGGGTAGTGTAACGTCTGGTTCATCAATGATCGAACTGATGTTCCTGGATACGATAGTAATGAGCATTGGAAAAGGAGTAATATAATGTTCAATGTTTTAAGGATAAATACGGTAACAGGTGAAGTAAAAAGGGAAAACGGTAACTCTAAGCAGTTTCTGCTTGGGGGAAGAACACTTTCTTCACAACTGGTTAGCGAGGAAATCCCGGCAAGTTGTGATCCATTCGGTAAAAGAAATAAGCTCTTTTTTTGTAATGGCGCCCTCAGTGGGACTACGGTTTCCAGCTCGGACAGAGTCAGTATAGGCAGCAAGAGTCCTCTCACTGGTGGTATAAAAGAAAGCAACGCCGGCGGAGTCGTTGGTTTGAGAATGGAACAGCAGGGGCTTCGCACTATTGTCCTTGAAGACGCACCCGATAAAGATTCCCAGTGGAAGATTATCGTCATCGGCAAGGATAAAACAGAACTGATTGACGGAGGTTTTCTTGCTGGAAAGGGGGTCTACGAAAAATCCGATTTGTTGAGTGAGAAATTTGGCAAGAAAGCTGGTTGTATAACTATTGGTCCGGCGGGCGAAAATCTTCTCTTTGCCTCCGGCATAGCCTGCTCTGATCCCCATGGTGTCTGTTCCCGCTACGCCGGACGGGGTGGTCTTGGCGCAGTGATGGGTTCAAAACGTATCATCGCAATGGTGATTCTTGCCGATGGTGAAGAAAAGGTGCAATACTTTGACAAAGAGGCCTTCCAGAAAGCCTCTAAGAGAATTGTGTCTCTACTCAAAGAGAACCCAGTTTCGACAAAATTCACTAAATATGGCACAGCAGCCATGGTGGATATCTGCCAGGCAGTCAAGGTTTTGCCTACCCGAAATTTTACCAATGGTACAATGGAAGGTGCTGAGAAAATCAATGCACAAACCATGTACGATACCATTAAGGAGCGGGGAGGAGAAGGTCGTACTCAACATGCCTGTATGAATCCCTGTGCAATACAGTGTTCTAATGTCTATCCGGAAAAAGACGGAAAGCTGCTTTGCTCACCCATTGAATATGAGACCATGGCACTTATGGGCTCTAATCTCTGCCTGAAAAATCTTGATACCATTGCCAAGATGAATCGAATAGCCAATGATGCCGGGGTTGATACCCTTGATTGTGGTGCTGCAATCGGTGTGGCCATGGAAGCGGGTCTTGCTGAATTTGGTGATGATGAGGCTGCGATTTCAATGATGGAGGAGATCCTGAATGTGACCCCTATGGGTCGTATTTTGGCATCCGGGGTTAAAATTGCTGCCAAGGTATTTGGTGTTCGACATGCACCCCATGTTCTGGGACAGGCTCTTCCTGCCTATGAGCCCCGTGGAACCAAAGGGATGGCAATGACCTACCTTTCTTCACCCATGGGAGCGGATCACACCTTTGGCTTTACCCTTCGGGATGAGGAAGATCCAATTACTAAAGAAGGGAAGGTTGCACTGTCGAAAAAGTTCCAGGTGATTGGTTCAAGAATGGACGCAATGGGATTGTGTAATTTTGTTCGCTATTCAGTGCGCGATGATATGACTCCACTTTTGGATCTCATCAAAGCACGCTATGATGTTGAGATCAGTGATACTGAATTCGACGATTTTGTCAAAGATACCTTGCGCATGGAACATCAATTTAATACCGATGCAGGTATTACCGCACTGGATTATCGATTTACAGAAACCTTTTATGATGTGGCACAGACGGATACTCTGGAAAAAATAGATATCACAGATGAGGAAACCGCCGAGGCCAGGATGTGGTAACGCTAAACTTCAAGCTCAGCAATCTTGGTAGCGTGCATTCAGACATCGCTACACCTGCAAGCTTTGAAATGGTTCTACAGCATTGTGCTGCTAAAAATGACAAGACCTTCGGCTCTGTTATAGCGGTGAGGGATGGTAAGGTTGTAGGCCTTCAGGATGCTGTGGCTGAGGGAGACGTTATCGATATTTACCCTGCAATTTCTGGCGGATAGTAGCGTCAGTTGTGCAGGGTGGTGGGTTGGGCTATTGTAATTAGGTAAACCATAACGGTCTGGTATTAAAAATCTCAGGCGAATAGGAACTAAGGTATGGCCAAGAAAGTGCTCAAGGAGCTTACAGTTAACAGAGACTGGTGCAAAGGTTGCGAAATCTGCGTCAGTTTCTGCCCGAAAAAAGTACTTGAACTTGACTCCAGGGACAAGGCAGTAGTTGTTAGTCCGGAGGATTGTATCTGTTGTAAGTTATGCGAATTGCGGTGCCCCGATCTGGCGATCGAGGTGTTAACAGACCAGGATAATGACAATGAGTGATAATATACGATTTATTCAAGGTAATG